>NZ_JCAJXC010000020.1:0-84823 GCF_059278965.1 Pedobacter sp. NEAU-ZC8
AAAAGGTACTGTTATAAATTGCAAACATTTTAGACAAAAAAGTATTTTTGTATTTCAAAGAAGTTCGACTATGGAACTATCTAGCGTAGTCTCAACTTTCGGGTTGGGACTACTTAGTTTATAGCCCTCAATGAACTCCGTATCATTCTTCCATAAAGTATAGATCAATATTAATAGCTTTCTTTGAATGGCAACTTGTCCAATCATCTTTGAGGGTTTGTTTTGATTGATTCTTGTATACATTTCTTTTAGACCAGGATTGAATCTGCAAGCGACCATTGCCGGGAAGTACAATGCATTTCTGATGTACCGATTGCCTTTTTTAGAGATTCTGGTCTTGCCTTTTATGGAGGTTCCTGATTCTCTTTGCACGACATCATAGCCTGAATAACTTACCAGTTGTTTAGCATTCCTGAAATGCTCAAATCCCATAGTTTCGGCCAGGATAGTAGCTATGGTAATCAAACCTACTCCCTTTATGGTGAGCAGCTTTGTTATTCTTTCTTTCAGGTTGCTGTCTGTTTCTATAAGCCTTTTTATCTCTTTTAACGTTTTTGCAATTTCTTTGTCGATATCTTCAATCAACTTTTTATTACTCTTGAGAATGAAGCTTTGAACATCGTGCGAAGCGTCCTTACTGTGCTTGATGTTGCCAAGGCTAGTTTTTTGTTCTTGTAGCTGAACATAATATCTGGTTAGATTCCTCAGCTGTAATAAGGCGGCAGGAGGTGGAGTCCAAAGCTTATGAGTCCGCTCTACTCCAAGCTGACTTAAGATCCTTGCATCAACAGCATCTGTCTTGGTCTTGATGTTTAAGCTCGAAAAGTAGTGTTTAGAGGTGTTAGGAAGCACCACATGAACCCTTTTCTTTACTTTATGTAAATGGTGTGCCAAATTTTCGTAATAAACACCCGTGGCTTCCATTAGAAACACAAGCTCTGGTCCGATGGCGATAGCGCCCTTGGCCCAGCGAAGCATTTGGTTAAAACCTTTAGTATCATTGCCAAAGGTTACTACTTTTGAGAACGCTAATTCGCCATTCTCTGCACGCTGACACAGACATACTGTAAATGTAGCTTGTGAGATATCTATCCCAACTGATTGTTTTGTAATAGCCATAATCAAGAATTTAGATCGTATCGACTTAATTCCCCTTCGTCTATCCTTTTGTTTTATCCAGGCTCCTAGTTATGGCCTTAAGTACTGTTCAGACTCCTGAGAATAAAATCGTGTCGTTCAACCTTTTTTACGGTATAACATATAGCCTACCTAGCCCGATCTGAACTGACACGAACAGCCAACACATTTTGCATAACAACAATATATTGACCTTTTTAAAATTCTCAGTAAAAATAAAAGCCCGTTAAGAGTTGTCTTAACGGGCTTCAAATCTTTATTTAGGACTATGGTGCTGGCTGCGCTGGTGTTTCTGCAGGTGCAGTGTTGTTGTTAGCAGGAGCAGCATTGTTATTAGCAGGCGCATTTCCAATTGGAGATGGAGCAGGTGTTCTGTTCAGTTGTTCCTGAATTTTCGACGCTCCGGTTGAACCGCCGTTACCAGTTTTAGCAATGGTTGTAATAGATAAAGTAATTACAACAACTACGGCTAACAGGATCCAGGTGCCTTTTTCTAGAACATCTCCTGTGCGCTGTACGCCGAACATGTTACTGGCTGACGATCCTGTTGCCAATCCACCACCTTTAGGGTTCTGGATCAATACAAAGATTGCTAAAGCGACACAAATAATGATCAATAGAATAATTAAAAAAAGCATAGTCTGTTATATGGTTAAATTTTCTTTTTTATAGATTGGATAAGATCGGCAAAGTAACGGCTTTTTTCCGGAAACTTCAAACTTAATTTTTCATAAGTATCTATGGCCTTGTGGTAAAGCATCTGCTCGATGTAGATCTTCGCGAGGGTCTCTGAAACGAGATCATTGTGGTCCTCGGCGCTACGCTTAGCCTTGTTTTCCGTATCAATCTGCTCTGGCCTTGGCGGCGTGATCTGCGGGTCTTTCTTGATGAACTCGTCAATGATCTTAGCATCCTTCGGATCTGCCTGGTGCTCCGGAACGTTGTTCAGGATCTCTTCTGCATTGAAGGGACTTTGAATATGGAAAATGTGCTCTACATATTGCTGATGGAGCTCACTCTGCGTTTGCCGCTTTGGCGTCGCATAGGGCTGGAAGATCGTGGAATGCTCTTTCCGTGTTTTTGCCAGCCACCACAGGAAGGTGTAAGGAAGTGTGTCATCGTCGTAATTGGTGATTTCACTGGTGTCCTTCTCTCCTGGATTTGCCTGTTGTTGATCCGTCCAAGCCGGGGCTGGAGGTGCAGAAACTGCTTTGCTATTGTTTTGCGCATCATCCGCGATGAACTTCTCTTCGAAAGCGAAGAAATCAGTGGCGGCAATATTTTCAACGAAGTTATCTTCTAAAGTCTCAATGACCGGCGCAGGCGTAGGTATGGTCTGTTCGGTAGCGGGCTGTTGATAGTCATGGCCATCAACTTCAGAAATCTCTTCAAATATTTCCTGTGCATCATTATCCTCTGCACCCGTTGAACTATGATCTGCAACCGCTATATCAATTTCATCAATGCCTCCGTCAATATTCTCAACAGTTTCTATAAAGGCATTATTATCTACTATAGCCGGTTGCTCTACAGGAGCATCCCCATCATAGTCATGAATGTTTATCTCTGATATTTCTTCGTAGGTGTCATCGCTCTGCGCTGCAGAAAGATGATCAATAGGATTGTCGTAGTCGTGGATATTGATTTCCGCAATCTCGTCGTAAGTGGCCTGATCGTCAGTAATGGTATCATTTACCTCTTCAACGCTGTTGATTTCCTCAGGCTGTTCCGGGTCAGCGGCACCAAAGGCATATACTTCTTCCAGTAAACTTGCCGCCTCCAGGTCTGTTGCTTCTTCAAAAATGGATTTATCTTCGAAGGTTGTTTCTACAGCAGGGGCTGATGGAAGCGGTGCTTCTGCAGACCTTGCCGGTTGCATCGCCGGTTTCCGGTGCAGGAATTGGTGCAACATGGCGCCATTGGTGTACAAGGCGGTGGTGGTGAGGGTGTGTTCCGCTTCCGCTGTTTCCATGGAGAGCTTCGCCAGAATTAACCGCAGGGGCTGGAAGTAGGGGTACAGCTCCAGCAGTTCCCGCAATAAAGGAATGTCCGAATGCCGCAGGCTATCCGGATCATTAATGATAGAACTAAGCTGTTTATTATGGTCTATTCCCTGCTCCACGTTGCTAAGATACAATTATTACCATTGAGCAAAAGCCCTGTTAAAAATATCCTCAGTCAACTGCGTATTGATGTCTTTGATCAATTGCGGCTCAAGTGCCTGCAAGCTAGAGCCGGAAAGCACGAAATCCTTGAATCTTGTAAACGACTCTTCAAAGCTCTGTTTAGCGTCAATATTGTTCGTGTACTTCACGTTTACAGTAATTGATAGCCTGTTTGAACCTTGTGTATTGGAGTTCATTTGGTTATTGTCGGTAAGTGTCACCGGACGGATCTCATAGTTCGTAATCCGGCCTTCAAATATCGCATGGCCGTCATTCTGCACGATGCTCAGGCGCGACTGGTTCCTGATCCTGGTACGCAGGTCCTCTGTAAACTGCTGGCTCAGGTAAGGGATTACCAAGGGCGCATTGTTCTCGAAGAAGTTCACGGTCACGGTCTTCATCTCCGGGGGGATTGACGCTCCATTGAATTTGATTGAACATGAATTAAACAGTGCAACAACCGCAAAAAGCAGGATATATATCTTCTTCATCATTAATTTAAGTTCAGTTCTTTGATTTTGCGGTATAGGGTGCGCTCAGAAATACCCAGCTCCTGCGCTGCAAACTTACGTTTGCCTTTATGCTTTTTCAGTGCCTTTTTAATCAGGTCAGATTCTTTATCCACCAGTGACAGTGATTCTTCTACTTCCTCCGCCTCATGTGCGTAGTTGTATTCCATCGGTGCATTTGGCGCAGGCTTGTTAATTGTCAATGCCTGTGGCTCAAACTTCGGCCGGTCAATTTCCTGATAAAGCTGGTTGATGTAATGCGGGTTATCCTCCATAATGTGGGCCGTGTTACCGCCGCTTTGGATAATCTCCGCAACAAGCTTCTTCAGATCAACCATGTCCTTTTTCATATCAAAAAGAACCTTGTATAGAATATCCCTTTCGGTAAAATCTTCCTTATTGTTATTGCCGTTGATGGCCATCGGCAGGTTAGCGCCGCTTTCATTCGGAATATAGTTTAGCAATGCGGCCGCTGTAACGTTGCGGTCTTTCTCCAACACACAGATCTGCTCGGCAATGTTTTTCAACTGTCGTACGTTACCCGGCCAGCTGTAGTTGCTGAGCACCTGAATGGCATCGGGTTCCAGCTGTATACCCGGACTGCGGTACTTATCACTAAAATCTGCTGAAAACTTGCGGAACAGCAGATAGATATCTTCCTTACGCTCATGCAACGCAGGAATGCGCAAAGGCACGGTGTTCAGCCTGTAGTAAAGATCCTCGCGGAATTTGCCATTTTTCACCCGGTTATAAACGTCTACGTTTGTCGCCGCAATAATGCGCACATCGGTTTTCTGCACCTTCGAAGAACCCACGCGCAGGTATTCCCCGCTTTCCAGGATCCTAAGCAAACGTGCCTGTGTGCCCAGCGGTAACTCGGCAACCTCATCCAGGAAGATCGTTCCGCCATTGGCCACCTCAAAGTAACCCTTACGTGCTTCATGCGCACCGGTAAAGGAACCTTTCTCATGCCCGAATAGCTCCGAATCGATCGTGCCTTCCGGAATAGCACCACAGTTTACGGCGATGAAAGTACCGTGCTTCCTTGCACTCATCTGGTGGATGATGTGCGAAAACACCTCTTTACCGCTACCACTTTCACCGGTAATTAAAACCGACATATCCGTAGGTGCAACCTGTCTCGCTATATCTATCGCCCGGTTCAGCAGCGGTGAGCCGCCAATGATCCCGAACCTGTTTTTAATATCCTGTACGTCCATAATTACTCCGCAATTCTACCCAATAGGGTCGCTGATGTACAACGTTCAATAGTTACATTCACATATTGCCCTGGTTTAATTTCCGCCGTTGCCGGGAAAACCACCATAGCATTCTGGTCGTTACGACCGCAATAATCTGTTTTTGATTTCTTAGAAGTCCCCTCCACCAGAATGCGCAGGGTTTTACCCACATTCTGCTGCAAGCGGTACAGAGAAGTTTCCTGCGCTTTCTGCAGGATCTCCGCCAAGCGACGTTTCTTCACTTCCTCAGGCACATCATCCACCAGCTTTCTCGCAGCCAATGTTCCCGGACGCTCCGAATAGCTGAAGGTAAAGGCGAAGTCATAACCAACATAGTCCATCATGCTTAAGGTCTCCTGGTGCTCTTCTTCCGTTTCTGTGCAGAAACCTGCGATGATGTCTGAAGAAATTGCACAATCCGGAATGATCCTCCTGATGGCATCCACACGGTTCATGTACCACTCCCTGGTGTATGTGCGGTTCATCAGTTCCAACACGCGGGTGCTGCCTGATTGTACCGGCAGGTGTATATAGTTACAGATGTTATCGTATTTGGCAATGGTATAAAGTACCTCGTCCGTAATGTCTTTAGGGTGAGAGGTCGAGAAACGAATCCGTAGATCCGGGCTGATCAGGGCAACCATCTCCAGCAGTTGAGCGAAGTTCACTTGTACCTCTGCTGATTCTGTTCCTTCAGTGCCCTTCCACTTGTACGAATCCACGTTCTGCCCAAGTAAGGTCACTTCGCGGTAGCCACGATCGAATAGATCCTGCGCTTCCGCAACTATGGAATAAGGATCCCTGCTGCGCTCACGTCCACGGGTAAATGGTACCACGCAGAAAGAACACATGTTGTCGCAGCCGCGCATAATGGAAATAAAAGCAGTTATGCCATTTCCATTTAAACGCACCGGACTGATATCTGCATAGGTTTCCTCGCGGGAAAGCAACACGTTGATCGCTTTTTGACCATCTTCCACCTGACCGATCAGTTGTGGCAGGTCGCGGTAAGCATCCGGTCCAACAACCATATCTACCAGCTTCTCTTCATCCAGGAATTTAGACTTCAATCTTTCGGCCATACAGCCCAGAACACCCACAATAAGCTTTGGATTTCTACGCTTCTCCACACCAAATTGCGACAAACGGTTACGCACCCTTTGTTCTGCATTTTCCCTGATGGAGCAGGTGTTGATGAATACTAAATCTGCCTCTTTATAATCGCCGGTTGTTTCAAAACCGTTATCACCTAAAATCGAAGCCACAATCTCGCTATCGGCGAAATTCATCTGGCAGCCATAGCTTTCAATGTACAGTTTACGTGCATTCTGAAGCTTCGGCGTATCAATTATTAAAGCTTCACCCTGGCGCGCTTCATCGTGTGTCTTGTCTGCTAGCTCTAATTCAATCATTGCTGTATGCTTTATTACTGAAATACAAAATTAAGCAATTAATTTTTAAAATGACAAAGTGTCAGATTTAAATGGGGCCCCAAACATTTTGCTTTTGATTTTCCTTATTATACTATAAACCAATGAAAGCTGCTTCATGACGAACCTTAACCCGAAGAAAAGAAAGCTCCTAAAATGGATCGCAGGCAGCTTAATTGCACTACTTGTAATTGTCGTAACCTCCGCGATATACATTGCAGCGAAGTGGAAACCCTTTCTTACGGAAAAGATCAAGACCGGCATATATGAGGCTTCAGACCATTTATACAACATAGATTTTACAGACCTCAACCTGAACGTGCTTACCGGTACGGTGAGTCTGGATAGTGTACGACTTTATCCGGATACCTCGGTGTTCCATGCACTAAGAAAAAAAGAACTTGCCCCGGTGCACCTGTTCGAGATCAAACTTGCAAAGCTTAAACTTACCCGCATCAGCATTTTAGAAGCCTACTTTAAGAAGCGGATCAACATGAATGCAATTGTGATAGACGAGCCCTCCATCAACATGCTGCGCTTCAATGTTAAACCGCAGGCCGACACTACAAAAACAGCAACCAATCTTTATCAGAAGATCTCCAAATCATTGGAATCTGTGCATATCAGGAGCATCAAAGTGCTTAATGCAAACTTCGATTACATTCGTGGAGAAACAGGGACAGTTCTGAATGCGGTGCAAAAGCTTAATGTCAGCATTACTGATGTGCTTATTGACAGTGTATCCCAGTATGATAAAGAAAGGTTTTATTACAGCAAAGACGTTGCATTTGAATTGATCGGGTACAAGTCGATCAGCAAAGATAAGTTGTACACCATGAAGGTGGATACCCTTACCGGCTTTGCCAACAAAGGGGATATCCGGATGAAGGGATTTCAGATGATCCCGATGTATCCGGACCTGGAGTTCAGCAGGAAGTACAAGACCCAACGGGATCGCTATGACCTGAAGTTTCCGACCATCAATTTTCGCGGTTTAGATCTGGAGCGCTTCAACGTGGAGGGGCGCTTGTATGCGGAGGCCCTGACCATTGCTTCCGCCAAAGTGAAGATATTCATGAACCGCGAACTCCCACCCTCAAAGGAGAACAAGAGCCGCAACTTTCCGCACATCGCACTGCAAAGGGTAGAACTGCCACTGATCATCGACACGGTAAATCTGAAAAACGTTGACGTAGCGTATACTGAGTATAATCCAATTGCGCAGGAGCGGGGTACGGTGCATATCGATAACCTGACCGGCACTATTAAAAACGTGACGAACGATTCCCTGCAGAAAAGCAAAAATGCCTTCATGGCGGCAGATCTAAAAGCGAAGATCATTAAGGCGGCAGATCTCGATGCACACCTTCGTTTTAACCTGAACGCTAAAGATGGCGCCTTCAGCTTCCGGGGAAATATAGGTTCCATGAATATGCCCGCTTTAAACCCACTGGCTTCTGCACTTGGATTGGTCAAGATTGAAACAGGTAATATTCAAAAAGTTGAATTTGACATTAAAGGAAATGCTGTGGGTTCTACAGGTAGCCTGAGAATGCAATACAACAACCTCAAAGTGCAGCTGCTTAAGGAGGCTGAAGATGGTGAGACGCCTAAGAAGAAAGGTCTGCTGTCCTTCCTGGCGAACAAGTTGGTTATTAAGGATGCCAATCCTGAAAAAGGAGAGCCACTCCGCGTTGCAGCGGTACAGTTTACCCGCTCACCTTCGCAATCCTTCTTCAGTTTACTCTGGAAAAGTGTTTTTACCGGTATCCGGGAAACCGTAGGTATTGGCTTTATCAAACCGAAAAGTGCGGCGAAGTCGCACGAGAAAATAGAGGAGAAGCTCGAAGAGCGCAAGGAAGAACGTAAAGAAAAACGGCAGCAAAAACGTGCGGAAAGAAAGCAAGCACGTGAGGAAAAAAAGTAGTAACTTTTAGCCGGATATGTCAGATCATGCGCATAAAAACTTCCGGATTGTTAAGTATATCGCCGCCATTCTGCTGCCGGTATCTATCTTCGCCACTGCATTATCCTGGTACTATTCTGAAAAACTCCGCCCGGTCATTACCCAGGAATTAAAAGACCTGGTTTTTACCGCTACAGACAGCCTCTACCATGTTGAGTTCTCCACCATCCGCACCAATTGGATCACCGGTAATGCTTCCTTATACGACGTAAACATCATTCCCGATTCTCTGGCGCTTAAACGCTTAAATGCCCGGGCCGCCGGTCCGAATAACATCTATACCATCCGCGTAAAGCGCGTGATGATCCGGGGCTTTCACCCCTTTACACTGTACAGGAAAAATAAACTGCAAATTGATGAGCTGCTGCTGCTGCGACCGGATATCATGATGGTCAATAAGCAACAGCCCTATAATGAAGGAAAACCGCCAAGGCCCAGGTACAATCCTTACGACTACATTTCCAAGTATCTGGCAGAGCTGCAGGTCAATAATATAAATCTGCGCGACATCAAGTTTAAATACATCAACAACAACGGTGAAAAGCCAGTAGCCGACTCCCTGTCTAACCTGAACATCACGCTTAAAGACTGGCTCATCGATCCCAAATCTGCGGAGGACCCCAAACGTTTGTACCTGCTTAAAGATGTTGTGCTCAGCATGAACGATTATGTATACCGAAGCCCGGATAGCCTGTACCACATTAAGATGAACAAGCTGGACTTCCGGGCATCCACCGGCCGTTTAAAGATCAGGCAGTTTACTGTAGTGCCGCAACATCCGGAAATGGATTTCTCAAAAGCTGCCGGTTATGCTAAGGACCGCTTCAACATTTCTTTCAATGAGATCAGCCTGGGCGGCATTGATTTTCCCCTCTATATCTCCACACAGGAGCTATTTGCAAAGGACATGCAGATCAATAACGGCTTTGTTGCTGTTTTTAGTTCCAATGTGATACCCGGCAAAGGCCTTCCTAAAAGCGGACAGTTTCCGCATCAGCTGCTACAGAATCTAAGTGGTACGGTGACCGTGCAGAAGCTTCATCTGAATGACATTGATTTCAGTTACTCGGCCTACAACCGCCGCAGTAAACAGAAGGGGAGTATCACGTTTAACAAGACCTCCGGAACGATCAGCAACCTGACGAATGCTCCAAAGTACAAAGCACTAAATCCGGTGATGACGGCGAAACTGCAGAGCCGGTTCATGGAAAAAGGTGCCTTGGATGTCGATTTCAAATTCCACCTCTCGGCTAAAAATGGATTCTTCAATTACAAAGGCAGGTTGCGGAACATGGATGGGCGGCTGCTGAATAAGATCACCAGACCGGTAGCCATGCTGCAGATTAAGAGCGGATTTATTGATGAACTCCGTTTTGATATTCGAGCCAACGAAAGCCTCGCCTTAGGCACGCTCGACTTCCGGTATCATAACCTTGGTGTAAGACTGCTGGAGCCCGCTGAAGATTCCGACCGTCTGGTGAGTAAAGGCTTTATGTCCTTTCTTGCAAATAACCTGATCATCAACTCCGGCAACCCCGACCGGGAAGGTAAGTTTGTCTCTGCAAAGATCAATTACCATCGACCGGCAAAGGCATCCTTCTTTAGCTTTATCCATAAAAGCCTGTTTCAAGGCATACGGCACAGCATAGGGTTTACCGTGGAGAAAGAAAAAGAGATTAAGGCACAGATCGAGAAGTTTGAAAAGATGAAAGCAGATCGTGAACAACGGCGCGAGAACCGCCGAAAGCGGAACTAAAAACAAAAAGCCCTTGAACGAAGTCCAAGGGCTTTTGCAATATCATGGCTTTTAGTTAGCCAGGGAAGCCGGCATCGGCTTATTCAATAAGTTTTCATAGTAAAAACGGAAGCGCTCTGCACGATCATGCGGGGTTTTCACACCACCCCAACCATGACGGCCACCAGGGTAGATCATCAACTCAAAATGCTTGTTTGCATTCTGCAGCTTGTCAATAAACTGGATGGTATTCTGCATGTGGACGTTATCGTCCATATCGCCATGCATCACACGTAATAACCCTTTGTACTGATCTACGTAGGTCAATACAGACGCATTCTTGTAACCTTCAGGGTTTTCCTGTGGCGTGTCCATGAAACGTTCAGTATAGTGACTGTCGTACAATTCCCAGCTGGTAACCGGTGCGCCGGCATAACCGAAATCAAAGACATCAGCACCGTAAGTTAAAGCCATACAAGTCATGTAGCCGCCGTAACTATGGCCAGTGATCAGTAGTTTTTTACCATCAACCCAAGGTTGTGATTTCAACCAGCGACCTGCGGTCATATAATCTTTCATCTCCCATTTACCAAGGTTGCGGTGCATCAAAGCAACACCTTCCTTTCCAAACTGGCCAGAGGCGCGGTGATCTACAGCAATCTGAATCACACCTTCATTCGCCCAGTATTGGGGCGCAGTACCTTTCCAGGTGTTGGTCACGGTACCTGCATTTGGTCCGCCGTAGATGCTGAACACAACAGGGTACTGCTTCGTTTTATCAAAGCCAGTAGGGTAGGTGATCACGGCCGGAAGGTTGTAGCCATCTTCTGTTGGAATGGTAATCATCTCCGTTTTACCGAATTCATAAGAAGCGAAATCCGGAGATTTGCTGTCTCCAAGTTCCTTAATGATCTTACCATTGTTGTCTACCAAAGTTCTTTTCTGTGGGGTAGAAACGTTCGAGTAGGTGGTGATGAACTTGCTGCCATCTGGCGCCATCTCCACCTGATTGCTATATTCGCCAAACGTTAAACGTTTCAGATTTTTACCATTGTAATTTACGCGGTAAAAGTCGGTACGGGTTGAAGCTTCTTTACGGGCCATAAAGTAAACCACTTTATTTTTTTCATCTACATGCACCAGTTTGGTTACCTGCCATTTTCCGCTAGTTAGTGGGTTCAGCAGTTTGCCGCCCAACGTGTACAGGTAGTAGTGCGACCAGCCGGTTTTGTCACTTCTCAGGATGTAGTGCTTTTTGTCTTCCAGGTAGGTGATGCGCTCATCAAAGTCCAGGTCAACCCAAGACTTCTGTTTCTCGTCATAGATCTCCTTTTTGGCACCGGTAAGTGGATCAACCGAGTAAAACTTCAGGTTATCCTGACCGCGGTTCAGCCATTGCACCATCATGCTGCTGCCGTCGTAGCTCCAGTATGGGGTACCGAAGTACTGATCATCTTTAGCATTGAAGTCCGCCCAAACCACAGCACCCCCCACTGCCGGGACAAAACCGATTTTAACCTCCGGGTTTGCATCACCAGCTTTAGGGTAACGGGTCTTCTCCGTATAGCCATGCTGACCGGTAGATCCATAGATCGGGAACATCGGTACTTTGGTATCATCAAAGCGCATGAAGGAAATGTGTTTGCTGTCTGGCGACCACCAGAAAGCCTTGTATTTTGTTGCGCGGCCTAAGATCTCCTCAAAATATACCCAGGAAGAATAACCGTTATAGATAACATCTGTACCATCGTTGGTGTAGCGAATCTCTTTGCCTGTCGTTACATCAACGGCATACAGGTCGTTGTTGCGGGTAAAAGCAACATATTTTCCATCCGGAGAAAGGGTAGGGTTCTTCTCCTCGTCTTTATCATTCGTTAAACGCTTCGGCGCATCTTTTCCATACTGGATGAAAACGTCAGCGTCTTTCACCATCACACTTACATTGCTTTTCGGTGGTGGGGTATAGCTTTCCTTCTTGCCGGTATTCACGTCGACCGCTTTCAGGCTGCGGTCCTTTATATCCATTTCAATGTAATGCTGTGCATCCGCCCAGCCCGTAACCGGGTTTAATGGAATCGTCAGAGAAGGTTGATTTCCCAGCGTTTGCTGCTGACTTAATCGCTTAAGCTGCGCCTGGGCGGGCGACATATAGAGCAAGCCGGCAGTTAAGGTAAACAGTAGAGTTTTATTCATTTTTAAAACAGTTTAAAGGCTGAAAGTAAGAAGTTAAAGCCATGCTGCAAAATATGTTTGATAGATGTTACCCTGGAGCTCCACAATTTGGACTCAGCATTATAGATGTCCACTCCGGCCAGGTGCCTCTAAAAAAAAGCTGGCTTGTAAAATGAATTACAAGCCAGCTAATGAAGTTTTAGTGGTCTATTTGATGAAGATTACGTCATCAAAGTAAAATGCCTCATCCTGTGCATCCGGACCTTCGATCCAGAAGCCAAACTGCTTCATCGGAGCGCCCTTTTCCCAGAACTTAATGGTCGACATCGGGATCTTAAAGTAGGTCCAAACATTGGCAGGGATGTTTAATGGAATAGATTTATCGGAGTTTCCGTATCCACCTGCACGTTGGTCGCCAGTCAGGTACAAGGTGTAATTCGCTGAGCCACCTTTAACCCAGAAGCTTAGGAATTTGTACTCCGGCATGTTTGCCAGGCCATCCCAGTATGCAAAACCATCTGCACTCCAATTGCCTTTGTTGTAACCAGCTTTGAATGATTTCGAACCAGACTTAAAGAATTCGGTTGAAATATCTGCAGGTCCCCAAGAGCCATTTACAAAGCCATTCTCATAATCATCGGTGAAGATCTTGAAGGCATTGTTCATGTTTACGAACTCCTGGTTTGTAGTGATCGGACCGGTTGAGTTTGTAACAACAAGTTTTGCACTGTTTACCGTTGTTGCAGGGAAAGTGATCACAAGTTCACGTTTCGACTGCGATACAATGGTTGCGGCTGCGCTGCTGCCTTCTAAGGTAACAGAAGTTACATCACCCAGGTTGTTACCGGTTAACGTTATCGCAGGGCCATCTGGTACGAAGTTATAGTTAGATACTCCAGTAACGGTTGGCAAAGCAATGACTTTATACGGAATAATGATCTGCTTGTTCAGGGTATTGGTCAGGATGATGTTTTGCTCACCACCAACAGCCTCGTCCGGCACCCGGAATACAATTGCGCGATCATTATTTAGCACTGGGTTAAACGGTGCTAATACACTATCCTTTTCAAATAGAATGGTTTTTATGCCGCCTAGTTTGTCGCCCGTTACGGTGATGACCTCACCTGCAGAACCTTCAGTTATTTCAAGCGCATTGGCCCTTGGACTTTCCGATGCTTCAGGCCGCTCCTCTTCCTTCGTGCAGGCAGCAAGGAAGGTGGATGCCAACAGGAGCACCAACGCAAAGCTTTTTAATTTAAATCGTTTCATATCGAATATTTTATAATGGTCTAATAGTATGGAATAGCAGGTTTACCCAATTCTGGGTTTGTCAGGATCTCTGTTGTTGGAATTGGGATAAACAGATTAGCTTCTGAAGTCAAGGTTGCTTTAACACTCTCAATGCGGTGTTTACCAGCCGAGCTGTAAATACCTCTTTCCTGCTGGTCAACAATTTGTTTAGCCTTAGCAAAACCTTGTCTTTGAATATCAAACCAGTAATCACCTTCAAATGCAAACTCCACCCTTCTTTCATGCAGGATCAGCTCTGGGGTAAGCACGGTCTTATCGGCTGAAACGCCAAATCCTGCACGATGTCTCACCTGATTGAATGCTTCAAGCGCAGAGGCGTCACTTGTAGATGCTGCAGTACCTAAGGTTGCTTCTGCATAGATCAACAGGATATCAGCATATCTCAAGATATAAGTGTTCATATCGGTTGATGTTCCATTTACATTAACACCATTGCCACCCGGACCAACAACATATTTCAAAGCATTGGAACGTGTACCTGTTTTAATTTTCAGCTTTTCATCCGCATTGGTTACATAGGTCGTATCGTAAGTAAAACCATTTGGAAAATTCACATTCACCCAGTTCTCTTTCTTGAAACCATGCTCCATGATAGACCATTGTTTACGCTTGTCGTTGAACTCATAGCTGTTTAGCAAGTCAATCGATGGAATAATGGCCGACCAGCCTGCACCTGTAGTTGGTAGTAGCAAAGTCGAAGGCGCCACATACGCCTGGATCGGGTTTCCTATCGAGTAACCACCAGAAGCAAGCCACTGCAAGGCGAAGAGCACTTCCGGGTTGTTGTTTGCAGAAGGATCTGTAAACATTTTCTGGTAGTCAGGATATAAAGAATACTTGCCGGAACTGATTACCTCGCTGGCTTTAGCTTTTGCATTCGCGTAATCTTTCAGGTACAGGTAAGCTTTTGCCATCATACCTTTTGCCGAGAACTGCGTTACACGGCCTGGATCATCATTTGCTTTCAGGTTTGCCTCAGCAAATTGCAAATCTTCAATGGCAAACTTGATCACGTCCGACTGGATGTAACGTGGAACGTTAAACTGTCCACTTTGTGCCAGGTCAACCGGATCAGTAATAATAGGCACATCACCAAAAACACGTGCAAGATAGAAATAAGCTACACCTCTCATGAACCTTGCTTCAGCAATCCCCTGGTTCAGATAAGAAGGATCTGAAACCTGAGCCTTTTTCTGCTCAAAAGTGTTGATCAGAACGGTTGCGTTACCGGCTATTTTATAGAAGGCATACCATGATCTGGTTACCTGCTCATCCGTTCCGGAGATAGAGAAGTTCAGGTAGGTGTTATATTTTGGATCGCTGGTATACATATTGCCGCTGAGTACCTCGCCAATAGCATGGAATGCTTTATCCTGATATTCGTACCAGATGCTATTGTATAATAGACCCGTAGCCCCTCTTACCTGTTCCGCATTTTCATAATAGGTTTCCAGGGTAGGTTCATTTCTGGAAGGTTTTTCAAGAAAATCCTTCTTACAACTGGTTACTACCGTCAATGCCGACAGCAATACCGTTGAATATATAAATTTCATTTTCATGTTCTTAATTCTTAAAAGGTAATGTTTGCACCAAAGGTGAATGTGCGTGGATTAGGATAGTTTCCGTTGTCGATGTTAAAGAAGGTAGCGCTGCTGTTAAATGCACCCAATTCCGGATCATATCCTGTGTAATTTGTGAACGTGTATAGGTTTTGACCAGTTACAAATACCCTTGCATTCGCAATTTTAGCTTTGCTGATCAGTGTTTGTGGCAAGTTGTAACCAAAGGTCACGTTCTGGATACGCAGGTAAGAACCATCTTCCACAAAACGATCAGACACCCTGAAGTTGTTGTTGTGCCACTGGTTGTACCTTGGAAGTGCTCCATTAGGGTTACTTTGTGTAAAGCGGTCTTTAACCGTATTCAACTGATTGTTATATACGTTGCTCAGTTGCTCGGTTGTCCTTTTGGTATAGTTTAAAACATCATTACCATAGGTTCCTTGTAAGAAAACTGATAAGTCAAAGTTTTTATATCTGAAGGTATTGGTTAAACCAAAGGTGAATGATGGGTTTGGATCGCCGATGTAAGTTAGATCCTGATCATCAATCTTGCCATCGCCATTCAGATCTTTATACCGTACGTCACCTAACCAGGTACCTGTAGGGCTAACTGGCAGTCCCTGATCTGGACCATTGTTCAATTCATCCATGGTTCTGAACAAGCCATCTGTCTGGAAGCCATAGAATCCACCTACAGCACGGCCAGCTGCGGTTCTGGTTAGCAATATTGCATTACCATATTCAACAAATTCCAGATAAGTAGAAGATGGACTGTTTAAGTAATTTAACGTGTTCTTGTATTTAGAGAAGACAAAGTTTGTTCTCCATTCGAAGTCCTTTGAAGTCATGTTATATGACGTAATGCCAATATCAATACCCTTGTTGGTCATCTTTCCGGCGTTTACCACTGGCGCCTGAATATCATTGTATTCGGTTCCGATACCAGTAAATACTGGAAGTGAACTTGGAAGAATCATATTAGTGGTTTCCTTCTGGTAAAGGTCCAAGGTAACATCCAGCTTTCTGTTCAGGAATCCAAAGTCAAGACCAGCGTTGTAAGTTCTCACAGACTCCCATTGCAAAGCAGGGTTGCCCACGTTCTGTGGAATACCACCTTGTCCGAAAGGTGCGGTAGATACAAGCCTTACACGGGTTACATAAGCATTTTGTTGAGGCGAGTTCTGATTACCTACTGCACCTGCACCTGCTCTTACTTTAAGGTAATCCAGGAACTTGATGTTTTTAGCCCAATCTTCATTGGTAACGGTCCAGCCAATCGATGCTGCAGGGAAGTAACCGATGCGGTTATCCGGTCCGAAAGTAGATGATCCGTCACGTCTGATGGACAGGTTTAAGGCATATTTATCATTGTAAGTATAACCTGCTCTGGCAAAGTAAGACTCCATCGCGAAGTCGCCCAGGTAGGAGCCTAAAGATTGACCGGCTTCTCCACCAGCACCAATTGCAGGAATGTTCTGTGCAAGATTTTGTCTGGAAGCATCCAGCTGATCGTATTCACTTTCCTGGAATTCATGACCTAATAATGCAGTAACCTTGTGTTTACCGAAGCTCTGGTTATAGTTCAGGAAGTTTCTTACGCCATAGTAAACATTAGTAGACCTTTGTTCTACCAATCTGCTTGGGGTTAGAATGTTGTCGATATAAGGCTGGAAAGCACTATTGTCGCCAACAGTATAGTCGAAGTTTACCTCAGATCTGAAGGAGAAATTTTCGTTGAAGGTGATTTCGCCATAAAGGTTTCCATAACCTTTAGACTGGATGTTCCGTACTTCACGTGCAAGTGCAAGGGCTATCGGATTCCGGACGTTTCCGAAGTTATAGCCGCCGATGCCTACAGTTGTTGCATAACCTCCGTTTTGATCAAAAACAGGAGAAGCAGGGCTGTTTGCTGTTGCGATGGTTACAATTGCATCTGATCCGTTCGTCAAGGATACACGTTGATTACTCCTGGTTAAGTTCGAGCTTAAACCAACTTTAAACCAGCTTTTTACCTGTTGATCGATGTTAAAGCGAAGGGACAATCTCTTGAAGTCTGATCCGATGATGGTACCTTGCTGATCAAAATAGTTTAATGCAGTATAGTAATTGGTTTTCTCATGGCCGCCGGAGAAGCTCAACTGATGGTTCTGCATTGCGCCCCTTCTGAAAACCTCATCCTGCCAGTCGGTACCCACACCTAAGATGCCAGGGTTTTGAAACTCCGGAATAGGTGTAAAAGTAGTATTGTTTGTTGTTGCGATTTCGCTTAATACTTGATTGTTGTACTCCGCAAATTCGCTTAGGTTCATAATGTCAAGCTTTTTCGGTACTTCCTGTAAGCCATAATAGCCTTCATAAGTGATTTTACCTTCCCCAGCCTGACCTCTTTTGGTGGTAATTAATACCACACCATTAGCACCTAATGAACCGTAGATCGCCTGAGCAGAAGCATCCTTCAGGATGTCAATGGTAAGGATATCTGAAGGGTTGATCGAAGCCAATGGACTTTGCGTGGTTTGACCACCCATACCACCTAACTGATCCTGAGAAATCGTGTTTCTGGTGGTCTGCAAAGGCACCCCATCAACCACATACAATGGCTCGTTTCCATTAACCGAGGTGATACCTCTTACACGTACAGAAACACCGCCGCCTGGCTGTCCACCGTTGGTAGATACACTAACACCGGATAGTTTTCCTTGTAAAGCCTGATCTACACCTGAAACGGGAAGATCTTTAATGTCTTTAGCGCTAATGGATGAAATGGAAGAGGTAACCTCTGATTTTTTTGCGGTTCCGTAACCGATAACCACAACGTTCTCCAGGTCCATTGCTGAGGATCGGAGGGTAACATTAACCGTTGTTCTGTTTGCGGCAACTTCCACTTCCTGGGAAGTTGTACCAATGTAGGAGAATACAAGGACTGTTGGCGTTGCTGGAACGCTAATGCTGTATCTGCCTTCAGAATTTGTTGAAGCTGCGGTTTTGGTACCTTTGATGATGGCGCCGGCACCTGGTAGGGCGACACCTGAATCATCATAAACCGTCCCCGTGATGGTTCTGGTTGCGGGCGTTTGAGCCATAGACATTAATGTTCCGAAACACAATATCACAAGCCAGATTGCTCGTAGAATTTTATTCATAAGATTTAAAATTTGGTTATTTAAACAGGTTATAAAATTAAGAGTAGATAGGATGCCCAGTGTAGTACTATTTTAACCCATAATGAGCTAATCTGAACATTCATACTTACGGTATTTGCGGTTTGAAGCCTCTATCGGCGTTTTTTATGATTGCCAATGAAGCTAAATTGGGTCGAAATATAGGACAATATTATCCGGGACTTAATCGGCATAAACTTAAGAAGCCGTACATTTCTTTAATGTACGGCTTCTTAATATTTAAGATGGGTTGGATCAGATGATCCAGTTCCAGCCAAACTCGTCAGGCACCAGGCCGTAACGGATGTCATTTACTTTCTTAGCGATTGCTGCAGAAACCGGGCGGTTAGCCGGATCATTCAGCGTATGAATGGTTCCATTAAAACCAATTTCCGCAATCTGAGTGATGGTTGCTGCGGTACCAACAGCAAAGGCTTCGGTAAGTGCGCCATTACCAATCTTCTCCAGTACTTCATCAACAGAAACACGACGTTCTTCGATGCCATACCCAAGGCTTTTCGCTACTTCAAGTACGGTATCTCTGGTTACCCCGTCCAGGATGGTTTCACGAACCTCAGGGGTTACAATCTTATTGTCCATCACGAACATCAGGTTTGCTGTACCAGATTCTTCCACATATTTATGTTCTTTCGCGTCCGTCCAGATTAGTTGATCGTAACCTTCTGCCTGCGCCTGCTGTGTAGGTAACATAGACATGGCATAGTTACCAGCGGTTTTCGCGGCACCTACACCACCATCTGCACCACGGGTATAGTGGGTTTCAATTTTAACACGCAATGGTTTGTTGTAGTATGGACCAGCAGGGGTGGTAAGTACTACAAACTTATAGTCTGCAGAAGCTTTTACGCCTAATACAGCATCCATAGCAAAAAGGGTAGGGCGAATGTAAAGGGAGTTATTCGCTGCACTTGGAACCCAATCCCGGTCCAGGTTAATCAAAGCAGCAATACCTTGCATAAAGACCTCTTCAGGAATGGTGGCCATGGCCATACGTGTTGCTGATTTGTTAAAGCGGGCAAAGTTCTTGTCGGCGCGGAACACGCTGATGCTACCATCAGGAAGGCGGTAAGCCTTCATGCCTTCAAAAATTGCCTGGCCATAATGAAGCGCTGAAATCGCAGGGCTCATTGCAATTGGTCCGTAAGGCAGCACCTCAAAGTTTTTCCACTCGCCGTCAATGTAGTCTGCAACGAACATATGGTCGGTGAAAACTTTCCCAAAAGGCAGGTCTGTTAACTCGGTTTCAGCAAGTTTAGACTGACCGGTTTTGGTTATTTTAATATCTAAAGTATCTATCACTGCTGTAAATTCTAATTCTGTACAATATTAGGGAAAAATATATTTCAATGCAGGTTTATTTCAGATTTACAGGTGTTTGGAATACACTAAGGAGCTTTGTCTTTTACCTGGTTACAGCATCGAGTGTGTTAACGATGTGATTTGCATTCTCCTTTAACGAGACTTCAATCAATTGTGGCGATGGTACATTACCGTAATGTTCTACTGCCGTTATGGGGGGAGGTGCTGTCATGCCGAAAACCAATATCTCATATGCTGATGCTGCTTCCTGGTCGATAAAATCGGTGTTGGCCAACCGGGAAATGATGAACTTAATCCCAAGCCTTGCCAGTTGGGCAATTATTGATGCTGAAACATTGTCGGTGCTGTAAACGATAATAGCTTTCTTACCAGTGGCATAGCCTATGGTATCTGGCCCTAGGGCATTAGAAATTAAAGTTATATCATGTTTTTTGCTGTTGGCCTTGGCCAGATATTCGCGTTCAAAAGAACGGGTACTGTACACTACGGCTTTCATGTTGGTATGAATTTACATGTAAAGCTACTTGGAAAAACAGCATGTAGCAGTGTGCGGTAACATCCACTGGTGTGATCTGCATCAGTTTTTCATCTTTATCAGACGCTGAAGCTCAAGTATCGTGATGATTTGGCCTACCTTGGCTACAATGCCCTCGTTTGAAAAGTCTGACAAGGTGCGACTTACCGTTTCTGCTGCCATGCCAGACATTGCCGCCAAATTTTCACGGGAGATGTTCAAGTCTTTTTTTTCCGGTGTTTGCCCACGATGCAACCGAAGAATAGCATCAGCAACCTTCCGCCTCACTGAGTTATAAGCCAGCTGCAGCAGTTGTTCTTCCTTCCACTTGGTATCTTTCGAAAGTAAGCTGATGAATGAACGGCTCACTTCTGGATATGTGGTAACCAGCTGTTCCAGGATCTCGGCAGGGATAAAGCATAGTTCCACCATTTCAATTGCAATCGCCGTGTCTATGTAGTTATCTGCAGCCAAAGCAGCATTAATTCCTATGTAACTATCAGCGTTGTAAATGCAGGTAATGAGCTCCCTACCACCGTCACTTTGCTTTACCGTTTTCACCGTGCCACTAATCAGCAGGTGAAGTCCGTCACTTTGGTCACCTTCGTAATAAATGACTTGGTTCTTCTTGAAAGATCTGGTCTGTCGGTCCCTGATTATTGACTTCAACTCAGCGAAGCCATCCTTTTTAAGAATCAATGCTTGAAGCTTGTCAAGTTGATTACTGTAGCCGCGCTCAACAGCAACTTTCTTTTTCAGCCTGGTCTCTACAGCATTTAGCAGTTCGGTCCGATTGAAAGGTTTTGTCAGGTAGTCGTCAGCACCTGATTCCATCCCTTTTCGCCAGTCCAGATGTTCTGTTCTAGCTGTTAAGAATATAAAAGGAATGGTACAGGTTGCCACATTACTGCTGAGAATAGACAACACACCATAGCCGTCCAGCTCCGGCATCATAATGTCGCAAAGAATTATGTCTGGGAGCTGTTTTTTAGCCATTTCAATCCCGTCTTTGCCATCCGCCGCCTCAGTAACAGCATAACCGGCAAGCATTAAGATTTCTGCAACATTTTCCCTGATGTCCTGATTATCTTCTATGATTAGGATGTTTTTGCTCATGATGCCGGAAATAAAATGGTGAATACCGTGCCTTGTTTGAGGTCACTTTCAAAGTTTATGACTCCCCCCATTAATGCAACGTAACGGGCAACGATGTTGAGGCCAAGTCCCGTACCCGGAATACTTCCTGTGTTGTGGGCACGAAAAAAAGCCTCAAAAAGATGTTTTTGGTCCCTTTTAGGAATTCCGATACCATCATCCTTTATCGTGATAGTACAAGCTTCTGCATCGATTTCGGTATTGAAGTCTATAAAAGAGTTTTCTCCTGAATATTTAATCGCATTGGAGATCAGATTAACCACGCAGCATTTCAGGAGGTTTCGGTCCAATTTGACAGTGCTTATGGTTCCTGTATGTTGATAAATGATATTTTGCTGCGGCTTGGCCATTGATTGCATATCTTCAGTTATCTCCTCTGCAAGTTTGACAAGGTCAAATTGGTCAGCCGTTACTTCCTGTTTTCCACGATCTAACTTTTCCAATGACAGGAAATCATTAAGAATACTCGTCAGGTTCCCAACAGCACTATTTATTTTGGCAATATGCTTAGCGATAAGTGATGTTGTTGATGTCTCAGCATACTGCTCAATAAGAGAGGTGGAAAGCTGAATGGATGTTAAGGGTGTCCTGAATTCATGCGAGGCAATGGAAACAAACCTGCTTTTTAATAAACCCAGTTCCTTTTCCTTTTCCAATGAAATACTAACCTCTTCCTTAGCCTGTTCCAAGGCATCTACAGTAGCATTAAGTGACTGTGTCCGGCCAAGTACTTCCGCTTCAAGGCGGCTGGCGTATTCTTTTAGCTGCATTTCAGCATCCTTTTCCCGGGTAAGATCATGAATAAAACCAGTATAAATTTTCCGCCCGGAATATTGTACCACGCTCAAACCAAGGCAAAATGGAAACAGCGTGCCATCTTTCTTTAAACCAACAATCTCTCGTTCGCTGCCGCCGGGTTTAACCTTGCTAAGTCGCTGATAATTTTTAAAGTACCTGGCATGGTCGACCCGGCCTGTAATCGGCATCAGCATGGACACATTGTTGCCAATGACTTCCGTAGCGAAATAGTTGAATAGTTTACATGCCGCAGGATTAATGGATTCAACAGTTCCACGACAATCAATCGTTATAATACCATCAGTCGCGTTTTGTATGATCGCAATTAGTAATGCAGCATTTTCCATAACAACATTTTGGTATAACCTCAATGTTATATCTACCTAAAGATCGACAATGTGAATCAAAGAACCCCTAAATAGTTTTGCTAAATGTGTGATACACATCACCATTCGTAAGAATTCCGAACACCACTAACCTGGAGAATTAGCGATAGCTTGCTGTTAACATCATGTCGTCAGTATATACACTTTAAAATCACAGAAGAATGGAAACTGCACTATCAAACATAGCAATCGAAGGATGCGCTCCGGAGTTAATACAAAGAATGGATGCTTACTGGCGTGCGGCCAACTACATTAGTGTCGGCCAACTTTATTTGCGTGACAATCCTTTACTGAACAAGCCATTGGAGTTAGCGCATATTAAAAACATGTTGTTAGGACACTGGGGCACAACACCGGGTCAAAATTTCATTTATACGCATTTGAATCGGATCATCAATAAGTATGATCTTAACATGATCTATGTTTCCGGTCCCGGGCATGGTGGACCGGCTGTTGTTGCCGGCACTTATCTTGAAGGCACATACACTGAAGTTTACCCTGATATAACTCAAGATGAAGATGGCTTACGAAAATTGTTCAGGCAATTTTCTTATCCTGGCGGTATTCCCAGCCACGCATCCCCCCAAACACCCGGCTCCATACATGAAGGTGGTGAATTGGGATACTCCTTAAGTCATGCTTTTGGAGCAGTATTGGACAATCCCGATCTGCTGGTCGCCTGTGTTGTAGGTGACGGAGAAGCTGAAACTGGGCCATTAGCAACGGCATGGCATTCAAATAAGTTCCTTGATCCATTGAGTGACGGTACGGTTTTACCCATCCTTCATTTAAATGGATACAAGATAGCCAATCCCGCTATCCTGGCTCGTATTTCCCATGTTGAGCTCGACCAATTGTTTCGGGGGTACGGTTGGAATCCGATATTTGTAGAAGGAGATGACCCCGGGTTAATGCATCAAAAAATGGCCGAAGCGCTGGACTATGCTGTAGATCGTATTAAGCAGGTAAAATATGATGCTTTGCACGATGCGAGTGAGCGGCCGTGCTGGCCCATGATTATACTTCGTTCGCCAAAAGGTTGGACAGGACCTAAAGTGGTGGATGGCTATCAGATTGAGGGAAATTTCCGAGCACATCAGATACCGCTAGCCGTCTCCGCGAAAACACCTTCGGGGCACCTGCAAATGCTGGAAAACTGGATGAAGAGCTATCGTCCGGAAGAGTTATTTGATAAAACAGGTAAACTGATCCCAGAACTGGCTGCTCTTGCTCCGAATGGCAAACGCAGAATGGGTTCTAATCCTCATGCAAATGGTGGTAATTTGTTGCGTGACCTTTGTCTTCCGGATTTCAGGAGGTACGAAGCTCTCGTCGACAAGCCCGGTGTAGCTGGTGAGGGGGATACCTACGTAATCGGACGCTTTCTAAGGGATGTAATCAAACTTAATCAGGTGAAACGTAACTTCCGGATCTTTGGCCCTGATGAAACCCTGTCCAATAGGCTTGATGCTGTATTTGCTGTAACCAACCGACAATGGAATGGGCCCATCGAGGAGCACGATGAACACCTGGCAGCACAAGGCAGTGTGATGGAGATGCTTAGCGAGCACCAATGCGAAGGATGGCTTGAAGGCTATTTGCTTACCGGTCGGCATGGGCTATTTAATTGTTATGAAGCCTTTATACATATTGTAGATTCCATGTTCAACCAGCATGCGAAGTGGTTGAAAACGTCCTCGGAGGTGCCTTGGCGTAAGCGAATCGCCTCACTGAATATTTTATTGACTTCAACCGTATGGCGGCAGGATCATAACGGATTTACACATCAGGATCCCGGATTCCTTGATCATGTGGTAAATAAAAAGGCAAGTATCGTTCGGGTCTATCTGCCACCTGATGCAAATTGTTTACTATCGGTGATGGATCATTGTCTTCGTAGTTATCATTATGTAAACGTGATTGTCGCAGGCAAGCACCCCGCACCACAATGGCTTAACATGGAGCAGGCGGTCCAGCATTGTACCCGTGGTATTGGTATCTGGGACTTTGCAAGCAATGATCAGCAATCCGAACCCGACGTGATTATGGCTTGCAGCGGCGACGTACCAACCCTGGAAACGCTGGCCGCAGTGTCGATATTACGCGAACACTTGCCGGCCTTAAAAATCAGGGTTGTTAATGTAGTTGATTTGTTTAAACTCCAAAAGAGTAGTGAGCATGCCCATGGCCTGACCGATAGGGATTATAATGCATTATTTACAATAAACAAACCTGTTATATTTGCGTTTCATGGATATCCATGGTTGGTGCATCGCCTAACTTACAACCGTGTCAATAATGCGAACATCCATGTGCGTGGTTATAAGGAGGAGGGCACCATCACCACCGCGTTTGATATGACGGTGCTGAATGAAATGGACCGGTTTCACCTGGTGATTGATGTCATAGACCGTTTGCCACAAACGGGGAGCCCAGGCGTTTATCTCAAACAATTATTACTCGATAAATTAACTACCCACAGGAACTATATTAATGTGCATGGGAAAGATATGCCGGAAATCTTGGAATGGAAATGGGAGCCGAGGTATGTAAGCGCAACAAGCTAATTATGCTATAGGGAGTTTGAACCAAAAAATACTCCCTTTACCAACTTCACTCTCCACGCCAATTTGTCCCTGATGTTTTTTGATGATTTCTGAACAAATGTATAATCCAAGTCCTAAGCCTGAATATTGACTTCCGCTACTATCTACCTGGTAATAACGTTCAAACAGGTGCGGCAGTTTTTCAGCGGAAATGCCCGGCCCTTTGTCAATAATGGAAACTTTAGCCATGTTGTCTGCCCTTTCTAGTCTAATTACAATCTCTTTGGAATCAGCAGCATACTTCATGGCATTGTTGACAAAGTTCACGATGACCTGATCAATTCTGCCTTCATCTGCGAAAACCTCTACATGGTCAATGTATTCCGTTTTGATCGTAAACCTTCCCTCAAAACGTACGTGGTCGCAACAATTGTCCATTGATGTAGATAGAAGATATTGTTTTTTCTTCAGGTGCAATTGACCCTCATTTACTTTACTAGCATTCAACAAATCATTAATCAGCACATTAACTTTTTCCAAGCTCTTGTTAGCCATTTCTACGAGCTTAGAAAACATGGCAGAAGAATGGACATCTTTATTCTTCTCCAGCAGTTGCAGCGAGGCTTTTAAACTGGTAATGGGTGTTTTTAGCTCATGGCTTGCAATACTGATGAAATCATCCTTTTGCTGCTGTAACAACTTAAGCGCTTGTATATCTGTAGCGGTACCTACCCAAAGTTGTACCTCTCCATGTTCATTGCTAACCGGCATTAGCCTCACCAACTGCCATAGATATAGTCCATCTGCACGTTTTACTCGGATCTGTAACTCCCCACCTTTAGCGGTTTGTCTGATGGATCTGTAGTGATCCAGAACATCTTCCAGATCTTCCGGGTGAATTGCCGTCTCAAGTCCACCTTTGTTGCTCTCGTTGGGATCCAGCCCGGTATAATCATACCAGCGCTTATTGTAAAAGGTAACCTGACCATCTACAGTGTTTGTCCAGGCAATTTGAGAAATGGTTTCCATCATAATTCGAAAGCGGTTTTCGCTGTCAGCTAATGCCTTGGTACGGTCGCTCACCCGGCTTTCCAGTTCCTGATTCAGGCTCGAAAGCTCCTGATTAACGATGCGGATCTTTTCTTCTTGTTTTATGAGTAGCTCGTTGCTGCTTTTTAACGCTTCCTGCTGCAACTTCAGATCTGCTGTAAGATCAATTAAGGCCGCTGCCCGTTTCTCTTTTTCTGTGTTTTGAAAAGCGAGTTCTTTGTTTGCAACTCCAAGTTGAGCTGTTCGCTGGATGAGGTACAATTCAGTTACATTACTCGCAAATAGTTTTTTAGCAATGCCCTTCGGTGCAGTGATATACCGTGGTTTGCCTGGATTTAATGGAGCAAATGCACTAAAGATCTTGTGGGGTGACATTGCGCATGGTTTGGCAATGCTTAATTCTTTATTCCATTTCATGTAGCGACTTTGATGTAAATTCTGTTAAACAGAATACGGCTTGGCTCTGTGAAATAACAAAGAACGATTGTGTGTGTAATGCACCGCGACTAAAGATACCTACAAATTGAGGACATCCGGTATAAAGTCTTAAGGTGAGGAGTTTAATGACAAGCGTGTGCGTATTGTTTGCCTTCTCTAGCTTAGCGCGTCAATTTGTGGTGATTATGTAAGTCTTCTCTCGTACGATGTAATTATGGGCAACCGAAATCACGTAGATTAAACGGGCTTCAATGACCAGGCAGCTTAATTGCTGTGTTGCATCTAACCTATCAAATGAGATTAACAATAGAACGAAAACCAATAAAGGTATATCCAGACCCTAAACGCGTAATCGCCCGATTCTTTTTTAATGGAGAAGAACGTGGCAAGCATGTAATTGCAAAGGTGCTTGAGCTAACTGACGAACAGGTGTTTACCATTTTGTCACCACTGCTCCAGGATTTTTCCAAGCGCCACAGAAGCATTACAAAGCTGCTATTAAAGCACTTCAATAAGCTAAAATCACTGTTTGATGCACTTCAGATCGACACTTCATTGTTGAAACATAATACAAAGCTGCTGATTGCGTCCTACTTCACGCACGAATACTCGATTGAATCCGCTGCTTTTTTTAATCCGTCTATTGTGGAAGATCCTGATCAGACGGAGCTTGAGGATGGTGAACGACGGCTCATTGTCAGCTTCAGGGCTGTTGGAGAAGGTCATATTTCATCTATTGTATTCCGACGTGCCCTCATTGACAAAAACAACAATATACATGTCATTCCCTCCGGTAACTACATTGATGAAGCGGAGATCGTACAGAATGCTACATACAGCAAAGAGCTGTTCCTTGAAAGAGCTTTAATATCCAGGATCAGCAATGTGGTTGTGGCGGAGTTAAATGCTAAACTGACGAGTTCCTTTGATTATCTAACCTTAAGAAGCATCATTCTGGAATCCCAACAGAATGAACCAGATCCATTGAAAGATTCGGATTTGGAGCGCGTTTTATGGCTCTCAGACTCCTATTATCAGATCACGTTTTCACAGGATACAGATATATCCGATCGAGTGATTTTTCCAATTTCAGAGTTCGAACGAAAAGGCATTGAAGATGCCCGGTTTGTAAAGTTTGTTGAGGATGATGGCACCATCATGTATTACGCTACCTATACTGCATTCGACGGATTGGTGATCATGCCTAAACTTTTGAAAACCAAGGATTTTTACAGCTTTACGATTGGTCCACTGTTTGGCGCGGGCGCACAAAACAAAAATCTAGCGCTCTTTCCGAGAAAGATAAATGGAAAATATGTTATGCTATCCAGAATAGATGGCTGCAATAACTATGTGATGTATTCAGACAATATCAACGTCTGGGAAAATCCAATTAAGCTGCAGCAAACTAAGTATAGCTGGGAATTCGTCCAAATCGGTAATTGTGGCTCACCAATAGAAACCATCGATGGATGGCTTGTTATTACCCACGCTGTGGGCCCGATGAGGCGCTACTGCATCAGTGCTTGCCTGCTTGATATCGATGATCCATCCATTGAAATTGGTCGCCTAGATGAGCCGCTGTTGATCCCGAATCCGGATGAGCGGGTAGGTTACGTCCCAAACGTCGTTTACTCCTGCGGCTCTATAATCAATAATGGCGCATTAATTATCCCTTATGGATTATCTGATTATTGTTCTTCCTTTGCCAGTGTTAACCTTCAATCTTTACTTGATCGTCTGAAATTAAACAAAGACCATCAAGGCAAGAATTAGTGTCGTATTGCATTTGATACTTTTCCATAGTTAACCTGGCCATCAAATAGCTAACGGTAGATTCTGCACCCTGATTCAAATTGATCTGAAACTGTTCGAGGCCGTCATAGCAACCGCCCGTACAGGGATTGTATATGATCTGCTGTAGGTGGTTTCTACCAAGAAACCATTGGAAAGCGATGTTCATCTTTTGCAGATAGGCATCATCTTTAAACACCTGATAAAACCGGTCGAGTGCCAGAACCGTGTAGGCCACATCAATGGGTTGCTCTCCGAAGCGTGCGGAAACTTTTCCTTTTTGCAGCCACTCCTGATTTGAAATGACCTTAATTCCGGTGTCATCAAAGGTCTGGTTAAGAAGAAAAGCGAATGAGCATTGTGCGATCTCCTTGTATTTCAAACGATTCGTTAATTCGTATGCGCATAACAACGATTCAGGTAATATGCTGTTGCCATAGGTAAGATAACTCTCAAACCATTCCCATGATAACTCTCCTTCATGTTTGTACATTTCAACCAGCCTGTTTGCAAGCGTATTTATCAGATCTAAATGTTCCTTTGCCGCCCTGTTATGATTATAATAGCAGAGCCCTTTCAGTGAAAACGCCATAGATCGGGTAGAATGCCTTTTGGCAATTTGAGGAAGCGCCCGGTCAAAGATGGTATTGGCCTTTTCAATTAACGTTTGTGGCAGAATGGTACGTTGCGCAATAAGAATTCCTAAAGCCCATAGTGCTCTTCCATTGGAATCCTCCAGGTTGGTTTCATTGTTTTGAGGTGTGAATTTCCTTTCCTCATCAACGTAATTCAGGAAAGAACCATCATGCTGCTGGCAAAAGCCGATGAAGTCCAAGTACAAGGTAATAAATGGGATATGCCCAACATTTTTTGTAAGTTCAAAATCCATGGTTAATGCCACCAATGCACGGGCATTATCATCAAGGGTGTATCCTGAACTAATATCAGGCGCATCAATCTTTGAAAATTGAATGATTCCTAAGGGCCCGGTCAGATGTTTTACAAACTGCAAATCAATGCTGGGCATACGGAACTGCAGGTTTAAACCATCGTAATATCTTGCAAAAAGATTTGCATGTGAGAGGGAGACATTCTGCCAGGCACTGGCAACAATCTTTTGGAGACCGTTGTTGCTGTAGGTATTTCTTAAGTTTTCATCTGCCAAAAGACAATTTACCGCTTTCATTAATTGACTTGAATCTTGAAAGTCTAAGATTATTCCGGCATCATCTTTTAGTACCTCAACTGCATGTGGCATAGGTGTCGATATTATCGGACAACCACAGCTAATCGCATAAGAAAAGGTTCCGCTAACAGCCTGATTAGGATCTTTGGATGTAAACAGATAGATATCGGTTAGCTGTAAATACTCAAGCAGCTCCGTTAATGGTAAATAATAATTTATAAAGCGTACATGATGGTGTAGTTTTAATTCTTCCACCTTTTGCTGCAGCATATTACGATAGCTTTCGCCATCGTGCTTCAGTACCGTGGGATGTGTTTTGCCAATAATCAGGAAAAGAACATCCGGATGCTGTTCTATGATGCCGGGTAATGCTGCCAGGGTTGTTTCAATACTTTTTCCCGTGCTGATCAACCCAAAGGTCGACAGGATGGTTCGACCTGTCAGATCATATTTTACTTTCAGCGCGTTTCTATTAGAGTGTGGAACCAGGTGTACTCCATGCGGAATAACAGTTATCTTTTCGGCTGCAATGGAATAGTCATTCCGGAGAATTTTCGCTGAATTCTCAGTCATAACGATTACAGCGCTACAACATGCCGTAATTAGGGCTACTTTCAACTTGAAATGCAGGTCGGGTCGCGGTAACACGGTATGATAGGTAATAATAACCGGAACGTTCAGGGCCGATAGGAATTGGATGAATTCTTCTTCATACGCCGGGTCGAACAATCCAAATTCGTGCTGAATCATCACCAATTTAATTGCACTTCTCGCATTGATGGCAAGTGCAGTCTCAAAGTAAGAATTTGCATCTGAGGTATTCAAAACAAACTTCACCTCGGGTGCATAACTATGCATTTCTTTGTCGGACTCCAAAGCACATATAGATGAAGAAAATGAATCCACATACTTTGTTTCCAATGCCTTAATCAAGTCCTGTGAAAAAGACGCAATACCGCATTCCCTTGGTGGGAAAGAGGTGATGTAGAGGATCTCGGGTGTAGGACTAGCGAGCTTGTCAATCATGTTTGTAATTTAAATCCACCGGCCTATTAAACGGCCAATCAGAACTTGTAAAATAGGATTTAAATACGCAGAAATCTTACAGCATTCTTTGTGTTACTTGTATGATTCACATTTGGTTAGGACTTGTATTTTCCTGTGTCTGCCAGATTAACCAGCCCTTCTCGGCGGTAGTCTTTCAGTTTTTTAAAATGAGAAGGTGTTAGCCCCGTGATTTTCTTGAACTGGTTAGATAAGTGTGGCACACTGCTGTAATGCAATTTAAAGGCAATTTCTTTCAAAGAAAGCTCGTCATAAACAAGCAGCTCTTTAACTTTCTCGATTTTATGGATGATCAAAAAATGTTCAATGTTTATGCCTTCCACTTCGGAGAATAAATTGGCTAAATATGTGTAGTCGTAATTCAATTTTTCGCTTAGGTGATTTGAAAATTTGATCTTCAGCGCCTTATCGGTATGGTGTACAAGTTCAACGACTACATTCTTTATCTGCTCAATAAGAATACTTTTTTTATCATCCATAAGCTCCAGCCCAAATCTGGCAAGTGCAGTAGCAAACTGCTGTTTCTGGTCAGCTGAAATCTGTTCCATGATTTCTACTTCACCCAGATTTACGACAACATAATGTATTCCAAGCCTTCTGAGCTCTTGTTTTACCACCATCTTGCAACGGATGCATACCATGTTTTTGACGTAGATCTTCAAGATGAGGTTGGTTTAAGGAAGTAGGTGCTGAGGCGAACTCCTCAATTTAGCAAAATTTAACATAAATGGGTTGTATTTTGTGGAGTCGAAATCACCTTGAAGACCTGTTGAAAAATGGGGGTATGTAAACGCGTGTTAATAAATGCTCTGCTCCAAGGCAGGTTCGCTGTCTTAATCTTTGATCTTGCTAAAGTAGGTGTCTGATAAGCCTGACATTAATTAGATTTATTAGCAAGAAGTTCCCTAATTTCTTCATATCAAGAATGCAATTCCTTTAATGATTTTACCGTTCTGAAGTTCAAGCTTCCAGGCACATTAAGGATTGTCTGAATCAAACTTTACTTTAATGGAGCACGGTAATTTTTGATGCATCTCAGCTAAATAGCTTGCATGATTGGCTTAATATTCGCGGTAACCACGAAAATTCAGAGTATGAATAACAAGCTGATAATTCAAGGACTCATTGCTGGGGCGGCAGGCGTTGCTGCAATGACATTAGCAGAAAAATTGGAACAGGTTATTACCAAGCGGCCAAACTCTTATGTGCCTGATCATACACTCAGACGCTTACTTGGCGCTGACTCCAGTGCAGACAAGATATGGACGAATTGGGCAATGCACTGGGGACAAGGCATCTTACTTGGAGCTGTAAGAATCGTGATGGCAGAAAAAGGGATCAGAGGTCCGGTAAGCTCGTTTATATTTATGAACCTGCGCTTATTAACGGATCAAACACTTGAAAATGCAACAGGAGTTGGTGCCCCACCATGGACATGGCCTAAAGATGAGCAAATTATTGACCTCATTCACAAGGGGATTTATGCTTTTGCGACAGGAGCTGTAGCGGACGCTGTGGTTAGTGGATCAAATTCAGGCAAGCTTGCTCGTAAGGGCTGGACAGCCGGCACGCTCGCCTAAAATCCTCAATCTCCTGGGTAATGTGTTTCAGCTAAATGTCTACAATGGTTGAGACATATTCTTCATAGGCATTTGAACTGTTACCTTTGATCTTATTTTTAATACAGAGGCATGTACGAGCGAAGAATCCCTAATAACCTGGACTGCGGAACGGGTATGACTTCTATAGAAACTATCTAATCGTGATGCACCAGAATCTCAGGAGACATATAGAAACAGTTGTATCATTGACTGATGAAGAATTTGAAGTTATAAGCAGGTATTTTATTGTTAAAAGTTTCAAGAAGCACCAATTTCTGGTTCAACCAGGGGAGATGGTGCGCTACCACTATTATGTAATTTCCGGATTGCTAAAGCTTGTTTATACTGATGCTAACATGAAGCAACATATATTGGCTTTTGCCATGGAGGATTGGTGGGACAGTGACTTTCATGCCTACTACACGCAAACGGAAGCCACCTTATCTCTGGAATGTTTAGAAGATACAGAAGTGCTGTGCCTTTCTCTGGATAACTACTACGCGCTCCGTGCCGCCATGCCTAAAATGGAGCATTTCATTCTTGAAAAACTAACTTTGGGATATCTTGCAGGACAACGACGAATACTCTCTTTGCTTACTACGAGTGCCAAAGAGCGCTATGAACATCTGGCAAAACAGTACCCGGCCTTGTTACAACCCATTCCTAAAAAGCAGTTAGCCGCATATTTAGGTGTATCCCGCGAAACACTAAGCAGACTGTCGCGTTAGTGACTTAGGTCACAGCAAAATCGTGTCTTAAGTCACAAGCCTTTTCTTTCCATTTTCAAGAGTTTTGCACATCAACGCTGCTGCATTTGCAGGGCGTATAACTAAGAAGCAAACTAAAATGGAAAAACGAATTATCAATCCTTGGAAATGGCAGGACGAACGTCACTACGTGCAAGGCGTAGAAGTTAAATCCGTTCAAAGCACCCTTTATTGTGCCGGTCAAGCTGCTGTACATGCAGACGGAACATCTAGTTCAGCTGATATGAAAACGCAATTGCAACTCGCCATTCAAAACCTTGAACAGGTGATTAGCGAGGCGGGCTATGAAGCGAAGAATATTGTTCGTCTGACTGTTTATACCACATCGCATGAAGAATTTCTTCCCTATTTCGACTTTTTCGGTGCATGGATCGTCAAAAATGAAATTAAGCAAGCAGCTACTTTTGTTGAAGTGAAGACACTTTTCGAAACACTTAAGGTAGAACTCGAAGCAACAGTCGTAAAATAGGGTATTCTGAAAAACGACTTCCTCGATCACAATTCTCGTTACCTACACGCTGCGTACTTCGTGAATCATTTTTTAACAAACAATTAAGAACAACAAGTTTAAATACCATGAACATTACACAATCCTTAAACACAGATCTGAGCGGTAAACGAGTCCTGGTAACAGGAGGCACAAAAGGTATCGGCAAGGCCATTGCTGACCAACTGGCAAGTGCTGGTGCAAAGGTCATTGTTTCTGCACGGCATGAGCCGGCTGAAGCTGAAAACCCGCATTACTTTATTGCGGCAGACTTAACAAAGAACCAAGACGTTATCATGCTCAATCAGGAGATCAATGATAAGTTTGGCGGGATTGATATATTGATCAATAATGTGGGGGGAATAGTTGCTCCAGGAGGCGGCTACCAGACCCTGACAGATGCCGATTGGGAAAATGAGCTGCAGTTGAATTTATTGGCTGCAATCCGGTTGGATAAGATTTTTCTGCCCCAATTGATAGAACAGCAAAGTGGAGTAATCATTCACATTTCTTCAGTAGCAGCGCGTACACCGCTATGGAAAATAAATATGGCGTATGCGGTATCCAAGGCTGCTTTAAATGCCTACAGCAAAACCTTATCGTTGGAAATGGCGAGTAAAAACATCCGAGTTCTTACCGTAGCTCCAGGTGCAACAAAAACGGCTGCAATGGAAAAATTCATTGAAGATTTCGCGATCTCCACAGGTATCTCTACAGATGAGGCATTGAATAAAATGATGGCCGAATTGGGCAGTATTCCTATGGGAAGAATGGCAAAGCCTGAAGAAGTAGCCTCGCTGGTGCACTTTCTGGTATCACCGGCGGCGGCATATCTCACCGGAACAATCTATTCCATTGACGGTGGATCACTTCCGGTCGTATAGTTTTGATCTATCTGAACTGAGCTTGATTATACAAGATTAGTCTATCCCTGGATAGGCTCTCCTTGTATAATCAAGCTTCCTTAGAATTTATGATGTGCGCTTCTTAACTTCTTGATAGGGTTCAATTATTTGTTTCAAGACCCCTTGAATCAATTGTATTATCATTATTCCCTGGTTTTCTAGCGAGGTGTAGCTTGCTTTCCAAAGAAACGACCGTTTTTTGATAGTAAATGAGACGAGTATTTAATGAAAATTATTGTGTGAACTTTGAAGTTATTTTGCCGTTTATCTTTCTAGCAATTGCTCATTGAGGAACAGAATTTTCACAGTTTACCGACAAATTCAAATTGAATAGCAGTAACCTTGCAGCATTGAGAACAGCTTAGTAAGTAAAATGAAATCATACCCACTGGCTATTAGGATAATATTTGCAACTTTTATTCGGCCTGTGCAGTTATTCTGTAAGAAGCTAGGCTTTGTCCTCTGTGTTTCCGGAAAAATTTATTGATATGGCTTTCATCTGAAAAGCCAAACTCATGAACAATCTCATTGATCCGGCTATCACTGAACTTCAACCGATGTTCAATCAGGCGTATACGGTAAGCGCCAATATAATCCTGCAGGGTTTCGCCACATAGCCTTTTAAAATATGAACCCAGGTAGGTTTCCGAAAGACCGAATTTTTCAGCCATTACAGAAACTTTTAACAGCAATGGGCTATGGATATGAAGATGAATATAGTCTATAATATCCATAATTTTCTTATCTGCACTACTCTCTAAACCTACCGGTTTTACGATGGAAAGATTTCTTGCTGTGATCACAATTACGCCATTTACTAAATTGCGCATAAGATCTTCAGTGTAGATACCATCATCGGAACCAGCTTGCACTATTCCTTCGATAAGCGTGCTGATAATTTTCTTATCAGTTTCACTTTTGATGACCGAACCTAACAGATTAGAAGAGTAGTATAGCAGACATTCTATGTGATCAATAGTTTTCCACGAATATTCCTGAATGAAACTTTTCTGAAAACGCATTACAACGAATTCACATGGTTCAGCCAGATCAAACTCATGGCAGTCATTTGGTGTAATTAAAAACAGGTCACCTTCGTTAAACGCCATAGAATGGCTATTGATGCTATACTGGCCAGTTCCAGATACCGTATAAACGAGCTGAAAAAAATTTAATCTGACTTCCCTTAAGGGACATTCGGTTACGTTTTCATATATGACCTCAAAGCTCTTATGAAGATTTGTCCTTATCATACCGCAAAAATACTTAATTATCATTGAATTGTACCTATAATAATCGATGTGGTAAGTATAATTTTGCTTATCAAATTAAAAGAAGATTTTAAATTTAAAAACACACAACAAAATGGAAAGTATTCAGCCATTACTATTTACTCCTATAAAAATTAAAAATGTAGAGCTTAAAAACCGAATTGTAATGTCTCCTATGTGCATGCACAGTGCAACACCAGATGGACATATTACAGACTGGTTAAAAACCCATTATACATCACGCGCCCTGGGACAGACCGGGCTTATTTTCCTGGAATCGCTAGTGATTAGCAAACAGGGGTTGATTGGTCCTGGCGATATTGGGATTTGGGATGATGGGCATGTTAAGGGACTTAGTGAACTAGTAGATCTCATTCACAGCTATGGAACAAAGGTAGGTGCACAGATCTCACATGCCGGCAGGCAGACATACATTCCTGACGGGGAAGAATTTGACCGGTTAGCTCCTTCAGCAATACCATTCGGCGAAGGGTTTCCAACACCGACAGCTTTGAATGCCGAACAAATTGAAGATGTGATCAAGGAGTTTGGAATAGCCGCAAAACGCGTGAAAGATGCCGGCTTTGATATTTTGGAAATACATACTGCACATGGATACTTATTGGGCGAGTTTTTATCTCCGTTAGCTAATGAGCGCACTGACCAATATGGCGGAAGTCCGGAAAACAGATACAGAATAGTATCTCGCATCATTCAGGAAGTTAAACAATATTGGGATGGCCCTTTGTTTGTAAGAATTTCAAGCACTGATTATAAAGAAGGTGGAAACACGCCAGAATCTTTTATACAATATGCTAAGTGGATGCAGGAAGAAGGAGTAGATTTGGTTGATTGTAGTTCGGGTGGTATTGCACCGATCAAAGTCGACGCTTACCCCAATTATCAAGTTCCAGCTGCTGAATTAATTAAAAAGGAAGTTGGAATCATGACAGGCGCTGTTGGCGTAATTGAAAGTGGAAAACAAGCCGAAGAAATTCTAAAGAACAATAGAGCAGATTTAATATTTGTTGGACGTGCAATCTTAAGAGACCCATTTTGGGCAAGAACTGCAGCTGTCCAATTAGGAACGGAAATTGAAATACCAGTACAGTATACAAGGTATGGTTCAAAATGGCTACTCCCTTAGTTTTATATTGTCTTATCAGTAAGTAAAAGCTTTATAAAAGAAAGAGGATGGTTAGTAAACCACCCTCTTTCTTTTTATCTATATATCAACATGACCTCCGCGAGTCCTTTTCATATTAAGGTAGAGGAAATAAGGTATTGAGAATCTATTGGAATATCTGATCACTATTTCCCTTTTTTTTGATAATCTTAAGAGATTTTACACGTAAAATGAGTTCGTGAATTGGGGCAGAACGAAATCATGAAGTATTTCCTTCAAATCGTTCAAGGAAACAACTGTTTGCTGATGAATTGAGATTAGGTATTTGACATCAGGGAAATTGTCTTAGTCGTTATTTTAAGACACTGGGTAATTAAAAACTATTTTTTGTTATACCACTGAATGAATTCAAGAACATTATGATCAGGATCGGAAAAATAAACCCAAGTTTCTTCGTTTTCAATCTTTAATGGACCCCTGAGTATTGGAATTTCCATTGCTTCCAGATCACGCACAGCTACTTCCAAATCCTCAACTTCGACGCATAAATGTGGACAGAATGGTTTTTTCAATATAGGCAAGGTATAGTCATTGGTCAAATCCTGGATTAATTCAATACGAACATTGCCAGCGGAGATAAACGCATATTCCTCTTGTTCCTCTTGATTTATTGCTCTGTGATCTAAGGTAAAGGCTAACTTTTCTATATAAAATGCAATTGCTCTGTCCATATATTGAACTTGTAAAGCGGCATGATCAAATTTCATAATAATCTTATTTAAGTATGTGATTAGAAATACAAATATCCTTCTTAATAGAAAAGAACGCGTTTAACTAGTTTAAGATTTTAGGTTAAAATTATTTAATATTCGAATGACGTCTTCTGATCATACTTAAGAATACAGGAGTTATTCCGAGGTAAGAGGCAATGTGCTTCTGCGCTGAGCGATTTTCTATCCTGGGGTATTTAGCAACAAGTGCGTGATACCGCTCTGCCCCATTCATGGAAATTGCATTTAAAACTCTTTCACTCTGCGATAAATTGAAATTTTGATTTAGCACTCGCCAGAATCTATCGAAGATCGGATAATCAAGATAAAGTTGATCTAAAGCTTCCTTTTCAATTTGCATGACGATTGTCGGTTCGTGTGCAATAATATTTATTTCAGAGGGCAGCAGCTGTACAAAACTTTTGCTGTCAGAAATCCACCAGTCTTCGAAAGCAAAATTGAGGGTATGTTCAGTACCAAGGTCATCGACAAAAAAGGAACGTAAAAAACCCTCAACTATAAAAAACTCATATCTACAAATCTCCCCTTGCTGTAATAGATACTGTCTTGGTAAAATTTTCTGAAGGTAAAAAGTGAGGTGAAATGTATTTGTTCATCCGTCGATAGATTGATTCTTTTCAATACATGATTTATCAACAAAGTATCAGCATATGTTTTTTTCAAAGCAAACAATAATATATAAATGTACTGCCAATAGTATGAATATTAGTCGACTTTTTGTAACTCTTCCAGTTACTATCATTATTCCCTCCTTTATCGATAACCCACAAAAACATACGCCCCCCTCATAATTCCTAAGAAAACGCCAGCTGTAACCTGCTAAAAGAAACCAGATCCTCACCTCAAATTATCAAAAACCCATTCCATTAATCAAACCCTATTTTCCAGTTTTTGATAATGGGTTTTTGATAAATAAAAACCCCTCAACCGGCCTAGTACAACACCCTGAACTTGATCGTCTGTTCAATCTGCTTCAACGACTTGAACAGCTCCTTATCGTACTCCGCATTGATATCCGTGATGGCATACCCGATCTGGGCATTTGTCATCAGGAACTGCCCTACGATATTGATATCGTGCGCAGCAAAGATGGTATTGATCTGCGCCATAATGCCCGGAATATTCTGGTGAATGTGGATCAAGCGGTGCGACTTCTCCATTCTCGGCAATTGCAGATTTGGAAAGTTTACACTCAGATACGTTGCACCGGTGTTCATGAAATCGATCATGCGCTGCGGGATGAAAGAAGAACTTCTTGGATTGTTCCTGGGATTGTCAAAAACAACAATACCCATCTCCGTACAAGCCGTTAAATCCAGCGACTTGGCCTTGCCCAAATGGCCAATCGTTTTCAGCTTGTTTGCACGCTTCAGCTTTTCATGATCGATCCTTTCATCTGCAGCAAGCAACACCATGTGTACGTCTGCTACATATTTCTCCTCGAAATCTGCTTTGTGGCGTACGGAAAACCCGTCCCTTTTCAGCATGTTGATGCTGAGTTCCGGTACATCACCGATCACGAGGCAAAGAATCCTGTTTTTTGGATAAGATATTGCGCTCGGCAAATTGTTTACATACAGGAACTCGTCGAAACTCGGCGTAACATGGTCCGCACGGCTAACGATGCTGTCGCGAGCGATGTTCTCTGTAAAAGCGAAGAACTTCTTGATCAATCCACTTTCGCGCAGCTGGAAATCCGAGTACCCATCGCCGATGCCATAAACATTACCATCCAGCTTCATGCCTTGAAGTAGTTTCACCTTGCCACCTTCCTCGCTCAATGGGTTGTCATGATCATAGTCAATGATTTGACCCTCCTCATTGGTTACGAAAGTATTGGCATAGATGTTCTCCTTTTTGATGTGATACTGGCTCACCACTGGCGTAATGAACTCCTTAAACCCACCTGAAACGATTAATACCTCATCTGCATGATTCCTGAAGAACTCCGCATTGCGGGAGAAAGAGGCCGAAACCTTCTTTTTCAAACGGGTGATCAGCTGCTTCAAGTGATCCTGGTTGGCATTAAGCAGGCGGACACGTGCTGCAAGACTTTCCGTAAATGACAACTTACCTTCCATGGCAAGGTTGGTATAATCCTCAATCTGCTTTAGAATTTCTTCTTTTTGCGGGTGATTTTTGAGGGAGATCTTAGCCATCTCATCCAGCGCTTCTACCTGTGTAAAGGTGCTATCGAAATCAATGATGTAGTAGTTTTTAGGTGTCATGGATTGTTTTTTGTCAATGCAGCACAAACCTCAGAGATGCTTTGCTCCAGTGGTTTGAATGCGATGCCTATCGTGTTTCTTATTTTTGAATTGCTGTAATAACTGTAGCTGGTACTGCTTTTCGCGGTATCACTGGTGAGCCCGAATGACCGGCCGGTAAACAACGTTGCCACCCTTGCAGCACGCCAGGCGATGCCCAGCATCCAGGGTTTGGCTTCCCGGGCTGGTGCTTTCCTCCCGAACCCATTAGCGATCAGGCTGAACAGTTCTTTGTAGCTCAGGTTGGCTGCCGAAATGGTGAACCGCTCCGCCTGCTGTTCGCTGTTCATCAGCAGGATCATGCTTTTGGCCACATCACTGACATCCACCAAACCTGTAGCGCCATTGGTGTAAAAGGAAAGGCCGTCTTGGACCAATTTAAATAGAGCGCCGCTTCCCTGATAACCCGCATTTGCACCGATGATCACGGATGGATTTACAATAACCGCTTCCAGACCTTCGGCAATGCCACGCCAGACTTCCATCTCACCTTCGTACTTTGAAATGGCATAAGTATGCACATGCGCGCTATATTCCCAGTAATCGTTTTCTGTAATTTCCTGTCCCTTCTTCGGTTCACCCAAGGCAGCTACCGAACTCACGTGTAGCAGTCGCGCGCCATATTCCATGCAAAGGTTAACCACATTACTGGTGCCTTCAATATTCACATGGATCATTTTTGCTTTGTCTTTTGGATCAAAAGAAACGACTGCAGCACAATGGTAAACCTGATGGATACCTTCGAAAGCATCTTCAAGGGTTGCCAGATCATTGATGTCTGCACTGAACCATTCAATGTTGGTATTCCCTTTCAGCAGATCGGGAATTCTTCCTGTTTCGCGTTTTAAAGCACGCACCCGGAGCCCTTGCGATGTTAACTGTTGGGTCAGTTCAGCGCCCAAAAATCCGGTGGCACCAGTGATCAGGATCATTTCATTAATTTAAGGTTGTGCATCAATATGTGGGCTCAAAAATAGATATTTGAGCCCACATATTGACATTTATGAGCCTTTCCGACTTCTTTTCTCCCTTATCACTGGAAGAACTTAGCCCTAAAAACGGATTCCTGACCAGCCAGCTGGGCATGAAAGCCAGTTTTTATACCGACAGGTTTCCTGAACTGGAAGAGAATGCCTACGATATTGCCATAATTGGTGTACAGGATGATCGCGCAGCGGTCAATAACAGTGGCTGTTCACTGGGGCCAGATGCTTTCCGTGAACAATTCTACCTTTTAAATGAGGGCGATTTCCAATGTAAGATCATCGACCTTGGAAATATCAAGGCTGGTGCTGCCATCTCCGACACCTATATTGCAGTGAAAATGGTTGTTTCGGAGCTGATGAAGCTGAACATCCTGCCGGTGATTATCGGTGGCGGACAAGACCTTACTTACCCGCAATATCTGGCTTATGAAAGCATGGAGCAAAAGGTAGATCTGGTTGTGGTCGACAACAAGTTCGACCTCGATGAAGATGATGAAGAGGGCATCGCAACCCGCTCCGACACCTATCTGAACAAGATCTTTTTACATCAGCCAAATTACCTGTTCAACTTCAGCAACCTGGGTTATCAAACCTATTTCGTTAACCAGGAAAGTCTGAAAGTGATGAGCAAGTTATACTTCGATGCGCACCGCCTTGGAGAATTTACAACCGATATCAGTCTGACAGAGCCGATCATCCGGAACTCGAATATGATCAGCTTTGATATCTCTGCCATCCGTTCGTCCGATGCCGGAGCCAATGCCAATGCCACGCCAAACGGCTTCTATGGCGAACAGGCTTGCAGGATCGCCCGGTATGCAGGAATGAACGACAAGCTGACGTCCATCGGTTTCTATGAGTTCAATCCAGCCTATGATAATAACAGTCAGACGGCACTCTTACTTGCACAGATCGTCTGGTATTTCGTAGATGGTTTTTACAACCGCAAAAAAGATTTTCCATTAAGTCCGAAGTCGCAATACATCACCTACCGCACGACTTTAAGCGATGGAACAGGGGAGATGCTCTTCGTGAAAAGCAAGAAGTCTGACCGCTGGTGGATGCAGGTGCCATATCCAACAGGTGTATCCAAGAATGAGCGTTATCACCTGGTGCCCTGCCGCTATGAAGACTATACGATGGCCGTGAATGGAGAAATGCCTGATCTTTGGTGGCGCACCTTCCAGAAGCTACTATAATCCCTGATCAGCCAGCGGCGCTACGATTGTAATTTTACTGGTAAAGAATCGTTATGGTATTATCAATATTTTATATTTGATATGCTAACGCAATCTAATTAACACCAACCAAATTACAATCAATGAAAAAATTCATTCTATCTGCTGCCATGATATTGCCTTTTGCGGCAATGGCGCAGCAGGGCTTTACCATCAACGGTAAAATAGGCGCACTAAACGCACCAGCCAAAGCTTATCTGATCTATAGAACCCCCGCTGGGCAGTTCGCCGACTCGACTAATATCGTAAACGGTGCTTTCAGCTTCAAAGGACAGGTGGAAATGCCGGTAAGTGCAAACATCAGGGTAAAACATGCACAAGCAACAGCGGCAAAAACACCACTGGATGTACTTGGATTCTATATTGAAAATAAGAATATCACCATTTCTGCCAAAGATTCCGTGAAAAATGCGGTGATCACTGGCTCGCCGGTAAATGAAGATAATGCGAAACTTGCTGTCTTGATGAAACCAGCAGTAGCGAAGATGGAAGCTTTGCAGGCGGAGTTTTCTGCGAAAACCGATGAAGAGCGTAAGGCTCCGGGTTACATGGAAACCGTATATGCACGTTCCAATGCCATAGAAAAAGAAATGCAGGACCTAAGCCAGACTTTCATTGATGGCAACAGAAATTCATACGTTGCTCTAAATGCCTTCCGTTCAGTGTTGGGGTACGATATTGACCCAACGACTGCGGAGCCTGCTTTCAATAAGTTTTCTGCAGAGCTGAAAGCAACGCCACTTGGAAAAAGCATTCAGACTGCAATTGATGGCGCAAAGAAATCGCAGGTAGGTACCATGGCGACAAACTTTACACAAAATGATCCAAGTGGTAAACCAATCAAACTTTCTGATTTCAAAGGTAAGTATGTGCTGGTTGATTTCTGGGCTTCCTGGTGCGGACCTTGTCGTCGTGAAAACCCGAACGTGGTAAAAGCTTATAACACATATAAGGACAAGAACTTTACCGTGCTGGGTGTTTCTTTGGACCGTCCGGATGGGAAAGAAGCCTGGGTTAAAGCAATTCAGGATGATGGCTTAACCTGGAGCCATGTTTCAGATTTAAAATATTTTGATAATGCTGCTTCGAAGATGTATGGCGTACAGGCTATTCCTTTCAACTTCCTGGTAGATCCAACTGGTAAAATCGTTGCCAGAAACCTGAGGGAAGAGGCTTTACAAACCAAGCTTGCTGAACTTTTAGGTGCGAATACGGCTGCTGCGACTTCACCTACTGCCGCTGCTCCAGCTGCAAAAGCTTCTAAAGCGAAGAAAGCTAAATCTTAGTCGTATATAATTGATATAAAAAAGGGCTGGTCATTGGGTTGATCAGCCCTTTTTGTTTGTCTTGCTGAGATTGCAACTACGCAATAACGACCTGCCCGGTATAGGTGCTTTTAGAGATCTTTCTCCGGTCGTCTGAGATGAAGGCAATATAGGTTTCGAATACTTGCCCCGGTTTGCCCGAGCAGACTTCCAGCAGGTCTTGCCCTGCGCTGCGCCGTGCTCCGCTGGTGACGTAAAATGCGACATCTTCTTCCGGCATATAGGCAAGTAGCATGACTTGATCCTGGCTGCGCACATAACTTTGCTTGTCCGGCTGTTCCCAGAAAACTCTAAAGTGCGCGGGCTTGTCATTTCCACCCTTGCACCTAGTGCTTCCTGCAGGTTACCATCTGCAACCAAAAGATCTTCGTACCTGAAGTGGAAGTCGGGATTTAGCCCCTCAACAACACTTAACACTTTGGAGACTGCGATATTGTGGGCGGTTTGTCCTTTCTCCCGGCCCAGGGAGAATCCAACGTTAAGAAAAGGCGTTGTCGGCTTAACGAACTTCATGGCAAAGCCGAAGCGGTTATTTGCCGCGATCTGTTTTTCGCTGCGGGGTTTTGTGGGGTCAAGCTCGCGCTTCTTTCGAAGTACGGGTACTCCAAGACGGATATAGCCAGTAACCTGCGATACTGGTCCCTCAATGGGACCCAATATGCCATTCTTTATTCTTGCCATGCTGATTGCGTTATTGATTCTTCAAGGTAAACAAAGATTTGATCTCTATCAAGTTTGTCTAAGTGTCGCGTATTCAAAGCCTCTCCAGCGCGTTTTGTTCGCTTGCAGGCGAAGCATAAGCGAACAATAGGCGGCCAAGAGGCGATGAACAGCCGGCGAAGCTGCGATGCAAAACCCCAGCAATTCATCTTTTGTGTAACAATTTATATCCTTAATGCTGAATTACTTCCTGATGTATTATCTTAACAAAACGAGCGGAATCTTAAAATATGCTCCTGATTATCCATGAATAATATCCTGAACTCAATTAAAAAAGGCTGCGCATTCCTGCTGTGTATCCATCTCCTGTCAAGCTGTCAAAATGCAAATAAAGAATCTATTGCAAATACCGTAAGCGACAGCGCCGCGATGGCGCTTGTCTTGCCACAAGGCTTCTCTGCCAGCGTTGTGGCAGATTCTTTAGGCCCGCTGCGTCATCTTGCATTGAATAAAAACGGTGACATCTATGTTAAGCTTAGCAAAATGAAAGATGGAAAGGGTATCCTTTTTCTGAGCGATACGGATCATGATGGAAGGATGGACAAAACGATGGGCTTTGGAAATTATCCAGGTACAGGCATTCGCATTCAGGGGAACCTGTTGTATTCATCTTCTAACAGTAATGTATACAGGTACCAGCTGGATGATCAAGGACAGCTACTGGACACAGCTAAGGCAGAATTGATTGTTCAGGGTTTGGTAGATAAAGGCCGGGACAATGCAAAAGCCTTATCGCTGGATGCTGAAAATAACCTGTATGTCGCTATTGGCTCCTATGATGAAACCTGCACCGACGCAGCAGGTCGCGGGTTGAATAATTGTACACTGCTTGATTCTGTGGGTGGTGTGTGGCAGTTCAGTGCGAATAAGCTTAACCAAGGCTACTCCAGTGGGGTTCATTATGCAAGAGGGCTCAAGAATGTGGTTGGAATGGATTGGAATCCGGTGTCGAAATCACTTTTTGCATCCCAGCATGGCCGTGGGGGACTGCATGATAAGTTTCCTAAGATCTATACCGCGGAACAGGATATGACCTTACCAGCAGAGACGATGTATGAGCTGCATAAAGGCGATGATGCGGGATGGCCATACGTGTACTACGATCCTTTTGAGCACAAACAGATTGTTTCTCCTGAATATGGAGGCGATGGAAAGAAGTCGGTGGACAAGAAGTACATTGATCCTGCTACCGATTTTCCGGCGCACCTTGCACCCAACGATCTGCTATTTTACACCGGTAATATGTTTCCGGAGAAATATAAAAACGGGGCATTCATCGTTTTTCACGGACAGTCGCAACCGCTGAAGAAAGGATATCTTGTTGCTTTTGTACCATTCAAGAACGGTAAGCCATCTGGTCCATGGGAAGTTTTTGCTGACAATTTCATGGCTGTAGATGCGGCGTCCAAAAGTTCTTTCAAGCACCGTCCAATGGGGATTGCACAAGGGCCTGACGGCGCATTATATGTAGCTGATGATGTCAAAGGCACGATCTTCAGGATTGGCTATGCCGAAGCGAAGAAGCAGGGCTAAAGCTTAAAAGCCGATATCTATTTAACGACTCATCTAAAAAACTATGCGCTTATTCGCTCTCCTGGTGTTGCTGCTCTGCATGAAAGTCAGCTTTGCTCAAACTGTTACGGAGACTTATCCAAAAACGTTATGGTGTCCAAATGATACCATCAGCCTGAAATTTTCGAACCTGAAGGAGCGGGATCATTATCAGGTTAGCACCCTTAAAACAAGCTACGGCGCAGATGCCAGCTATGGACTGGCTATAACATTGTACTTTGGCAAGGATTCTTTAAGGTTCAATTATCATAACAAGATTCCTTATGCGCATTACATTTTGGTCAACCTGGCCTCCCCTAAGGGAAAAAGTACGTTGAAGTTACACTTTAACGATCTCCGGGTGATGTTCCCGAAGTCCTACATCATGCGCAATACGGGAAACGTCCAGCTTGATATACCAGAGCCCTATGAACTTGCAAATATTCTTTGGACAATCTCTTCAGCCGGTCAGAAAGCCACAGACCTAAACAAGGAGGGTGCCTATTACGAAAGGGTCATGAAATGGTTTAAGCCTTACATGAATGATCCCATCTTCAAACTTCTGGACTATCCCGATAGCCTGGCCACCAGGAATTACTATGACTTCCGGGAAAACAGCTTTGCTTTTAATTTCCAAGATACTACCTTGGGTTCAAAGCATACAGCATTGACTTTTAACGGCGCCCATACTATCACGTATTTGGCACGGAGCTGGCAGACAGCAGCCTTTTTGGGAAGCTCAAGCCAGCTGTAGAAGATTTTGCGGCAAGGTCCGGCTTCAGACAATTTTATAAAGCAAACCTTAAATTTTATCAGGAACAACTTTCCAGACAGCGTGAACTATTGCCTGTTAAACAGATGTGGACCTGGTTGGAGCGCAACTTTCCAAAAATCACGTATCATTCCTACAAGGTAGTCTCCTCCCCACTCATTGGCGGAACGCATAGCACGCAGCGGTATACCACTTATGTAGACGATAAAAGGTTTGCAGAAAACGTAATGTTCGTTTGTGGTACTGATCGGTATGACCGAAATGTTGATCTTACGGAAAAACAGCGCGCTGGTCTGATGTCTGGTATTGTTTTTACGGAAATCGACCACAACTATGTAAATCCGACCAGTAACAAATATGCCAGTCAGATCAATGCGGCATTCTGAAAACGACAAGGCTGGGTTCGCGAAGATGCTTATAATGTTTTTTATGCGAGCCCTGTTGCAGTTTTCAATGAGTACATGACGCATGCGTTATTTTGCCTCTACATCAGTGATGTTTACGATAAAGAAACTGCAGATTTCATTATCGGAGATCGGGTTAAAATCATGGAAGAGCGAAGAAGCTTCATCAGATTTAAAGCATTTAACGAGGAGTTGATGCGTCTGCATAAGTTGGATCAATCGCGGGCAGCAGCCGACCTATATACCGAAATACTGGCTTGGTGTGATACACAGGTTTAATACTTGAGAACGGATATTCCGGAAATTCCAGCTTGTTAAAGTGAGTTCCTTTGATTCCAGCGATCAACGATACGGACGAAAGGTCCGATAGCAAAAACAACAAGGCAGGCTAGCAAAATGAGCATTACTGACTCCATAATTTTTCAGGTTAAAGCAGGTTAATTTCTACTGCTAAATGTAAGCAATACGCATTTCACATGTGTTTACATGTTGTTGCACATTGATTTACAATATGTGCTTCGGGTACAATCCTATGGTTACATTTTTTAGAAAGATGGTGTAAATCATACACGGTTAAGAAAGCGGATTAGGTTTTGCAACACTGAATTGGACAGGCGCAACAAACATGCTTATTCGCTTCTGTTGCATAAATACGATAGCATGTGAGATATAGTATGTAGACAAATTACTCATACCGAGCAATTGTGTGTAATTCTTGCCTGCTGATGAAAAATACAAACAACACATCCTACCTGGATAAACAAAACAAAATTAAGATGGCAGAACATTACGGAGAAATCGTAGAGAAAGCGGTTAGACGAGGCGGACACTCCTTAACAGATTTAGCGAAAATGATGGGCGTAAACAGGCGCTCCATCTACAATTGGTTTTTGCAACTAAGACTTAAACCAGAGATCATTCTTAGAATTGGTAAAGCAATAGGACACGATTTTTCTGTGGAGTTTCCACAGCTATTCTTGCCTGAGGATTTCATAGTGGATGCGAAAGCGGAATCCGCCTCAACCAGCGACAATCAGGAAGTCATAAACACCTGGATGGAAAAGTATATCGACCTCTTGGAACGGTACAATCTTCTCTTAACCTTAAAGCACCAAGGCATACCTAAAAGCGCTGGAGCTGGGTTCAACGTCCTGTTCGTTAACGATAAAAGCAATGAGTATCGACTTGATCTGAAAAATCCTCCCAGTGATCTATTCCTGGAGAAATGCAAAAAAGCTGGCTACAAGATCAAATGTATCAACCGCAGCGAAATTGCCAGAGATAGAGATGTTCTACATAAAAATACTCAAGCCACACAGCCTTGTAAAGAAGCATAAAGCTTGCTATACATTGACTTCAAGTCTTACGATCCGAAGGCGGAATGGTTAACCGTGAAGAAGGTTTGGTCTCTGAGTTCCTTGTCCAGGTCTTTGTAGTCTTGTGATTGAATTTCATCGATGATCAAGGTAAGTTCATCGCCATCATCAGTTAGATTAACTTGTTCAGCAAAGTTTGAGCAACAATCTGTGATAAACTGCATGATGTCAACCTTGGAATGAATTGCTGGAGTGACTGTAGATTCGTTAATGGTAAGATCGAATTTAGCCTGTTGTTTGTGGTCCATGATTTTTTAAGACAAAATAGGTATTTTTATTTGCTAGTTCCAGAGATAACCTATGTTTGATTTATTAAAAAACTATATCGTAAGCAGGAGCGATGTCTCTGTTGGGACTTTAGAATTAATTTGCAGTCATTTTACACTGGTGAAAGCTCAGCGGAATGAAATACTAATTAATTCTGATGAAGTTTGCAAAGGCTATTATTTTGTAAATGATGGTTGCTTACGTTTGTTTACTTACAATTCCGAGGGAAACGAATCCACCAGATATTTTGGATTTAAAGGTGGGTTCTGCACAGCTTTGCCCAGCTTCATTGAACAAACAGTAACTCAGGAATACCTACAAGCGGTCGCCAAATCGGAGTTGTTGTACATCAATCGGCGGGATTTTTATCAACTTGTTGATACAGTTCCCCAATTTGCGATGATCTATCGGGAAATTCTTGAACTTGGTTTTGTTAATGCTCAAAAGCGAATTTATGGCTTTCAGGGCTTTGATGCTTTGGAAAAGGTACGCTGGATCATCAGGTTTCAGCCTGACTTTCTTCTTCGACTGTCTAACAAGATGGCCGCCTCCTACCTGGGTATCTCCCCTTCGACGCTTAGTCGGATAAAGTCCAGAATCTAAAACGTTGCGCTAGAGCAACGTTTTTTCATCAATACCCCGGTAGATTGTGTGATCCAGACACTGAAAACTTGGCTTACTTACCAGAATTGCTATTGCTTGGTGGAGGTGTTCCGCTTTGGTTTAATAATAAAGTTATTGGAGCCATTGGTGTAGCTGGAGGTGGCAGTGCAGAAGCCTATGGACAAACACCAACCTATCAACTGTCAACTCATATTCTGGATGTATCATCGGGTATGCCAGCTCCAGGTGTTACGGTTCAGTTGGAAAAGTTAAATGAAAAAACTAAGGCATGGGTTTTTGTAGACAAGAACATAACAGATGAGCAAGGTAGAATCAAGGCCTTTCTAGATCAGCGGCAGGAAAACCGGGGCATCTATAAACTGATATTTTTTGTGAAAGACTATTTCTCCAGCAAAAAGGCTGATACCTTTTACCCCTTTGTTGATGTTGTATTTGAGATAAAAGATAACAAGCATTATCATGTGCCGATCACACTTTCGGCCTATGGATATTCAACCTATAGAGGTAACTAAGACCTGGCTGCTTGCTAGATGGCGACGGAATGGCTCAGAAATCATTAGATTGCGGGTAAATGAAATTACTGTGCTCCGTATTACTTTTATCTCTTTTAAACATCAGTACTTGTATCCTGGCTTCGGCTCAAAACAATGACAATCTTGGATCAGATCAAAAGTTTGTCTTAGGTAAAGTAGAGGTATTACATTCTAGCATCCTATCGGAAGATCGGATCCTCAATGTCTATCTGCCGGAAGGCTATGACAGTACAGCAAGATACCCGATAATCTATTTGCTGGATGGTTCCGCAGATGAGGATTTCATCCATGTAGCTGGTATTGTGCAATTCAACACCTTTCCATGGGTAAATCGACTTCCAAAATCCATTGTCGTTGGTATTGCCAATATTAGCCGCAAGTATGATTTTACTTCAAAAAGTGATCGTAGCAGTGACAATAAACTGGTTCCTAGAAATGGTGGTTCTACTCAATTTATTTCTTTCATGGAGCAGGAGCTTCAGCCTTACGTGGAAAAGAAATACGGCTCTAGCAAGGGTAACACCATTATTGGTCAATCATTAGGTGGATTGCTGGCCACGGAGATACTATTTACCAAACCTCAGCTTTTTGACAAGTACATCATTATCAGTCCGAGTTTATGGTGGCGGGATGGTTATCTGCTCAGAAGCAGTCCGTCCATTCTGAACTCTAATTATTCTGCTCCGACAAAAATATATATTGGCGTAGGCAAGGAAGGCTCCATTGATGGTTCCAAGGAGCATATCATGGAAGAGGATGCCCGTTTATTGGCCGACAAACTTCAGAAAGGACTCTCTAGGCATGTAAATGTTTATTTCGACTATTTGCCAGAGGAAGACCATTCGACCATCACACATCAGGCAGTCTTTAATGCTTTTCGGATGTTATATCCTAAACAGAAATAATTGCAGAATTGTGCCGGGGTTTTTTTATCTACAATGAAATAATTTGATAATATTGTAGCTGAATAATTGTTTCCTATGCGCTCCGAATTTAAATTTCTATTGATGTTGATTTTCCTGACTGGTACAGTGCTTGGTCAGGAACGAAGCTACTCCATCGTAAAGTCTGTCGATATCTTTGGAGATACCTCCTTAACCTATAAAGATGAAAGAGGTAATCGAACACTTGTGGTTAAAAAAACCAAAGATATTTTTGGAAATCGGATCAAGCGCATAACAGGGGCGAATGGCGAGCTAATTCGTTCTGAAAAGAAGTCTAAAGATATCTTTGGGAACCAGATTACAGAGATCACTGAAAGAGAAGGCAGATCAAGGACCATTAAACAATCTAAAGATATATTTGGCGCTTTGATAACTACCGTTAACAACGAACAAGGACGTGAATTGCTGGTGATTAAAAAATCCAAAGACATCTTTGGAAACTGGGAAACCACAATTAAAGGTGACGAGGAAGCCTCCCGCATAGCCTTGTTAAAGATGTTGCGTGAGGAACAGGAAGGGGAATTTCCGCACTAAAGCATTCCATCATTTCTTATCATAGATCATCATTCTTCCTTGTGCTGCATCGTAAATTTGATTCTATAATCACCAGCTAATAGGATAAGTCATGGAAATAGGAATTGATAGTTTTGCATCTGCAATGTACGGTAGAAATACTCTGAGCAGTGTTGATGCAATGGAACAGTTACTGGATAGGATCGTTTCGGCCGATCGGGCCGGACTAGATGTCTACGGTATTGGAGAGCATCATAAGAAAGAATTCTTAGATTCTGCACCTGCGGTAATCCTTTCTGCAGCCGCTGCACGAACAAGTCGTATACGCCTTACGAGTGCAGTTACGGTGTTGAGTACATCAGATCCGGTTCGGGTATACCAGAATTTTGCTACCCTGGATTTAATCTCCAAAGGTAGAGCGGAATTGGTTGTTGGCCGTGGCTCAGCCATAGATGCTTATCCGCTGTTCGGTTATGATCTGAAAGATTACGATGCCTTATTCCGGGAGAAACTGGAATTGCTGTTACAGATCCGCGATCAGGAGTTCGTGACCTGGTCAGGAAAGTTCAGGCCTGCGCTACAAAATCAGCCGGTATACCCCAGATCGCTGCAGGAGAAACTTCCGGTTTGGCTCGGTGTAGGTGGCACCCCCGAATCATTTGCCCGGGCTGGCGCATTAGGTTTGCCTTTGATGGTTGCCATTATTGGAGGTGAAACCGAACGCTTCCGTCCACTCGTAGACCTCTACCGCGAGGCCGGACGCCAGGCTGGTTTTAGTCCTGAACAGCTGAAGGTTGGTCTGCATTCACCAGGGTATGTTGCTGCTACCACAGAGCAGGCTATTGCAGATTATTATCCAGGTTACGCGGAGTTATGGACGAAACTGGGTAGGGAACGTGGATGGCCTCCGGTAACAAGAACACAGTTCAACAATCTTATCGCGCCCAGAGGAGTGTTGGTGGTTGGTGGACCTGAGCAGGTTGCGGAAAAGTTATTAAGGCATAGCGAAGCACTTGGTGGGGTTGACCGCTTTACCTTCCAAATGGATAACGCCGGTTTAACGCACAACCAACTGGTACAATCTATTGAATTGATCGGAACCCAGGTGATGCCTTTGCTGAAAACCAGGGAATAAAATCAATGTGGTTTCCAACACCAGTCTGGAATTAATACTTATTTATACGCCTTTATTTCTTGGAACTGCAATCTTATTCTAACTTCGTTTTTGCAGCAAATCCGCATGTCGAACTAGTATCGAATAATGATTCCTAATAATGAAATTCTGGCGGGCCTGATTGAAGGCTCTCCATATCCCATATACTTGATCCTGGGTGACGAACTTATTGTAGCCGTTGCCAACGCAGCGACGCTTAAGGCTTGGGGGAAGGATAAGTCTGTAGTTGGAAAATCCTTTTCTCAGGCACTACCCGAGCTCCAGGACCAGCCTTTTGAGTCCTTATTACGACAGGTCATGGCAACTGGAGAGCCTTATTATGCCGTTAACGATCGCGCAACCTTCCTCATTGACGGGCAGGTAAAGGTGTCCTACTATACTTTTTCCTATCAACCTTTAAAGGATAGCGGAGGTAAGATCATTGGTGTGGTATGTTATGCAACGGATGTTACCGGACTAGTGGAGTCTAAAGAGAAGATCAAGGAACTCGGCGAGCAGGCGTTGTTAATGAACGAACAGCTCGCTTCTACCAACAGGAAGCTTGAGGCTTTCAACGAAGAACTTGCAACCATAAATGAAGAATTAACCGAATCTAACCATTTACTAGAGCTAAGCGAAAGGCGCTTTAGAAATCTTATTTTACAGGCCCCATTTGCAATCTGCGTGATTAGCGCCAGTGATCTTAAGGTCACAGATGTTAATGAGCGTTATCTGGAACTGGTTGGAAAGAAACTCGAGCAGTTAGATGGGCTTAGTATATGGGAGGGCGTGCCGGAGGCTGCCGAATCCTATGCGCCAATTATGCAGGAAGTAATTCGTACTGGAGAAGCTTTCAAGGCCAAAGAAGCTGACGTTAATCTGCTAAGAAATGGCCGGCCAGAGCAGGTTTTCGTAGATTTTACCTATGAACCGGTCTTTGATATTACTGGTAATGTTTCCGCCGTGATGGTTGTCGGGATTGACGTATCTGAAAAAGTAAATGCAAGAAAGGCTATAGAAGAAGTTGAAGAAAGGATACGACTTGCTACTGATGCTGCGGACATCGGTACTTATGAATACCGCTTTAATACGGATGATTTTGTAACCTCCGAACGTTTTGATGAAATCGTCGGGCTAAAAGCAGGCATCACCAGGAAAGAACTGGTAAGTCAGTATCACCCGGAGGATAAGAAATTAAGCGATCAGGCGCTGTTGGAAGCTAGAAAGACTGGAAGAATTTTCTATGAAGCCAGATTGGTTTCTGAAACGGACGCAATGAAGTGGGTGAGATTTCAGGCGAAAGTTTATTTTGACGACAAAGGGCAACCCGAACGTACTTTGGGAACGGCAATAGATATTACCCAACAGAAGGCACTTCAGCAGCAAAAAGATGATTTTATTTCGATAGCCAGTCATGAGCTGAAAACACCAATTACATCGCTGAAAGCTTCTTTACAGCTGATTACCAGGATCAGGGAAACCCCAAATCATACGCTGTTTCCGAAACTGCTGGATCAGGCAACCCGAAGTATGAACAAGATCTCGGAGCTGGTGGAGGACCTGTTGAATGTGTCCAGAATGAATCAAGGGCAGGTGGAACTGCGGAAAGATTGGTTCAAAGTGGCCGAGATGCTCGAACGTGCCTTCAGCCATATCGAAGAAACTTCCAGGTATTCCCTTGTTCTGGAAGGTGACTTGAATGCATCTGTCTTTGCGGATGAACATCGCATCGAGCAGGTTGTCGTAAATCTGGTAAATAATGCCATCAAGTATGCGCCTGAGTCGTATAGGATCTTTACGCATATCAAAAATGAAGGTTCGTTTCTGAAAATAACGGTCCGGGATACAGGCCCCGGAATTGCGCCGGACAAGATTCCGCAGCTGTTTGATCGTTATTACCGGGCAGATGCTTCCGGTAAGCAGGTGTCTGGCTTAGGGCTGGGGCTATATATCAGTGCTGAGCTGGTGGAGCGACATGGCGGGCAGATCGGCGTTGATAGTGTTCTGGGCGCTGGGAGTAGCTTCTGGTTTACCTTACCAGCGCTTCAATAAAGCTGCCTGATTGCCTTGGAAATTGTTCGAAGCAGTTGTAATATGTGCCTGAAATTGTAAATTCATGGAATTTATATATCATGGCAAACAATCATATCAACTACGTTGAATTTAAGGCAAAGGACCTTGAAGCAATTAAGAATTTCTACACTGCTGCATTTAATTGGAGCTTTACTGACTATGGACCGGACTATGTCGCTTTTGCAGATGCCGGGCTTGATGGCGGATTTGAGAAAAGCACAGATGAGGTTATAAACGGCGTCTTGGTGATTCTTTATCATGAGGATTTGGAGCAGTTGCAAGATGTAGTAATTCGGGCCGGGGGCATCATATCAAAAGAGATTTTCTCCTTTCCGGGCGGCCGCAGATTTCATTTTCTTGACCCTGCTGGTAACGAGCTCGGGGTTTGGTCGGATAAATAAGAAAAAGTTCAGGTTTTTAGTGGTGAATGTTGCTATCTTAATGTTAGTAATCATTAAACCTACTTTATGAAAAAAACCAACCTACTCGTAGCCAGTGCTGCAATTGTCTTTGCGTGCTTCCTGGGCTGTAAAAAAGAAAGTACAAACGCTATTCTGAACCAAGAGGAACTTGGAAAGTCTGTAAAAAACCAGTCCATTACGCTTTCTCCTGATGTTCAGCAAAAAATTGAGGCTTTGTATGCTAAGATTCCCGCAGCAGCGAAAGCAAAGGTGCGTGGCACAGCCAAACTGCAGCTGAATATGCACCCGGAATACCGGGACAAGGTTAGAAAGGCGCTTAAGCTTGAGGAAACCAGCTGTGACGATAATACGGCATCCAGCCAGTGGTTAGATCAGCAACTTTCCGATTGGAACAGCACGATCATCGATTATGTGTTAACAGCAGCTATGCTCGATCTGCCGACCTATGATGCACTGCTTTTTGAGAATAGCAGTGCAAATCAGACCTTTGGGGCGAACGGGCAGTATTCACAAAAGCTCAGCAAGGCGTTCAAAGATTTAAAACGTTTCTGGAACATCGACTCGGATAATATCGTGCTTGCTGCCATGCATGGAACGATGCTGACTGATAGAGCTAGAATTTTAAGGACTTATAAAGCAGCATTTGGCCTTGATGATGCAAGCGCGAACTACTATGCTGATTTAGTTTTAGCGGTAGTAGATGCGTATCCTCAACTTAGAGGGGGTAATCATCCGATGTTTACTTTTAATGCATTTGCACAATCGTCATTCAATTTTCCACCTTACGGCGTTATTCCAGATAAGATCATTATGGGCGACGGCATCATGGATGCTTTTGCGGCGATCGGTTATGCTGATGTGGCTCCGCAAGCCATCCTGGCTCATGAGTTTGGACATCATATTCAGTTCGATCTGAATCTTTTTGGAGATCAGTCGGGTCCGGAAGCAACCAGAAGGACAGAGCTAATGGCAGATGCTTACTCTGCTTACTACTTGTCGCATGCACGTGGGGCTTCTATGCAGTGGAAAAGGGTACAACTTTTCTTAAATGTGTTCTTCAACATTGGTGATTGTTCATTTACAAGTGACGGCCATCATGGTACGCCTACGCAGCGCATGGCAGCAGCGAAATGGGGTTATGAAGTGGCTGATAAAGCACAAAAACAGGGTCATATTTTAACTGCACAGGAGTTTACCCGGCAGTTTGAAGCGCAGTTGCCGCGATTGATTGCGCAGTAACAGAGATTACAGTGCTGAGAAAGAGGTTGTATCATCGAAGATGTGCAACCTCTTTTTTATTGTAGCTTAATTTTATCGGTGATTGATCCTTTGTTTTTATTGCTATTTTGATATCTTTATGATATCACTTTAAATCAAATATAGAACATATGGAAACTGAAAAGACTACGAATCCTCCATCAGGCTACGGCGCCCTGATCTTATCCCTGCTACTTGCAGCTGTAGCGATTTACCTGGGTATGAACCGGTACATCACAGCTTGCATACTGGTATCGATCATTGACATTGCATTGGTACTACCTGGATTGACTATTGTTAATCCGAATGAATCCAAGGTGCTTACCTTGTTTGGTAAGTATGTTGGGACGGTGAAAAAAGACGGTTTTTTCTGGGTGAATCCTTTTACGGTTAAAAAGAATATATCCCTGAAAGCCTATAACCTCAACGGTCAACAGCTGAAGGTTAATGACAAGCTTGGGAATCCGATTGAGATTGCCGCCGTCATCGTATGGCAGGTAACAGACACCGCCAAGGCTGTTTTCTCGGTTGAAAATTACCTGCAGTATGTTAATATCCAAAGCGAAGCTGCAGTAAGGCATCTTGCCAATAGCTTTGCGTATGATAACTTGGAGGACGAATCCGCGGCACTTACCTTGAGGGGTGGGGCAGAGCAGGTAAGTGAAATGTTGGAGCAGGAACTGAATGAAAGGCTGGAACGTGCCGGTATACAAGTCCTTGAAGCCCGCATATCGCACCTGGCCTATGCGCCTGAAATTGCGAATGCGATGCTCCAAAGGCAGCAGGCCTCGGCGATCATTGCTGCACGTAAACAGATCGTGGAGGGTGCGGTAGGCATGGTGGAAATGGCGCTTTCACGTCTTTCTGAGAAAAATATTGTGGAGTTTGACGAAGAGCGTAAAGCTGCCATGGTGAGCAACTTGCTTGTGGTACTTTGTGGCGAACGGGCAGTATCTCCAGTCGTAAATACGGGTACCTTATACCATTAATAATGAACGACTTTTTAATATTGAAATCAGCCATGCCGCTTGAGCTCAACGTAAAACGGCATGGATTGTGGAGGCCTCGGTATGAACTCACTGATGGGGTACACAGTTATGGCATACTCCGTCATGAAGGTTTTTGGCGTACCAAGTCGATCATTGAGACTGCAGATGGAAATTGGGTAATTACCGGCAAGGGATGGTCAGGCGCAGAGATTAATAGTACTACCGATGGTTCTTCTGCAACAACTTCTGGTAATCTTTTGGGAACAACAGTTACATTCAGTGCTCATGATGGGTTCAGGGCGACCTTTACGAAACCTTCCATTTGGAAGAATACAACGGTTTGGAAAGCGGAAGATGGCACAGCATTGTTAAGCATCAAAAGCAGGGGTTTTAAGATGCCGGTGATCTATATTGATGTGCAGGCTCAACAAAATCGCTGGATGCTTTTACTGGCCTTTTTAGCTTTGCAAATTCATTTAACAAGACAAAGACATGCCGCGGCAGCAGCAACATAGTTATGGCTGATAAAAAACCTTTTGTACTTAGGGTAAGTCCCGAGATGCTTAAAGAACTCGAAGATTGGGCCAGTGACGAGTTTAGAAGTATCAACGGACAGATTGAATACTTGCTTAACAAGGCTATCAATGAGCGTAAAAAAGGAACCCGAAAACGGAAAACGGATGATTGACATTTGGAATTGAAAGAAACGTGATGACTATTAATCGCTTGCGCTTTGAAATGTGAGTATCCTTGCATACCTTGAAAAAGAAAGTAAACTGCGCAGTTAATAATTCACACCCAAACTTATCTATGAATATCAATCCGGCAATACGCCAGCAAGCAATGTTCCTACTTTTGATTTCTCTATCCTGCTTTGTAGCTTGTAAAAAGGATAAAAAGAACGAGCCGGAAGAAGTCGAAGTGAAGGGGCCAGTTGTGTCCACATTTGCTGGCAGTGTGAACCACGGATTTAAGGATGGAACAGGTGAAACAGCCAAGTTCTTAAGCCCTACAGCAATATCTATTGATCTTTTTGGAAATGTTTATGTCGCAGATTATGCTAATCATGCAGTCCGGAAAATTACACCTGAAGGTGTCGTGTCAACGCTTGCGGGTGGGCGATCTGGAAACACCGAGTTGGCTTCAAGTGCATTTACCGGGCCCTCAGGCATTGCAGTAGATTGGTATGGGAATGTATTTGTTGGCGATTCAGAGAATAATAACATCAAACAAATTAGTCCAGCCGGGAAAATTAAACTTATAGCAGGATCCACGAAGGGCGATGTAGATGGGCCGCTCGGCTCGAACAGGTTAAGTTCGCCATCAGCATTGGCGATAGATGATGCTTCTGGTTCTATTTATATAACCCAGTTTGCCAGTTATGTAAAGCGCCTAAAAGATGGAGAAATAAAGACCTTAGCTGGCGGCTTGAGAATAGACGACGGACAATCTCCATTCCGGTTCCCTTTAGGCATTGCCATTAATGCCCAAAAGGAGCTGATTATAGCGGATTATGGAAAGCACCAGATTTTGAAGATAAACGCCAATGATGAAGTTTCCGTTGTAGCCGGCTCTGGTATGGCAGGTAATGCGGATGGTGTGGCCAGTGAAGCAAGCTTCAATCTTCCCCAGGGCTTGGCAATTGATAAGGCTGGAAATATCTACGTAGCTGATCGGGGCAACCATAAGATTAGAATGATATCCACTGCTGGTCTGGTAAGTACAATCGCTGGAACTGACCAGTATGGCGCTGTTGACGGCCCTGCGCACTCGGCGTCGTTTTTTGAACCATCAGGCATTGCGATCGACGTAGACGGAAATCTACTGATCACCGATCGGGGAAATCATCAGATCAGAAAAATAACTTTTCCTAGATAGGGCTATAATGTCCTGCCCTTAAATATCATAGGATTATCTTTTTTCAAGAAAAGTTAGGCCCGCCTAGGGGAAAATATCTATTATGCGGCTTTGCCGGCAAGTAGACGGCAGGATTCCTGAAAATGATAGCAAAGCTGACCCGAATTATCTTCTCTACCCGCACGATGGGTACCCTGTTACTTCTTTATGCATTCTCTATGGCTATGGCCACTTTTGTCGAAAATGATTATGGTACGCCGGTGGCAAAAGCCTTAATCTACAACTGCTGGTGGTTTGAGCTGATTATGCTCATTTTGATTCTTAATTTTGTTGGAAATATTAAAAGATATCAGCTGATGTCTTTCAAGAAACTGCCACTGCTGGTCTTCCACCTGGCATTTATCGTGATCTTTATTGGTGGTTTTGTAACGCGTTACATCAGCTTCGAAGGTTCCATGCATATCCGGGAGGGTGCATCAAGTGATGAGGTGGTTTCTGATGCCACTTTCTTTAAAATTCAAATCGGGCAAAATGATGATGCCCTCGCTTATGATGATGTGCCTGCTACCCTTATTTCCAACCGCATACCCTGGTATTTAAAGCCATTTAAAAAGACATTTGCCGCGGAATATGATTACAAGGGTTCCAGAGTTAAAGTGAAAGTTGTAGACTTCTACGCAAGGGCACAGGATTCGCTTGTACTCAGTCCTGCAGGTAAGCCAACACTTCATCTGGTGGTGCTGGAAGAAGGCAAACGGGTCAATAAATATATTCAAAGTGGTGGTGTAAAGCTAATTGCAGGGATGGTGGTTAGTTATAATGCCCCGACGACCGGAGCAATTAATATTGTGGATGGCCGGGAAGGTTATACCATTACCTCACCTTATGAAGGTAATTACATGATTATGGCCACTCAGGAGCGGAAAACAGTGGCGCCAGATAGTCCCCAGCAATTTCACCTGCGAAGCCTTTACACCTATGGAGCCCTCGCTTTTGTGATACCTGAACCTGCACGAACTGGAAATATCATCAATTATGAAGGTGATAAACGCAGTCACGAGCATGACCTGGATCTGGCTAGGGTTGAAGTCACCACCCCCTCAGCTACAGATACGGTATCTATATATGGAGGTAGAGGTTTGACGAACTTCAATTATCAGGGTGCAGTAGGTGGATTGCCAATTGCCATGGGGTACGGTTCCAAAATATACAGAACGCCGTTTAGCCTGAAGCTTGTAGACTTTAAAATGGAAAAATATCCCGGAAGTAATAGCCCAGCAGCTTATTCTTCAGATATTATGATACAAGAGGGGCCAAATGAGCGTCCTTACAAGATATTCATGAACCATGTCCTTGATCAGGATGGCTATCGCTTCTTTCAGGCGAGCTTCGATCAGGATGAACTTGGTACTGTGCTTTCCGTAAATCACGATTATTGGGGCACCAACATCACCTATCTCGGCTACATCCTGCTTTTCGGCGGTTTGTTTGTCACACTGTTTTGGAAAGGAACACACTTTTCTAAACTAAACCAGCAGCTGAAGACCATCTCCCGTTCTAAAACGCTATTGGTGCTGCTGATACTGATGCCAGGTGCACTAGCCTACGGGCAGGAGATCGATATGCATGGCAAGGATGGTACTCAGCATGACCATGCACACGATCATGGCGACGGTCATGATCATGATCACGGTCCGGACAGTGTGGTCAAAGCACCGGCAGCACCAGATCATAATCACATTGCAAGCCTGGAACGTATTCTTGCGGGTAAAATGGTCAATGGGAAGGACTTTGCAGCTGCTGTTAAGATTGACGCTACGCATGCGGACAGCTTTGGTAGCCTGCTGGTGCAGAACATCGATGGACGTATTGAGCCTGTGAATACAATGGCGCTGGAGATACTTCGTAAATTGTACCACAAGGATAAGTTCCATGGGCTTAGTGCTAACCAGTTTTTCTTATCAATATCTACTTCGCCCTTCGACTGGGTAAATGTTCCGCTAATTAAAGTGGGCAGCAAAAGTGGACCTGGTTTACTTGCCACAGTCAAGGCAAATGCTGAAGGCTATACGACGATGGTGAACCTATTGGCACTGACACCTGATGGCAGCCTGGATTATAGCCTTAAGGCGGACTATCTAAAGGCGTTTGCCAAGAAAGCATCTGAGCAGAATACGTACGACAAAGATGTCATCGATTTGAACGATAAGCTGCAGGTGATGCAGCAACTGCTGAATGGGCAGTACCTCCGGATCTTTCCGGTAGCAGGAGATAAGAACAACACCTGGATTGTAGCACCTACACCCTCGGAAAACGCTTCAGCGACGCAAAATCCGGCTACGCAGTACCTGATGAGCGTTTTACAAGCGAACAGAAACGGCGATTGGAATGCTGCTGAACAAAGTTTGACAGCATTGAAACAGGTGCAGACCGAATTGGGTAAAGCTGTGGTGCCGTCTTCGACTAAGATAGAGATGGAGCTGCGCTATAACTCCTGGAACATCTTCCTGAACCTGATGATCAGCTATGCTATTCTAGGAACCGTGATTCTCGCACTAGCCTTTGGCAGACTCTTTAAAGACTCGAAAGCGCTTGCTAAGACCGTGAATTTCGTCTTAGCCCTGATCAGTATTGCGGCTTTCCTGCAGATGTTCGGGCTTGGCGTACGCTGGTACATTTCCGGGCATGAGCCCTGGAGCAATGGCTATGAGGCGGTGATGTTCATCAGCTGGATCGGGGTGATGTCGGGCTTGTTATTATACCGCAACAGCAATGCTTTTATTCCTGCGGCAGGATGTTTAATCGCGGTGATCCTCATGGGATTTGCACATGGTGGATCACAAATGAACCCGCAGATTACGCCACTGGTACCGGTGCTCAAATCTTACTGGTTAATGATACATGTGGCCATTATCACTTCCAGTTATGGTTTCTTCGGCCTGAGTGCACTGCTCGGAACCGTGGTGCTCATCCTGTACATCATCGACCATAAAAAGATCAGTGCAAAAGTAAAAGCATCTATCGTGGAACTGACAATTGTGAATGAGATGTCGCTCACCGTGGGTATATTCTTGCTTACCGTCGGAACATTCCTCGGCGGTATCTGGGCCAACGAAAGTTGGGGGCGCTACTGGAGCTGGGATCCTAAAGAAACCTGGGCATTCATTTCGGTGATTGTATATGCGTTTGTACTGCACATCAGACTGATTCCTGGTTTACGCGGCAAATACTTGTTCAATCTACTTTCACTTCTAGCCTTTTCGGTGATTATCATGACCTATTTCGGCGTGAACTATTACCTGAGTGGTCTGCACTCGTATGCGCAGGGCGATCCAGTACCTATTCCAGCTTGGGTGTATATCACAGTTATTGTTGTAGCGATCATGGCGATTGTATCTTACCAGCGCTACAAGAACAGGCCAGTGAAATAGGCCAGTCCAGCGCTGTATCAGCCATATGTGTGATTAGGTTACAATAACTTTAATTTAACGTTAAATGGGAGTCTTTTCTTTACGCCATGAGAAGAAGAGATTTTTTTAAAGGAGGCTCAGCGCTGATCGGTGCTTCACTTATTTCACCATCAGCAATTTTTGCTCAGGAACAGGAGCAAACAAATTTGAATGCTGGTCAGGCCAGGAACATCATTTTCATGGTCAGTGACGGCATGAGCACCGGTACGTTGAATATGACGGACATGCTGCTGCGTAGAAAAGAAGGGCGTCCGAGCAACTGGATTTCGCTTTACGAGCAGAACCAGGCCAAACGTGCATTCATGGATACCGCTTCCGCCAATTCACTGGTCACAGATTCCGCGGCGGCAAGTTCTTCCTGGGGTGGTGGTAAGCGGGTAAATAACGGATCGCTGAACACCAATCCGGATGGGTCGGAAAACACACCTATCTGGATGAAGTTTAAAGCGGCAGGGAAATCTGCAGGCTGTGTAACGACCGTGCCAATCACTCATGCTACGCCTGCGGGCTTCTGCGTAAGCAGCAAAGGTAGAAGTGATCAGGCGGGTATTGCGTTGAAATACCTTGCTTCCGGCTTCGATGTTCTTTTAGGCGGTGGACTTGAATTCTTCAGTTCATCACTTCGTGAGGATAAAGATGACGTGTTTAAAAGGTTTAGTGATGCCAGGTATGCTGTCCTGAAAGACAGAAACGACATGCTGCAGGCAAATACCACCGGCAATAAACTACTTGGTGTTTTCAACGAAGACGGACTGCCATATACCCTGGACCGTGCGAATGATGCCAACTTACTTAAGAGCATTCCAACGCTAGCCGAGATGACTGCCACAGCCATTAAGAAGCTAAGCCAGAACCCTAAAGGCTTTGTCTTACAGGTGGAGGCAGGCAAGGTAGACTGGGCGGCACACGCGAATGATATTGGTGCATTACTTTATGATCAGGTCGCTTTTGATGACACTCTAAAGATTGTTCTGGACTTTGCAGCGCAGCATAAGGATACCCTGGTTGTTATTACAACCGATCATGGAAACGCGAATCCTGGACTGTTTTCCGGCGCTAAGGCAAACCAGAACTTCGACAGGATTCAGACTTTTAAGCACACCAATGCGTGGATCTTAAGTGGTGTAGATAAAAATACGAGTGCATCAACTTTAATGGAGAAGATTGTGGAGGCACAAGGTTATGCAATCACTAAGGAAGAAGCTTCTGCAGTACTCAAACATTACCAGACCCTGGACGAAAAAGGCATTTACAATCCGAGAAAACTTCCCTACCGTGAGCTCGCACAACTGCAAACCGAATATACCTCTGTGGGTTGGGGTTCAATGGATCATTCCGCAGATTATGTAGAATTAGCAATGCTTGGGCCGGGAGCTGAACTCTTGAATCCATTTGTACGCAACTTCGAACTGCATAACCTGATGCTAAAGGCTGCAGGTCTTACTGTAGATCGCGCATAACAGTTTACATGGAGCGCTTTACAAGCGTAGTCACTGGTAAATCGGGATGGTTTCTTTAACGTTTATAGGGAAATCATCTTGATTTCTTGAGTACGCATAATCGTTAACATTTACATGATATGCTATTAATGTCTGCTGCGTAATTTGTTAAAAAACACGGACATGAACATTATCGTATATCAGAACCGGGATCTGGAATTCCATAGTATTCAGCTTGCAAACTACCCGACCGCTAACTTTTTCAGGAAATGCGAAAGATGCGGATTGAAGGTATTTTGCATTATTGAAGGCGGTGTTGCCGGATTTATTTCTTTCGCTGACCGGGCGCAAAAGGTTTAGCAGACTTTGCTCCTGTTCTTTTTTTCGCTTGTCCCGGAGGAACTTTACCGCTATTACCTGCGGTTCTTGTCGTATAACATGAACTGGTGATCATCAATGCCGATATTGCGAGTATTAGGAATCTTGTTTTCATGCTGTTTGCTTTCAGGCCTTAAATATAGATCAATTTGCGTTCATGCGGGCTCGCATCAGCATATTTAAAAACAAAGGGACCATGATCTGTGATCATAGCCCCTTTATCTAAATTAACGCTCTCAGATATATAGCGTAGAAATGCCAGTTATATTGTGTGACCTGAAATTTATTTTTGATAATTACCAAACAGCTTGATCATCTTGTCGGGGCTGTTGGTGATGATGCCATCCACCTTTAGCTCGCCTAAAGCAATCATATCTTTTTCTTCATCTACGGTCCAGGGCAGGATTTTCATCTTCAAGGCATGTGCTTTAGCGACCATTTCTGCATCTACCGAAGTATAGTATGGACTATAGATGTCGGGACTGAAGCCTAGTCTTTCCAGGTCATCCGCTAAGCCACCTTTTCCTGTGAAAAGGGGCGATTGTTTCAGCTTCTTTTCATCTTCAGCAGACAATCCCTGTGTTCTTAGTTTGGCTAAGGCATCTTGCTTTCCAAACGTTAGCAGTGAAAGTTTAACCGAGGGCTCGGTTTTATGAAGAATCTGCAGTGTACGGACATCAAACGACTGGATGATTACCCTATCCTTGATCGACTTTGAATTGATCACAGCCATCATCGTACTGATAAAAACCTCTGGTGATGGGTTATATATACCATCGCCGGCAGGTGATATTTTAGTTTCGATATTGTAGTAAACGGGTTTAAGCTTATTTGTCTTCACATAGGCTTCAACACTGTCTATCAAGTCCCCCAATAGCGGTTTATGGGTTTTCATTTTCAACTGATCTGGGAAACGTGGGTGTGGTTTGCTGCCGGCATCGAAGCGGCTGATGCTGTCATAGGTCATTTTATACAGCGCAATATTTCGCTCTTCTTCCTTTTTAATATCACTGCCGTCGGGCTTACGCATGAAGTCGGAAGACATATAGGCATCATGGGAAACAACGACTTTCCCGTCGCCGGAAATGACTACGTCCAGTTCCAGGGTTTTGACGCCCAGTTTTACCGCATGGAGCATCGCAGGGATTGTATTTTCAGGCATTAAGGCCATGCCTCCACGATGCGCTTGTACATCGATTTTCTGTTGTCCGAAGACGCCACCTGAACACAATAGTCCTGTGGCGAGTAGTAGGGTTAGGTTCTTTTTCACACCGCTAAACTAACCTGCCCAATTTTGAATGCCGTTAAGGCAATATTAAGCTTTATGTATTTAGAAGTAAATGGCTCAAGATGTCTAATCAGGACTTTTCAAAGGTCTTCTTGACCATACGCATAAATAGGCCTTCAGGAAGAAGTCTTCTCACCTTAGCAAAAAGCCTGATGTCTTTACCCGCCAGGTATCTAAGCTTGTTACGGTTATCGGTCGCAGCCTGATAAATGACTTCCGCTATCAGTCTTGGATCTGCTCCGGAATGCTCGTTACTTTTCTTAACGTTCTGCAACACTGTCCGCTGGTAAGTGCCGTAATCCTGGTATTCGGTGACATCTGTACTGCGCATGGAATGGAAGAAGTTGCTCTTTATAGCGCCTGGGAGTACAATTTTTAACTTGATTCCAATTGCTGCAAGCTCATAATACAGGGACTCAGAGAAACCTTCCAGTGCAAACTTGGTCGAGTCATAGAGGCTCTGCATGGGAATTGGAATGATACCTACACCCGAGGATATGTTGATGATCATGCCCTGCTTTTTTGCTCTGAAGTGTGGCAGTATTGCTTTGATCGTTCGCATGACACCGAAGACGTTTGTGTCAAATTGTTGCTGTATTAAAGCTGGATCTGCGGCTTCAAAAGCGCCGAGCACACCTATGCCGGCATTGTTCAGCAAAACATCGATGCTCCCGAAGTAAGCGATACCTGCTTTGATTGCTTTTTCAACAGAACCGACATCGGTCACATCCATTCGCTGCACATAAATACCCGGTAGAGCACTAAGATCGCGGCCTTTGTCGGGATCTCTCATGGTTGCAACTACATTGAACCCTCGTTCAGCAAACAATAAGGCGGCGGCTTTTCCAACACCGGAAGAGCAGCCAGTGATTAAGATTGTTCTTTTCATTTTTGTTTGGCTAGGCGGTTTCTGATTCTACTCAGTGATTGGGGCGTAATCTTCAAGTAGGAGGCAATATACTGCTGCGGTACTTGTTGGGCCAACTGCGGATACCGTTGCAGAAATGCAGCATATTTAGTTTTTGCATCTCCAAAGTTTAGAAAGTCGTTGTCTTTGATGCCATTTAACAAGGTCATCTCCGCAAGCGTCTTGGAGAAAATAAACAGGTTGGGGATTTGTTCGTACTGTCTTTCGAATACCGAAAATGGAATGGTGTAGATTTCCGAAGGTATGACCGCCTGAACTGCATCGAAGGTCGGTTGGCCTGAATAGTAGCTTTCGAGGTTTGCAAAGAACTGGTTCTCCCGGATGAAACATTTGGTGACCTCATTTCCGTTGTTGTCCACACCATAGATCCGGAGGGCGCCTTGCTGGATGAATACAATCTCCTTCACGATCGTACGGAACTCCTGTACATATTCTTCAGCCTTGAGCGTCCGCCGTTTAAAAAGCATACTGAGTTGATCAATGTTGCTCTCTGAAAGAAGCCCTCCAAAGGCTAATGCTGCTTTAAGCTTGTTCATGCCATGCCATTTTCGTGTTCTTAAAGTACAAATGTATTGGCCTGCAGTAAGTCAGCAGTTACCATTTGGTAAAAAAGCGTATCGTGATTAAATAAACTTCTTGAAAATTACAATGCCATTGTGCCCACCAAAGCCGAAAGTATTGCTCATGGCTACATCGATGTTCATCTCGCGTGCCTGACCTTTAGGAAAAGATAGCAACAAACATCTTGGCTGACCGGCTAAGTATGCTGGAGGGAAATGGCTTTTTAACAAAGCATGTGGCGGCGGATAAGAAATCGAAGTTCGTTTATCATCTTACCAAGAAGGGGATAGACCTGGTGCCTGTGCTGGTTGAGATTGGTCTTTGGGGATCTTTGTATAATCCACCAGGATTGGATCAACCGCTGATAGAACAGCTTCAGCGTGATAAGGCGGGCACGATCAGCAGGATACAGGAAAGATTGATGGCTAAGTTGAACGAGGTTCAGCATGCCTCAAATGAAAAAGAGTGACCTGAATAGATCACTCTTTCCGTTGAAGGTTCTTAGGTTTTATTTACGCAGTTTCTGAATAAGTAATTCCGGTTCATTGGTGGTAATCAGGCTGATTCCCTCGCTGATAAGCCAGTCCATATCTTTTTCGTCATTTACGGTCCATACATTGGTGATCAGCTTTTTACTTTTTGCCTCCTTGATCCAGCTTGGGTTCTTCTTCAGTATGCTATAATGATAGTCAAAACCGTGTATACCGTCTGCCAGCAGTTCATCAGGTGTTTTGTCGCCATTGAGGTACTGAACTGTCGCTTTCGGAGCAATCTTGGTAATCTCTTTGCAGATGTCGTAGTCGAAGCTGATGTAATCTACCTTTGGAGCAGCTTTAAGCGCATTTACCATAGCCACTACTTTGCGGGTCAAAGCAATGCCCCGTTCTTTACTTACAGCGGAAGGTTTAATTTCCAGTACCAGTCTTGTCTTCTTTTGCTTGAAACCTTCCTTCAGATAAGCCTCCAAGGTAGGCAAGGTCTCGCCATTGGAAAGTTTTACGGCAGACAGCTGCTTTGCTGAAGTTCTTTCTATCGGTAAGCCCTGGATGTCCGCATCGTGATTAACGAAGAGCACGGAATCTGCAGACATATGGACATCGAATTCTGAGCCTTCACAGCCCATCTTTATCGCTTCCTTTAGCGCAGCAATGGAATTTTCAGGAGCGCCGGTATGCTTCCAGGCACCTCGGTGTGCAACAACCTTTGTCTGTGCAAAAGATGCGGTTGATAAGGCCAGTTGTGCGAGTATTCCAAGTGTTAAAAGTCGTTTCATAGTATGCTATATTTTAGAACTGCAAATATGAATAAAGTTTGGGGCATGCATGTTAAGGTAAAGTGAACGTTACTTGCTATTTATGTTACAGGATAGTGCATGCTGCGATCCACGGTTCAATTTACAATGCTTTAAAGGCGGCATTACAATTGCAACACGATCTGCAGGCATATAAGCAACTGACGCGTTGTTAGAGATCATTTTTGCCCCGATGTATCTACCATGGATTCCAACCTGCAAAATGATCTTTTAGAATTTAAAACCTGGTACTTGTCCAGGATCCAGGATATGGACAAGGTGATCAAGGCCGCACAGGATGATCCTATACATGATGAGGAAGCACTTGCTCAACTTCGAAAAGCTAAGTTGATTTTGATCGAGCAATCTGCAAGAAAGGTCATTGATGTCTATGCCCGGTACGGTTTTTACCCAGATCTTTAGCATTCTACATCAGAACTGTTCCTCGGTAAGCTCTTTATTCAACACGGCACCGGCAAGATTGCCACTGTATACAGCATTTGCAATGGAACGTAGCATTCCCGAGTTATCACCACAAGCATAAACACCGGGCACAATTGTAGCCTGCATGTTATTTACTTTAAGGAAACCTTGCTCGGTAAGTTCACAGCCCAGCGCTACCGGGATGTCTGAACTTTGAACAAACTCGGGTGCTGCATAGATGGCATTGAATGTTTTTTCCCCACCATCTTTGAAGCTTAAGTATTTCACATGTCCATTTTCATGCACGATTTCGGCAAGCTCTTCCTCAATAATCTCAATATGTTGACGGTTCAAGCGCTCCAGTTCTGTCTCGCTGAAATTTGCTTTCCCCATGGTCAATATGCTGACTTCCTTGCTTAGATTGCTCACGAGGGAGGCCAGGTGAAAAGCTCTGGGACCGTTCGCCAGAATTGCGGTCTTCTGATTCCGGAATTCATAGCCATGGCAGTAAGGGCAATGTACCACCGAAATACCCCAACAAGCGGCAAAACCTGGAATCTCTGGCATAATATCCGTTATGCCTGATGCAAACAGCAATTTCTGACTGTCAAACTCGGCGCCTTGCTGGGTGCTGATCACAAAGCCGTTTTCTGTTTTGCTTCCGCTTACCGCCAGGTCATCGATCCATTCCAGGGTCTCATATTTTAATACCTCCTGTCTGGCCTTTTCAGCAATTGCGCCAGGCGCTTCGCCATCTTGCGTAAGGAAGTTATGGGCATGCGGTGTTTGCCGGTTGCAGCGCATGCCGCTATCAATGATCAAGACGTGCCTCAATGATCTTCCTAAAGCCAAAGCTGCAGACAAACCCGCATAACTTCCGCCAACAATGATTACTTCATAGTTCTTGCTGCTTTTCATAATGCAATCTTTTAAAATTATGTGGAACAGGTACCCGTCATTTTCTTAGACCGGTTTGGCAAAGTTAATTAGTCTTGCTATTATTGCAACTAAATCGCAATAATTATTACAACATAGTCGCAATAAGATGAAACGTAGGAATACACCAACCAAGGAAGCGGTGATCGCTGTGCTTAGTGCAAGTAACCGGGCGATGAGTCAGGAAGCAATAGAGCAGAAGATAGAGATCGAGATTGATCGCGCTACCGTCTACCGCGCCTTAAACCAGTTTTGCGAAGACGGCATTGTACACAAGGTTGTAGCTGATGATGGCAGGCAGTATTTCGCCATGTGCAAGAAATGTGACCAGCAAGCCTTACCTGAAAACCATTTCCATTTCCGCTGCATAAAGTGTCAGACGATCGAATGTTTGCGGGAGATGGTTCAGTTTTCTGTTCCCGAAACCTACCAGGTGGAGAAATTCAACTGTGTGCTTGTGGGAACATGCGGAAACTGCGCCTGATGATCCACAACTTTATGTTCAGGGTTTTGTTGTTCATAAGTTACCTTAAAGAACAATATGGATCTAAACAATTCCCAAAGGCCATTCTACGTGAAAACCATGTGTGTATTGGTCAGTCTTATCGCATTTGGATACCTGGTGATCATTGCTAAAGATATTTTATCTCCGCTGATTTTCTCTTGTCTATTCTCCATCCTGCTGCTGCCGATGGCTGCCTTTTTTGAACGAAAGCTAAAGCTGCCCAGAAGCGCGGCGTCCATGATTTCGGTTGTTTTGATGCTGACCGCGGTAGGCCTGGTCTTATACGTAATCGGTTCGCAGCTAAGCAGGCTCGCAAGTGACTGGCCTCAATTTAAGGAGCAGCTCGCCGTAACCCTGAACAACCTTCAAACCTGGATAGAATCACGGTTTAATATAGACGCAGCTAAGCAGTTAAATTATGTACACTCCGCTACTACAAAAGCACTAGCTTCCAGCTCTATGGTGGTTGGTGCAACCGTATTGTCGCTTTCTTCCATACTGCTGTTCCTGGTGTTTACCTTTATTTACACCTTTTTCTTCCTGCTTTATAGAAGCCTCATTATGCGTTTCCTTGTCTCCGTTTTCCTGGAGGAGAATAAATCCTTGGTGCATGATATTATCGAACAGGTGCAATACATTATCCGCAAATACATCATCGGATTGCTGATCCAAATGGGGGTTATCGCCTTAGCGGTAAGCCTGACTTTCTGGGCACTGGGCATCAAATATGCTTTTTTGCTTGGGCTGATTACCGGAATTCTAAACATCATTCCTTATATCGGAATATTTATAGCTATCGTACTTAGCACTTTAATCACTTTTGCCACTGCAACGGTGCTAAGTAAAGTCCTGCTCGTTGTAATTGCACTTGTGGTGATACATCTCATTGACAGCAATATTTTGCTTCCGGTTGTTGTGGGATCAAAGGTGAGAATCAATGCACTAATAACGGTGCTTGGTGTGATCATAGGGGAAATGATCTGGGGAATATCAGGGATGTTCCTGTCCATCCCAGTCATTGCTGTATTGAAGATCATCTTCGACCGGATAGAAAGCATGAAACCTTGGGGCATAATCCTGGGGGATGAGGAGCAAAAGCAGAACCGCCTTGCGGAGCGCCTTAAGGTTACGCGCGGTAGCGAAAAAGTCATGAAAGTATAATTGATGTTGGCTTGAACCTGCCTTGCAGGGGTATCTGCAAGGCCTTGATCCGGCAGCAGGCCGGCCAAGGGCGTATCGACCCCGGGAAGAGGGCGGCTTGAGGGCGGGTTAACCCCAAAGCATCTCCCTTTCGGGGTATAACCAGTACGCAAGCGCAGTCCTTGCAGGAGCGTTGAATTCAAAAAAAAGCCGCCAAATTTCGTTATGGCGGCTTTAAGTATAAAATGGAAACGCTATTATGGTAACAATACCTGATCAATTACATGAATCACCCCATTCGTGGTTACCAGGTCTGCAGGGGAGATGGTAGCAGCACTCGCATTTTTTGCACCCTTCACTTTTGCACCACCATTTAACGTAATGGTCACATTAGCGCCGTTTACCGTAGCCGGTGTACTATTGTCTACCAGATCCGTTGAGAATACACGACCTGCAACAACATGGTAGGTTAAAATGCTGGTCAATGCAGCAGGATCAGCTGCTTGTATCGCAGCAACATTAGCAAAACCTGCATCCATAAAGGCCTGATTCGTTGGTGCAAATACCGTAAACGGACCATCGCCAGAAAGTACGTTAGCTACATTCGTCGGGCCCTGACTTGCTCTCAACACCGCGGCAACTAAAAAGCTGAAGTTTGGATTGCCCTGTGCAACTTCAACAATGTTACCACTTGGTGGCATCAATACTTCGTTAATTACATGGATAATGCCGTTTGTTGCCATGATGTCGGCCTGAGTCACGGTTGCGCCGTTGATAAAAACCCCTTTATCGGTCTTGGTTACATAAAGATCAAGGTCAGCCGCCGAATTGACAGCAGTGTTTGCTGTAGCCGGGATTGTTGAGGCCGGAATAGACGCGCTGGCAACATGGTATAACAGGATCTTCTTCAGTGTTTCTTTGGGTAGCGCATTGATCTTGGCTTCCGTATCCAGGCCAGCGGCAGCGAATGCCTCATTGGTAGGCGCAAACACCGTAAAAGGTCCGTTGCCAGATAAGGTTGCTACCAGGTCCGCGTGTTTAACCGCGGCCTCCAAAAGTGAAAAGTCGTTATCACCAACTACGATCTCGACAATGTTTTGATCGGAAATTTCCGGCATTTCATCATCATCTTTTTTACACGAGGTGGCGATGCTGATTACAGCTAAAGCAAACACCATCGCAGTCTTTTTTAAAGCAGAAATTGTTTTCATAATTTAGTTTTTTAATGAACCATTAGTGTAGCATGTGGAACAATTTAGATGCCATAAAGTGTATTAATACACTAATTAAATGTGAGCTAAGCGCTTTAAGATGTGATGCTTAACACATAATCATTAATTATGTAGTATATAGTGCAGTTAAGCACTATTTACGCTAGATTTGTATATACCTAAAGATGATGTATAAGCTATTAAACGAACTGGTACTTCTGGTTGAAGCGTACGAAAAGACCGCCAGTACTTCTGAGCAGGATGTAGCGTTATTCGGACGCTGGCTTTTCGCAGGGATCGAAGCGGAGCGCTTAGCCAGCCAACCTGAACCGGAATGGTCAGGCAAGAGCAAGGGCCGCAGCCCGGAAAGTGTAATCAACACCTCTTTGGTGCACCTGTATCGCTATGCCAGGTTACATGCAAAAGCCGCTATTTCAAACTCGAATTTCGCTACCCCAGACGAGTTAATCTATCTGATCAACCTTAGGGCATTTGGCAATATGACGAAAACCGCTTTGATACGTCTCAATGTGCATGAAAAGTCTGCAGGTATCCAGATTATCAATCGATTAATCATGAATGAAATGGTTGAACAATCTCCGGGTGATCAGGACAAACGAAATAAAATCATCAGCATCACTGCGAAAGGCATTGAAGCACTTGAAAACAGCATGGATAAATTTCGACAGGCAAGTGTCGATGTCGTGGGTGATATCACGGAGCACGAAAAGTTTGAATTGATCAGAATTCTAACCAAGCTGGAAAACTATCATCTAAACAAGTCTAAGGACCTATTGATCTAAGGTCGGCACAAAGTGGTCCGTCACTGCAGCATTGGTTCTTGTTAAACTTGTATGTTTGTAAGCCATGAATCAACAGCTAAGAAGCCACATTGAAAAAGTTGTGCCGCTTACAGACGAGGAGTTTGCATTTGTTGCCAAACATTTCCTGCCTAAGCGATATAAGAAGCACCAGTTTTTGGTGCAGCAAGGCGAGGTTGTGCACTTCAACTACTATGTGGTGTCTGGCCTGACGAAGTTGGTTTATTTAGACGAGACCGGTAAAGAACACATTCTGGCCTTCGCCATGGAAGATTGGTGGGACAATGATTTTCAGGCATACTACACCCAGTCGCCAGCAACATTATCGCTGGTTTGCCTCGAAGATACCGAAGTTCTTTGCCTTTCTTTGGAGAACTATCGCGCACTATGTGCCGGATTGCCCAAGATCGAGCATTTCTTCCTTGAAAAAACAATCTATGGGTTTCTTGCTGCACAGCGACGCATCTTGTCGCTCTTGACCTCCAGTGCGCAGAAAAGGTATGAGCAGTTAATCCGGCAGCATCCTGCATTACTGCAGCGGGTTCCGAAAACGCAATTGGCAGCTTACCTCGGCGTTTCACGGGAGACCTTAAGCCGTCTTAGTTTATAAGGGAAGTTGGACGAAAGAGTAGCAGAGATCGATAAATTGTGTTAATTTCCTGAAATCATTCTGACTGAAGCAACTATACTGCAGGTAAGGACAACCGCTATCTGAAAAGCAGCACATTTATCAGATCAGCTGAATGACTATTAGAGTAAACGACTTAAAGAATTATAGCGCTTGAAAACTTTCTGGACCAGACGTACTTTTATCAAAAGTGGAATCTTTTTATCAACGGCAGCGCTCTTGCTTGATGCGTTCTGGATAGAGAAGTTTTTTATAGAAACGAACCGGTTTAGCTTGAAATCTAAGGCTAGCTCGAGTCTGGGATTGAAGTTCATTCAAATCTCTGACCTTCACCTTAAGTCTGTAAACAGCCAGTTGAAACGGCTGGCCAAACAAATCAATGCGCAAAATCCTGACATCATTTTCCTGACGGGAGATGCTATAGAAAGTAACGAGCAATTACCTGTGCTGGATGCGTTTTTGAAGCTTCTCCGCCATGACATTCAGAAAGTTGCAATTTTAGGGAATTGGGAATATTGGGGTAACATTAACCTGCCCGATCTTAAGACACTATACATGAAACATAACTGCGATCTCCTGGTTAATCAGGCCAGGCAGTACCAGATAAAGGGTAATCAAGTCCTGATAACTGGAGTGGACGATTTTATCGGTGGAAATGCCAGCATCAGCCTGGCCATGCAAGAATACAAAGCCAGCGATTGCCACATCATCCTCAACCATTGCCCACAGTACGCGGAAAGTATTTCCAATGAACTGGCACCCGAAATGGCTCCAAATGCAATTATCTCCGGGCACACCCATGGCGGCCAAATTAACCTGTTTGGGTATATTCCTTTTTTACCCAGGGGTAGTGGCAAATACATCAAAGGATGGTACACCGTCGGAGACATTGATCTTTACGTATCTAAAGGACTTGGCACAAGCTTGTTGCCGATCAGATTTGGTTCCAGGGCAGAAATTGCTGTATTCGAGGCCTAGTACTACGAATCAAGTTCTGGTTCCGGACCGCGCAGCGGCCGGTTAACGTTATGAGTAAGCTTTACGGGCCTGCCTTCTTTGGCCGACTGATAGATTGCTTCCATCAGGATATGGTCCTGCAGGCCTTCCTCGCCCGGTGTAAACGGTCGTTTATCCTTTAGGATGCAATCAGAAAAGTGGTCCATTTCCGCAGCAAACTGATTCGTCTCTGCTAGCCCGATCTCTTCCTGACGTTCCATCTTGCCTTCCGCGCGGGCTGTAGTCAGTTTCTGCCCTTTGTACGCATAAGCTTTGTCCATATTCAGCCAACCTTTTTCACACATCACGCGATACCGTCGGCTTTCGTGCACATTGTAGTCCGTAGAAGAACTCGCAATCACACCGCTAGGGAAGCGCATCTGCCAGCTCATCAACTCTTCCACTTCAGTAAACAAAGGATTACCTGGTGTGCTATACTGATAGGCGAACACTTCTATTGGTTCCTCACCTAAAATAAACCGGTTCGTGTTAAGGCAGTAAAGTCCAATATCGGGTAGCGCACCGCCACCTGCAAGTGCTTTTTTATGTCGCCAGTGTGCCGGATTTGCACTGCTCTGCGAGTTGCAGGCTTCAATGAGCTTCGGCACGCCAAAGGTTTTGTTCTGCACCAGTTCCCGGAGTTTTCTGTTGTGTGGTTGGTATTGAATCCGATAAGCGACCATGAGTTTAACCTTCGCACGATCACACGCTGCGATCATCTCTTCGCATTCCTTAGAAGAAACGGCCATTGGTTTTTCACACAAGATGTGTTTACCTGCTTTTGCACCGCGAACCACATAATCCTTGTGCAGGGCATTGGGCAGCACAATGTATATCACGTCCACCTCCGGATTGTTCTTCAACTGGTCATAAGTTTCGTAGCTATAGCAATTCTGGGGCTTGATTCCGTATTGGGCGGCCACTTTCTTCATCTTCTCCGGACTGCCACTTACCAGCGCCACCAACTTGGATTTTTCACAACTTCCCAGGGCAGGCAGGATCTCCTCCAGCGCCAGATGTCCCAAGCCAACGACGGCATAACCGATCCGGCGCTCTGGGGGCAATGGTGTAGGGGTAGCACCCGACTGCTGGTCTACATCCGATTTCCAGGCTTCCAGCACAATAGGATCTTCTACACCAACCGGGATTTTTGCAGGGGGGGAAACGGCCCGCGGGCGGGTTTGTGCCAGCACATTCTGATGTAACAATCCGTTAGCCGCCAATGTACCCGCTACCCCTAGGGCTACAGTTCTTCCAGTTAGCGTTAAAAAGTCTTTTCGTGATAGGTGGTCCGCATCCATGTCGATTGATTTGCTCTGATGATAAGCAACAGCGGCAAAGCAATTCTGTTTAAAGTTTCAGAAGAAAGCTGGATCAGGATTCCACTGACTCGTACTCGCGGTATACCTTAACAAAATCATCCAGTTCGGCGGAGGCATATTTTTCAATTTCGCGCTCCAGGTGCCCATACATTTTTGCATAGTGTGGTCCGCTGGCGTGAAAACAAATTGCATTTTTGATAATTCCTGACTTTAAGCCAAGTTTCTGTTCAAAGCAAATGGACAGAAAGCCGTCTTCCCCATTTTTCATGCTCAGATCTGCAAGCAGGAATTTCAGACGAATCTTTCTAAAATCCTGTTTTCTGAAGCAGGTACACCAGCCCCCAGTAGGGCCTTGCTGAATAACTTTGTCATTCCTAACCACCTCAGTATAATGTTCCGGTCCTGGTTTAGCACCGTTGGTGAACTCATCTTGTACCACGTTAAGCCCTACAAATCCAAAATCAGGAAAGCTTTTCATGTAGTCAATGAAAATGGTATCAAGGTGTTTTGGGAAAGATAGTACGTCATCATCAACCACCACCATATGATCTCCTTTTGCGTACAGGAACAAGCGCTTGTAAGCCTTCAGTCCACGGTTTTTCCGGCGGTGGATGATCCGAAGCATTGGATGATGTTTGTACTTGTCAAGTACTGCGCTGGTTTCATCGGTAGATCCATTATTCATGACGATGATTTCGCAGTCATTCGTATTGTCAATAGCGGGAATTAAAGATTCGAGGCATTTATCCAGAAATTTGTACCTGTTCCAGGTTAGAATGAGAAAGCTGATTTTCAAGGGATGAACGTTTGGTGTGCAAAAGTAGGAATTTTTATGTTACCTCCCGAACGGGACTCCAAAACAAAGCCCATGGTTATCTGTTCATTACCAGATTCTAAACAAAGCCTTATGGAAAACAAAGCAGATGAACTGTTCGATGAACAGGACAACAATCAAAGTGAAAACAGTGAAATTAAAGGATCTAATACCGTGAAAGATCCTGATGAATGGACCACCGGCAACGAACCTATGACCGGCGCCCAACAATCTTATTTGAAAACACTTTCTGACGAAGCTGGGGAACCATTTGATGAGACCTTAAGTAAATCAGAAGCCTCTAAAAGGATTGATGAGCTCCAACATAAAACAGGTAGGGGATTAGACAGCAATCAAAAGCACTAGACTATGCTGCGGTAGCTAATCGTAGCCGTTTTCGGTTGATGATCAATGTTGCCACCAGCAGATTGGGCAACCAGCACATCCAGGCGATGATCTGGTACGCTAAGATGAAGTCCATGTGCAGCACAGCTTGGGAGAATGGCAGCCACAACCGCAAGGTCACTGCAGCAAAGGTAAGCGCATAGTTGCGGATCATCCAGTCCTGATGTTCCTGAACATTCCTGTTTAAAATGGAGGTGTAGGCCTTTACATTGCTGAAAAGCCAGGTTGCTGCAAGGGCAGCAAAGCCCAATACGCTAACCATGCCGCCAGTAGCAAACATTGCGATGCCAAAACCAGAGATACTGCTCAGCAAAACGGAAACGACATATAGTTTTCCGACGTTACGATGTGTCTGCAGATAGCGAAAGCGGAACTTTTCACTGAATTGTGACCAACCAGTTAACAAGGCGATAGCTCCGAAAACAACATGGGTATAGAAGATGGCTAAGTAAAGCGTGCTTTGCTGCAGTTCAGCAGGCTTGCCACTCAGGAACCCTGCCGACCGGAATCCAGCAGACAGATAAAGCAGGGGGTACAGTCCTACGACGAGCGCCAGAAACGCGAAAAGGGTCCAGCCTAATTTTCTTTGTGTCATATCTGTGGAATAGTTTATGCGTGCTTTTTAGATGCAAGGGACCCTGATCTGTTACAATAACGACTAATTGGATTATGATCATTATAATCTCAATTCCTATATATATTTTGCGCCCAAATAAATAGAATAATATGGCTTCAGGTTTTTTTGCAATTTTAGATGATATAGCAGCCTTAATGGATGATGTTGCGGTGACCGCAAAACTCGCCACCAGGAAAACAGCAGGTATCCTTGGTGATGACTTAGCGGTAAATGCGGAGAAAGCAACAGGCTTCCTCGCTTCCAGAGAAATACCAGTGCTTTGGGCTATTACCAAAGGTTCCTTTCTCAATAAGCTCATCATTGTCCCCATTGCTTTATTGCTCAATGCATTTTTCCCAATTGCAATCAAGTTCATACTGATTCTGGGTGGCTTTTATTTGGCTTATGAAGGCGTGGAAAAGATTATCGAGTTCTTCTTTCATAGAAAAAAGCCAACACACGAAGCGGTTAAAGAAGTTGAATTAACTGGTCCGGCTGCGGAAAAGGCAAAGGTAAAATCTGCAGTGATGACAGACTTTATTCTCTCCGTTGAAATTGTGATCATCGCTTTAGGTACTGTTCTGGAAGAAACACTGTCTATTCAAATCCTGACCGTTTCGGTTGTGGCATTACTGGCTACCGTTGGTGTTTATGGAATCGTAGCGCTTATCGTTAGAATGGATGATGCAGGTTACTCGCTTATAAAAGGATCTGGTGACAAAGGCTTTGTGTCTACAGTAGGGCACTTGCTTGTTAAAGCATTACCTATCATTATCAGGATCCTTGCTGTAGTAGGTACCATCGCATTGATTATGGTGGCAGGCGGTATTTTTGTCCATAACATCGAATATGTGCACCATTTATATCCTAAAATACCTTCAACCTTAAAGGAGTTTGCATACGGCCTGGTTGGCGGATTAATTGCTGTTATCGTCATCACCATTGCAAAGAAACTGATCAGCGCATTCAAATAAGTGTTCCTGAGCAAACAAAGAAGCCGTTTCATTTCGTGAAACGGCTTCTTTGTTTATTAGATTCCCTGGATTTAGAACCCGTATCTTAAACCGATCTGGAACTGGTATGGGTTACCAGAAGGGTTAACGATACCGGCATTATTCACACGGTAGTTGAAGCTCCGGGTCGTGGCATCATAGTTAGGAACCGCAGGGATTGCAGGTGATGTCGGCGTCGCGGCTACGGCAGCTCTTCCGTTCAAAGCATACAATGCCTGGTTTCCTAAAGATTCATTCACACCCCACTTCTTCTTCAGCAGGTTGGCAAAGTTGAAGATATCACCCGAGATCTCAAGGGTATGGGTTTTATGAAACTTGAATTTCTTGCTGATACGTACATCCACAATACCAAAGAAGTCATTGATACCACCATTACGTTCCGCAATTTGTCCTGAGTATTTGTTGATATAGTCCTTCAAACTCTGACTAGCTTCAGGATTATCTAAGATGGTCTGTAGTCCAGTACGTACGTTTTGAGGTACATTCGGGTTGTTCCTGTCGAAGATAAAAGCTAAATCATTGGTGGCAACGAAATCTCCGTTGTTGTTCGTGCCGGATAACAAGCTGTAGCGTGTACCACCGATGCCCGAATAACGAACACCAACAGTTACGCCATAAAATGTCGGCAAAGTACCATAGATCACGATCTTATTTCTGAAATGGTTATCGGAATAGGTCATGTTGCTCAAATTTCTAGGGTCATCCTTTACCGGTAAGGAGAGAGTAGCAGAGTTGGCTACGTTACCGTTGTAAGAGGTATTATCTTTAGTGTCATTCCAGGTATAACTTGCCGTTATCTCTCCGTCTTTGAAATACTGCCATGTGGCATCAAGAACTACTGCAAACTGGTTTACTTTACCTTTACTGTTGAGTTCCAGAACACGTCCGAAGGTATTGCTGATACGTCCGGTCTTCCAGTCGGGAGCACCGTTGGCCGGCATCACAGGTACAAACACCCCGCGATCTGCCTCATTAGGTAAGGTAAAATAAGGGTTAGCAGCCATATTACGGTCTACATACATGTAGTTGTTCCGCCCAAAAGAGGCATAACCGGTTACACCAACCTTTAGCTTGTCGGTTAATAGCTTGCTGTACGATAAGTTCGCCTTATATACAACAGGTATTTTTGCATCTTCAGCATACGTGTTAATGGTTGGTACCTGCTGGGCAGCCAGTGTAGGGGCCTCTACAGTTCCATTTCTGTATCCAATAAAGTTGGGAGTAGGTACGTCTGCGCCGAAGACATCTACGGTTGCCAGGTGTTTACCATCGAAAGTCAGGTTATTGATGGTGACATAATTGTTCACATCTGATCCGAAGATACCGGCACCGAAACGTATAAAGTCCGTCCGGTTCTCATTGATGTCCCAGTTAAACTGGATTCTTGGTTGGATCAAAAACTGCTTCAACTCATTGTCTGTTCTTACGCCAACCTCATCCAGTAAAGTCTGGTTTAGCGGAGATGTTGGGTACTTGCTGTAGTCGATACGTAGACCACCCACAAAATCAAGACCTTTAGCCAGTTTCGTCTGCATTTGACCATATATTGCCGTATTCCAGATACCTGCCTTAACGGTTGGATCATCTACTAAAGGCACCTCACGGTAAAACCGGTTTGGTACCAGGTTGTTGAAGTTCTCCAGTGAAGTGGCCGTGGTGGAGTTGGTATATTCAAAACGCCCGTTAACCTCGCTACCATAAAGGGATTTTGCATTCGTGTACATGAGGTCAATACCAAAAGTGTAGTTGATCTTATCAGTGTTGTAATAGAAGTTATCAACCAACTGCAGGACGTTATTGGTGAAACCTTCCTGAGCAAAGCGGTGACCGCCAATCTGAATGGCGGTGTTTGCCAATGAACCATCCGACAAGGTCGATTGAACGTTGCCAACAACAGCCCTTGGTATTGCAAAACCAAGCTGATCATTCTGGGTGCTCGCCTGATAAGTGTATAAGTGCTGTACTTTCAACTCATTCGTCACCTTACTGCTCACTGTAGAACGTAATGTTGCCAGTAAGCTGTTGTCGACGTTTTTATCATTACCATAACTCTCGAAGAAGTTGATGGCTGTATTGTCACCCAAACCAAGTGGATTTCTGTCGTTCGTATAGTTGTCCCGTATCGTTAATAGATTACGATCATTGATCTGCCAGTCTAAACGGGCAAATGCCGCATCACTACCACGCTTCTTGTCGAAAGTGCCGTATTGTGGCGCATCGGAAACGCCATATTTTGCTCTGGCGATAGCAAGGAAGTCGCTAAGGGTATTATTTGTGATGCGGAAACGTGCTTCGTCTGCAGGTCCATTAACGTCTGCAATGATCAAGGGACGGGCATCTTTCTGGTGATCCAGACCGACGAAGTAGTGCAGCTTATTCTTAATGATCGGCCCACCTAAGGTGAAGCCATACTGGTACGTAGAGAAATCGTTATCACGTTTGATACCCCGGATGTCATATCGACTCGCTAACCAGTCTGCACGGCCGTATCCAAAAGCGCTTCCGCTGGTTGTATTGGTTCCGGATTTAGTTACTGCCGTCACCGTTCCACCACCAGCTCTGCCCATGGTCACGTCGTATTGGTTCGTTACGACTTTGAACTCACGTACCGCCTCGATTGAGATGGAGTATGGTGCACCACTTCTGCTGGTTGTACTACCTGCTGAAGTCGGATTTTTGGCACTCATACCGTCAATCGTGTAGTTCGTAGAGGAACCCAATTGCCCAGCGATACCACCGCCGCGACTTAATGGAGAAAGATCCATCAGGTTCGAGAAGTTACGTCCGTTTACCGGTAATTGGTTCATGGTTTTCGCAGAGATCTCTGTTGAAGCACCAAAGTTTTGAACTTTGTTCTGTAATCCGGAGCCTAAGATCTGGACGGTTTCGAGGTTCTGTGAAGCTTCCTCCAGCATAACGTTTGCACGTACCACATCCCCAAAGTTTAACATATAACCGGTTTTGGTTTGTTCACCATAGCCCATGTAGATCACCTTAACGGCATAAGGCCCACCTAAGGGTAGTTCGCGAAAGGTGTATTCACCTTTCGCATCGGTAGATGTCCTGGTGGTAAAGCCCGTTGAGCTGTTCGTTACCTGCACAGAAGCGCCTGGAATGGCTCGCTTATCCGGGCCGGTAACAACACCAAGAATAGAGGCTTGTGTGGTTTGTGCAAGCAACGGATTCTTGATGCAAAAACACAAGAGTAACATTGAAAAGAGTAATTTTCTGACCATAATAGTTTTGAATAGTTTTATGGCACGAAGATGTAGTTGTCATGTTAACAGCAGTTTCCCTTCCTATTAAGAAATGGTTGCATAAAGGCGTTTTTTTCTTGTGTTTTGAGGTGTCGTAAAACATATTTGTTTCTTCTGACGTTTGTCCCTATATTAATGGACATATGGCAATTCAGGGTATGGAAAGTAAATTCGATGTTTCGAATATTCTTCAACAAGACGATGGCTCATCAGTAGTATGGAAATTTTTATACGGCGAAAGTTGGGCTGAATACATTCAGCATGGGGATGATATTGAAGGTCTAATCGGTTATATCCGGGCTGGTTTGCCTAAGGCTGGTGTTGATGCGTTTGTTGAGAAAACAAATATCAGTCGGGAGCAGCTCTCCCATGTACTTCACCTTAGCGTAAGGCAGCTGAACAGGTATAGTCCTGAGGATCGATTAGCGCCCGAACAATCAAATTTTCTATACGAGTTAGCACGTATCTATACCCGTACAGTAGATGTTCTTGGTGATCAGCGTACCGCGGAACATTGGTTATCACGGGAACAACTAGCGCTTGGTAATCAGATACCCCTTGATTTACTGGATACAACAGAGGGGCTACGTTTAGTAGACGACTTACTCACTAGAATTGAACATGGTCTTTATTCATGAAGTTATATAGAATTGCGCGAGCGGAATTCGCCAGTGACCTTAGCGGAAGAGGCGGTTTGCTATCGCCGGCACGGTGGCACAACTTTATGCCTGTCCTCTACACCTCTGTACAATCATCAACTTGCATCCTTGAAAAACTTGTCCATCTTGAACCAGATGAAATCCATCATGATTTAGAGATGGTCGAAATACTTGTTCCAGATGCCGCTTCGTTTTTAAGCGTAGCTGTAGAAGATTTACCAGTAAACTGGAGCAATTATCCTGCTCCACGGGTACTTGAAAAGATCGGCAATACATGGCTTTCATCGATGCGTTCACTGCTACTCTATGTGCCTAGTGTTTGTGATCCTTTTTCAAAAAACGTACTTGTTAATCCAGCTCATGAGGAAGCTGCTGCGCTGAAAATACTTTCAATATCACCATTTCGATTTGACAAGCGACTCTACAACATCAAAGCAAAAAAGCCATAAAACAGAAAGGTCCATTCTGCTTGCAGAACGGACCTTTTATTTTTACTGAGAATTTTAAAAAGGTCAATATATTGTTGTTATGCAAAATGTGTTGGCTGTTCGTGTCAGTTCAGATCGGGCTAGGTAGGCTATATGTTATACCGTAAAAAAGGTTGAACGACACGATTTTATTCTCAGGAGTCTGAACAGTACTTAAGGCCATAACTAGGAGCCTGGATAAAACAAAAGGATAGACGAAGGGGAATTAAGTCGATACGATCTAAATTCTTGATTATGGCTATTACAAAACAATCAGTTGGGATAGATATCTCACAAGCTACATTTACAGTATGTCTGTGTCAGCGTGCAGAGAATGGCGAATTAGCGTTCTCAAAAGTAGTAACCTTTGGCAATGATACTAAAGGTTTTAACCAAATGCTTCGCTGGGCCAAGGGCGCTATCGCCATCGGACCAGAGCTTGTGTTTCTAATGGAAGCCACGGGTGTTTATTACGAAAATTTGGCACACCATTTACATAAAGTAAAGAAAAGGGTTCATGTGGTGCTTCCTAACACCTCTAAACACTACTTTTCGAGCTTAAACATCAAGACCAAGACAGATGCTGTTGATGCAAGGATCTTAAGTCAGCTTGGAGTAGAGCGGACTCATAAGCTTTGGACTCCACCTCCTGCCGCCTTATTACAGCTGAGGAATCTAACCAGATATTATGTTCAGCTACAAGAACAAAAAACTAGCCTTGGCAACATCAAGCACAGTAAGGACGCTTCGCACGATGTTCAAAGCTTCATTCTCAAGAGTAATAAAAAGTTGATTGAAGATATCGACAAAGAAATTGCAAAAACGTTAAAAGAGATAAAAAGGCTTATAGAAACAGACAGCAACCTGAAAGAAAGAATAACAAAGCTGCTCACCATAAAGGGAGTAGGTTTGATTACCATAGCTACTATCCTGGCCGAAACTATGGGATTTGAGCATTTCAGGAATGCTAAACAACTGGTAAGTTATTCAGGCTATGATGTCGTGCAAAGAGAATCAGGAACCTCCATAAAAGGCAAGACCAGAATCTCTAAAAAAGGCAATCGGTACATCAGAAATGCATTGTACTTCCCGGCAATGGTCGCTTGCAGATTCAATCCTGGTCTAAAAGAAATGTATACAAGAATCAATCAAAACAAACCCTCAAAGATGATTGGACAAGTTGCCATTCAAAGAAAGCTATTAATATTGATCTATACTTTATGGAAGAATGATACGGAGTTCATTGAGGGCTATAAACTAAGTAGTCCCAACCCGAAAGTTGAGACTACGCTAGATAGTTCCATAGTCGAACTTCTTTGAAATACAAAAATACTTTTTTGTCTAAAATGTTTGCAATTTATAACAGTACCTTTT
>NZ_JCAJXC010000021.1:0-81260 GCF_059278965.1 Pedobacter sp. NEAU-ZC8
CGCTGAGCCACCTTCCCTATAAGCATTTATTAATGTTTTCTTTTTAGAATGAACCTGGATATCTGTTCAGACCTGCTTCAATGAAACCCCTGTAAGCCCATTTCGCTTTGTAGTCTTTTCCGAATAATAATGGATAGTCGTGATCAGCGTTTACATATCCTTTATTGAAATACGAAGTTTTATCTGATACACCCCAGGTGGTGATACCCCATTGTTGCGCTTTAGGAACAGTATTCAGGTAACCTGCAACAATCTCTTTGAACTTAGCGCCTTGTGCCCTTGCCATTGCATCGCTAAGCGGGAAGGTTTTCGGCATGCCATATTTCACAGAGATGTCCAACTCAGAAATATGTATCAATAATCCCTTATCTGCTGCCAATTTTAAATTGTTGTTTATAAGCTTGGTTTCCATCCGCAATACTGTGTGCAATTGAAAGCCCATACCATGAATGGTAACACCTTGTTTCCTGGCTTCATCTACAATATTCAAAAGCTCCTGCATTTTCTTGCCACCATACTCCTGGCCATAGTCATTCAAGAAAAGTTTGGCTTTTGGATCCGCTGCCTGAGCGTATTTGAAGGCTTTGATTACCCAGTCCTTACCAAGCTTACGGTACCAGATGCTGTTGGTATAAACACCACCTTCTTTAACTGGCTCATTTACAACATCCCAAGATTGTACACGACCTTTGAAGTGTGTCATAACAGTGGTGATGTGGTCCTTCATCAATTTCTCCCAAGCTGCTTTATCACCTTGAAAATTCTTAACCCATTGCGGTTCATTTCCATCATGTGCCCAAAGCAAGGTGTGGCCATGAACTTTCATGTTGTTCTTTTCTGCAAAGGCTACAATTGCGTCCGCTTTTGCAAAAGTATACTTGTCAATTGACGGGTGCACAGCACCCCATTTAAAGTTACTTTCAGAACTTAGTCTGGAGAAGTCTTTAACTAAGGTTTTAGCATACAAAGGATCATCAAGTAACTCTTTTACTACTGCCGCACCAATCGGAAACTTGAAGGTTCCTTTTAAAGTATGGTCTTTTAAGTGGTAGCTGCCTTTCTCTGCGGTTTCTCCCAGGTCATCTGTGGAAACTACGGTTTCACTTTGATTTACGGACTCCTGTGGTGCAAAATCCTCATCTGCGGATTTCTTACATGCGGTGAAAGTGGTTGCGAATAAAGCTAGTGCTAATGCTGCTGCTTTGAATTTGTTGTTTGTGATTGGGCTGGTAGACCTCATTTTGTGTGATTTTATAGGGTGATGTTTTTGTTGTTGTTTGACAATGCAATATTACGCAACATTTTGGGATTTATACCATATTTAAAAATATTTATACGGTATATACACCTTTTGGCTACGTATTTGATTACTGTAAGCCCCTAAAAAATACACTAAGCCCCCAGCATCCCCCACCAAAGCAGCACAAAACAACCAAATACCATCCATAAAAACCAATACTTATGGTTAAGCATCCTTAACTAAAAGCCGCCAGAATTATCATCCAACTAACTAAAAATTAATAGATTAACCAACACCCCGCCATAATCAAAAACTGAGGAGATTACAACCAGCACATATGCGGTTTAACGCAGACCTACACTATCATCCGGAGGAAAAAATTTAAAAATATTTTCACGAACCCAAGAAAACCAGCCAAAAACAGCCAAAAACGAGAAATTTCAACCCTACTTTAGCGCTGTCCAAAAGTAAATTCTGCGTGAAAAACGCGTAAAATGAGGAAAGTTGGGAAAATACTGCTCCGGTATGGGGATTTCTCGCGCAACGCAAATTGAGAATTCTATTCCACCCAAAGCCTGAAAGTACGGGCCACAAAAAATGCCGGCACAAAGCCGGCATCCAAATCCATGTGGTTAATTTCTACTGCTGATGAAGTGGATATTCCATTTTTACATTAGCACGTTCATAAACACCTGGCTCAAGTGGTACATCTACAAAACCTTGCTTCCTGTAAATGGAGATGGCCGTCTCCAGAATACTTGTTGTATAAAGCAATAAACGTTTAGCATTGATTTGCTTTGCTCTGGCAATAGCAGCTGCGCATAACTTTTTTCCTGCGCCAATTCCCTGGTATGCTTGATCAACAGACATCTTTGTCATCTCATAAACCCCAGGCTCAATAACCTTCAGGGCCACAGTACCAATTATCTTGTTATCATAACGCGCCAGCAAGATGATGCCGCCGGGTTTGAGGATAGCTTCTTCAGGTTGTTCCAGCACATAGCGGTCGATCGGCTCGAGGGTAAAATACATTTCGAGCCAGGCCTTATTAAGACGCTCAAAGCTTGTTTGATATTCAGCTTGGTATTCAATGATTTCTACGTTATTCATATACATAATTTTCAAGATCAGCCCATTACTTTACGGCGCTAATTTTATCCTTTTGAATCGGCGAGTAATCTTTCCTAACCGATCCATTTACTTTTATTGATTCGAAGTAAGCTTTAATCCCTGTACCAGAAAACAGATCGTTTGTATTCTGAATATGGAAGTGTAGGTGTGGCTCAGAAGAATGTCCAGAATTACCGCACAATCCCAGCAGGGTACCTGCGCTAACTTGCATGCCCTTTTTTACTTTGATAGAATGTTGCTTGAAATGCGCAAAGAAGAGGTATTCATCCTTCGAGGTTCTAAGCACCACCGTATTTCCGGTGATATCAAGTTTATTCATCTCTCCAGGTTTATTATCTATGACCCCGTCGATAACATCAATCACCTCCGCATCACAAGGCGCAAAAATTGGCTGACCAAATGCATAATAATCCGCATTGGTTTTCCCGGTTGATTTGAAGGATTTTCCTTTTGCATCAGTAATTACAAAATCGAAGGCATTCTTCTGTGCAGTATCCTCTACATGGTAGTTCAGTTCTTTCGTGTCCCCACCCCAAACAACGGTCCATTCTCCCTTAAATGGAAGATTCAGCGAGGTTGTTGTACGCTCAGGTTTAATCAGACTATCGTCTTCATATGGCTTAACAAAAAAACCGTTTATCCGGTGATTAGCATCCAGCGCGATATTCACGGCAAAAGTGCCTTTACCGAAAGATGTTTTATAGGAGGCATATGGTCCATCATATCTTTTAAAATCCATACGCCGGATGACTCCAGCCTGCGCTTTCAATGCGCCGAGAAATTCATGTGCTTTTTCCCTTGGTAATGCGGCCTGCATGTCCGGCGAAAGTAGATCGTAGATACTATCTATATGATTTCGGTTGAAGAAGTCTTTAAACCTGGAGGCGCTGTACTTGTTCTCAATCCGTTCCGCCTGGGCAAAAATCGACGATGAAAGTAACATCAACGCAAGAACGAACAAACATGCAGCCCTGAATCTTATTTTACTACGTTTCATATTCGCTATATATTGAAAAGCAATATTCGCCATTTTCCTCCTAAAACAGGTTAGGAAACTGCAAACATCAGCCCAGTGCTTCTTGTTTTTCTGTAAAATGCCCACGGTTATTACGCATATTGGCTGTTCGGGATTCCACTATAAACATTGGAGAGGCTCGTTCTACCCCGATAAACTCGCACAGAAATACTGGTTCAGCTACTATTGTGAACATTTCAACACCTTGGAACTTAACGTCACATTCTATCGCTTTCCCAGAGTTGAGAACTTGCAGCAATGGTACAACACAAGCCCACCAGGCTTTCAATTTGCGGTAAAAGCACCGAGAGCGATCACGCAGTTCAAAAAGTTCATTGGCACCCAGGGGATGCTCCAGGATTTTTATACCGCAGTGAAAGCGGGGCTTCAGGACAAATGCGCATGTTGCCTTTTCCAAATGCCGCCAAATTTTCAATATTCAGGAGAAAAGCTTCAAAGAATTATAAACAGCCTTGATCCTTGCATGAATAATGTGATGGAGTTCAGGCATCCGAGTTGGTGGAACGAAGAGGTATTTAAAGCGTTTGAAGCACACAACATAAGCTTCTGCGGCATGAGCCATCCCAACTTTCCGGCCGAGCTAATTAACACCTCAGCCCTACTATATTATCGTTTCCATGGAGATGAACAAGTTTACGCCAGCAGCTATACCGATGAAGCTTTAACGCGTTTCTCTAAGATTTTACTAAGCAACAAAAATGTAAAGCAAGCCTTCGTTTATTTCAATAATGACATCAATACCCACGCGGTTTACAATGCAAAGGAATTAAAAAGGATCTTAGGCTCGTTTTAAATTAATTAATTACATTCGAAAACAATTCTGGCCAAAATAGATGACGTTTACTTTCGTAAGAACATTTTTATTGCAATTCAAAGCAGCCTTCGATTTGCTACAGAAGAATGATCCGCTGCGACTTGCGGGAGCTACGGCCTTCTTCGCCAACTTTGCACTGCCCCCGATTTTGATTATCCTTATCCGGCTTTTCGGCTTCTTTATGGATCGAAAAACCTTTGCTCAACGGTTGTTTGAACGGCTGGAAAACATTCTGGATAAAAGTAGTATCGACCAAATCCGGAATACGCTTGAAAACATCAGAGCCGTGGACCAGAACTGGATCGCAACGCTGATTAGTTTTGTATTCTTCCTGTTTGTCGCCACCACCCTTTTTAGTGTGATTAAAGGTTCCATGGATCAGATATGGTCGATTGGAATAAAACCGCATTCCAGTTTTATGTTTAAGTTGAAGCTGCGTGCCCGGTCTATGGTTATCATCATCCTGGCAGGCTTCCTTTTTACGGTTGGTCTGCTTACAGATGGTATCCAGGCCTTCATCGGATCGTACCTGAATGACTCTTCGCCAAATTTTAGCCGCTATCTTAATGCGGCATTGAACCAGCTGGTGTTCATTGCAATCGTGTCGACCTGGTTCACGGTAATGTTTCGATTTTTAACGAATGGCCGCCCTACCTGGAAAGATTCCATGATTGGAGGACTACTCACCGGGGTGCTATTTACGCTCGGCAAGTATATCCTGAGAATAATGCTGCCGCTTAGCAATATTGGAAGCATTTATGGGACCTCCGGTTCCGTTATTTTAATTATGCTCTTTATTTTCTACTCATCAATGATCTTTTACTTTGGGGCATGCTTCGTAAGAGTACTGAGTATTGCCCACGAATCACCAATCAGACCAATAAAAGGCGCATTTATCTATGAACTTAAAGAAATTGAAAAATCTAATTAATTAGACCTGCAAAAGTTTAGACACAAAAAAAGAGGCTGTTAAATGCCTCTTTTTTTGTGTCGTACATTAAACTTAAAATAATCTATATGAAAGCCCAAGCGTAAACAAGCTCATTTTACTGTCTTGGTACCCTTCTTTTGCGACATCGCTCAAGCCTAGTTCGTAGCGAAGATCGGCACCTAATTTACCGACATCCAGACCAAGGCCGAATTGCCATGCGAAGTTTTGATCTTTGAAATTTCCATTAAAGATCTTACTTGTCGCTTGATTTGCAGACTGCGACTGATCCAACACAAATGAAACCATTGGTCCGGTTTGTAGGCGTACACCAACACCTGCCGCGCCGATCTTGGTTCCAATCAGAACGGGAACATCAATACTGGTAAAGCGAACCTCATTAACTTCTGTACCATCGGCACTCTTGAGATCGGCATTTTTACCAGCAACATATATCTCCGGTTGCGCATGAATACCACCAGCGCCAAATCTTGAATAAAGCCCTATGAAATATCCGGCTGTATTTTCACTGCTGAAAGTATTGTTTGTGCTAAAATTCGACAGGTTAGCACCACCGCGCAAACCCACCTGTACACTGGGCAATACCTGGCTAAAGGCTGCAGAACTAATTCCGATTAATACTGCTACTGATAATAATATTTTCTTCATATATGAACGTTTTGTTTGCGTGTAAAACTAAGATAATTTTCAGATTAAATGGACTTCTACCCTTTTGTGCATGCTTAGAAAAAATCATACCAAAAAGGGTGTGAGCTATAAATTGTGCCGCTTTCCCTGCCGCCATGTTCAACGGGACACACGTCCGTTAATATTCAGACCAGAAACGCTTTGTATTTCAAAGTATAACTAATATATTAGTTATATAATTAACATATGGCTCTATGAAATACATATGCACGCTTGTTCTGTTATTTTTTTGTTCCTCTTTCTCAATTGCACAAGCATTGAAAACTACCGAGCAGGAACAATTACTGGAATATTATCAGTCTCAACGGTATGACGAGGCTGCCAAATTGCTCAAACATGTATTTGGCGCGGATCCCGAGGACCTAAAAGCAACTGCAATGCTCGCCTATGCCAGTAATATGGCTGGTGACCTCAAGGTTGCCGAGGCGCAGTATATAAAGCTAAGCCAGGCGGATGCCAAAAACATAGCTGTACTATTTAGCCTCGCAAGCATTTACGCCAAGAGAGGAAATGAAGAAAAAGCCAGAGGATTTTACAGGCAGGTGCTGGCTGTAGACAGCAACAATTTCAGGGCACTTAAGCTGCTGGCGAACAGTTTAGATGACCCTATTGAAAAGATGCAATATCTTACCAAAGCCAATCAAATTAAGCCGACAGATGGCGATGTTGCCTATGAGCTGGCCACCGAATTGAGCAAACAAAAGCAACTAACCGTAGCATATCAGGTTCTGAAGCATGCATGGGAGGCAGACACGAGCAACTATCTGCTGCTAAAGGCCAGGCTTCCACTCTGTGTATCGTTAAAGAAATTGGACGAGGCGCAGGAAGCTGGAGAAATGTTGCTGCTAAATGGCGACAGTTCATCCTTCGTGATCAATAGCATGGGTAAACTCGCCATGGAAAAAAAGGACTTCAAAAAGGCAATTAGCCTATTTAAAGTACTGGAAAGAAGAGTTGAGGCTACTGAATCCAGTTTATACTACACCGCCATATGCTACGAAAAGTTAAATGACCTGAAGAATGCCCGTGCATATACGAATGCAACAATTGTAGCTTCTATTTCACCGAACACGGGAAGCTATTACGCTATGCTGGCGTATTTACAAGAGCGTTCCGGATTTTACAGATCCGCGCAGAGCGCCTATTTAAGAAGCCTTCAATATAGTCCAAGCAGCAATGTTTACTATAGCCTGGGCTTGCTTAATGACTTCAAAATCAAAAACAAAGCTGCAGCACTGCGCTACTACAAGAAATACATGGAAGGCAATCTGGATGAAAAGCAATCCACTGAAAACATTAGCTATGTTAAAGACAGAATTAAAGTACTAAGTAAATAATGCTGCTACTTATTTAATAGGCGGGCGACATATTTTCCGATAATATCAAATTCCAGGTTCACCGTAGAACCTACTTCAACCGAATTCAGGTTGGTATGTTCATGCGTATAAGGGATTATAAAAACAGAAAACTCATCAGCTGATGAGTTAACGACAGTTAAGCTAATGCCGTTTACACAGATGGAACCTTTTTCAACCGTCACATTGCCGCCCGCAGCATCATATTTGAAACGGTATTCCCAGCTACCCTCTAGTTCTTCTTTTTTCACACACACCGCTGTCTGATCAACATGGCCTTGCACGATATGGCCATCCAAACGGCCATTCATTTGCATGCAACGTTCCAGGTTAATTCTTGAACCAACTTCAAGCTCCCCAAGATTAGTTTTATCTAATGTCTCTTGAATAGCGGTCACGGTATGGGTATCAGCATCAAGAGCAACTACCGTAAGACACACACCATTGTGAGACACACTTTGATCTATTTTCAGTTCCTGGCCAATCTCGGAGGTTACGGTGAAGTGTACATTGTCCTGTTCCTTTCGCACGGCCTCGACGGTTCCAAGTGTTTCGATTATTCCTGTAAACATGTTATTTATATAATCTGTTTTTTCTCCAATGATTAGCAGATAAGCTTTCAACTGCAATTGAGGATGCTGTTTGTTTGTTTAATGCTTGTACTGCAATAACTGCAGCAATCAAGGCTTCATACTCGTCCATGGCTATTTCCGATTTGGGCTGGTAGTACTTGCTTACAAAATGTGTATCGAAATTTCCCGAACGAAATGCTTCGTGTAACATTACGAACTTACCGAAGCCAAGTGTAGTCTGTATCCCGGTAATCTCATATTCTGAGATTGCTCGAACCATCCGCTCGATCGCTTCTGTTCTTGTGGCGCCAAAGGTGATTAGCTTGGCAATCATCGGATCATAGTAGATGGGTATTTCCATACCTTGTTCAAATCCATCATCAACACGAACACCATTACCTTTCGGGGTTTTGTACGTTGCCAATGTACCAATATCAGGCAAAAAGTTATTCTCCGGGTCTTCAGCATACACCCGAAGTTCTATTGCATGTCCATTTATCTTCAGATCCTCCTGATTGAAACTTAGTGCTTCGGCCCTGGCGATCTTAATCTGTTCTTTAACAAGATCGAGCCCGGTGATCATCTCCGTAACCGGGTGTTCAACCTGCAGCCTTGTATTCATCTCCAGGAAAAAGAAGTCGAGGTTTTCATCAAGGATAAACTCCACTGTACCAGCGCCAACATAATTGACCGCCCGGGCAACATCCACGGCACACTTGCCCATCTTTGCACGGATTTCGGCCGTAAGCACCGATGAGGGGGCTTCTTCAATGACCTTCTGATGCCTCCGTTGGACGGAGCACTCACGTTCAAAAAGATGAACAATGTTGCCATGCATGTCCCCAAGCACCTGTATTTCAATGTGCCTTGGAGAGGAAACGTAACGCTCTATGAAAACGGCACCATCGCCGAAAGCCGATGTAGCTTCACTGACTGCAAGCTGCATCTGCTCCAGAAAATCCTCCACTTTATTGACTATACGCATTCCTTTACCGCCACCTCCAGCGGCCGCCTTGATCAGAATTGGAAATCCGACTTCCACTGCCCGATTTTTGGCTTCTTCCACGTCGGTGATTGCTTCCTCCGTACCGGGAACCATCGGGATGTTGTACTTCAACGCTGCAGCTTTTGCAGACAACTTGTTACCCATGACTTCCATAGCCTCTGGTGTAGGCCCGATGAACGTTATTCCGGCAGCAACCACCTGCCTTGCAAACTCTGCGTTTTCAGAAAGAAATCCATATCCGGGGTGGATTGCATCCGCACCGCTGACTTTACAGGCTTCAATAATTTTATGCGTAAGCAGATACGATTGATTAGAAGCTGCAGGGCCGATACAGATGGCTTCGTCCGCATATTGGACATGCAAAGCCGTCCGATCGGCTTCCGAATAAACAGCAACCGTGGCGATGCCCATTTCTTTCGCGGAACGCATGATCCTCAGGGCGATCTCACCCCTATTGGCAATCAGAATTTTCTTCATGAACAGGTTTCTTGTTTATGGATACAAATGTAACAGGATTTCAATTGCGCGGTCTACCATCTCAGACGAAATATCAAGATGCAGCACAAAGCGGATGGTATCTCTATTCGTCGTGTTGCACAAGATTCCTTTCTCCGTCAGTTTACGCACCACGTCGATTGCGGCATACTTGGGCTTAACCTGAAAAATAATGATGTTTGTTTCAACGGGCATGACAGCATTTACCCAGTTCAGTTCAGACAAGGTTTTCGCGATCGCTTTGGCCCTGGAATGGTCGGTTTTTAACCTATGCACATGATGGTCAAGGGCGTAAATCCCTGCAGCGGCTAAAAAGCCAGCCTGCCGCATTCCGCCGCCAAGGACCTTCCGGATTTTCTTTGCTTTATTAATCGTCTCCTTTGAGCCAAGTAGCACCGACCCGACTGGCGCGCCAAGGCCTTTCGACAAACAGATCGATATCCCATCAAAATACTGCCCATAGTCTTTTGCCTTGTCGCCAGTTGCAATCAACGCATTAAATAAGCGTGCACCATCCAGGTGCAGTTTTAGCCCCTTGATCTTACAAAGGTTGTGTATGGGTGCAATCTGATCCAATGTATAACATGCTCCGCCACCTTTGTTCACCGTGTTTTCAAGCACAACCAATGTAGAATTTGGATAGTGTATATTCTCCTCGTTGATTTCAGGTTCTATCAGGTCAGTAGTCAGTATACCGCGCTCGCCATGCAGGAGCCGTACGGAAGCAAGTGAGTTGTAGGCAATTCCGCCTCCCTCATAGCGGTACACGTGAGCGGTCTGGTCGCAAATGACCTCGTCCATTGGATTTGTGAAACATTTGATCGCGATCTGATTGGTCATGGTGCCTGAGGGACAGAATAGTCCAGCTTCCATATTAAACATCCGGCAGAGTTTAGCTTCTAGCGCATTCACTGTTTCATCTTCCTCAAAAACATCATCCCCCACCTTCGCCTGCATCATGGCTTCCCGCATTTCGGCTGTCGGCTTAGTAACGGTATCACTTCGGAAATCTATTTTGTTGATCATATCGTCTACTTGTTAAATAATTGATGTGGTTTATCACAAATATTGAAAATGTAACACTGCATTACATTAAGCATTTAAAATTTTACACTTCAATTTCTGAAGATCCATACACGCATGTGCCGGGGATTTCTGCATACAATGTATTACACCTGATTTATTTACAGCGCTATAGTACCTAAAAGCAGGCGCAATAGATGAGATAAAACGTAACAAAATGTGTCTCAATCGCCCCGTAAAATTTGGAAATGAGAATAACAAACGTAATTTTAGGGCCGAACCATCAATTATTTAATACTTTTTGGTCCTCCCTTAACCAAATCATAACCTACTTTTAACCTAATGTCTAACGTTTAGAAACACTGAAAAAAATAAATTATGAAAAAAACTAATCTCAACGAATTAAGAATTTCTACATTTATCCCGAAAAATTTAAATTAACATGATAGTTATTGCAGATGGAGGTTCCACCAAAACCAATTGGTGTTTAATTAACGAAGCCGGAAGAAAAATTCTATTTAATACAGAAGGGTACAATCCATATTTCTCCAATACAGAATATATAGTAGGTTCGCTAAAAGTAGGTTTACCTGACCATTTAGAAACCGAAAAACTTACTGAAGTTTACTATTATGGTGCCGGCTGTTCAACAGACGCGAACAAAAAAATAGTTGCTGACGCCATGCAACAAATCTTCCCAAATGCGGAGATCAATATCGGCCACGATCTGTTGGCTTCTTGCAGAGCACTATTGGGTGACGAAGCAGGATTTGCAGCAATCTTGGGTACAGGAACAAACACCTGCCTTTATGATGGTAAAGACATCTCTTTAAACATCGATTCGCTTGGATACTTCTTAGGTGATGAAGGTAGCGGATGTTTTATCGGCAAAAGAATACTTGCTGACTACATGAAAGGCTACATGCCAAAAGGATTGAGAGAAGCTTTCTATGATAATTTCGCATTAACTAACGAGGACATATTCGACAACATCTACAACAAACCACTTCCTAACCGTTTTTGTGCGAGCTTTAGCAAATTCTTGTACGATTTTAAAGACAGCTACGAAGAGTATACATTTGAAACCGTTAACTACGCATTCAGCGCATTTTTCGAAAACCTGGTAATTCACTATCCTAACTACAAAGACTATAAGTTAAACGTGATTGGATCTGTTGGTTACAGCTTTAGAGATATCTTAAGCGTTGTTGCAGACAAATATGAAATGGGTATCGGAAAAATCATTCGCTCCCCTATAGATGATTTGGTTGACTACCATTTAAGAACGTCAAAAATGACTAAATTGTAATTCCCAATTTGATATAACAAAAACGCCGGACATGAATCATGTCCGGCGTTTTTGTTATAAGTCGCGCAGTAACGGAGTTTAAAGTTTCTTAGCTACCAGGCTGTTGCCTCAAGTGCCTATATGCCGCCCTTACCAACTCGCTAAAAGGATATTTCTTTGCCGAAAAGCTTCGCATACTTTCGCTTGTCAAAGCGATATAAGGTAGCAGCTCTGAAAGAAACGCCCTTTTGCTTTTCCTCCAGATCTCTCAGCACACCAAAGCTCAACATTTTCTTCCTGAAGTTCCGTTTATCAAGCTTTTTTCCGAGGATTAACTCATAAACGTTTTGCAATTGCGTGAGGGTGAACTTTTCGGGCAGCAATTCGAATGCAATCGGCTGATGTTTAATCCGGCGTTTAATCTTTTCCAATCCTTTATCAAAAATCTGTTGGTGGTCGAACGCGAGTTTGGGAAGATCTTTAACATTCACCCAGTGGGCCTGTTTAGCATAAGTGCTTATTGGCTTAAGGGCCTTATCACCACCTAAGCGTAATAGTGCATAATAGGCAATACTAACCACCCTACCTTGCGGGTGACGGTCCGGATCACCGAAAGTATAATATTGTTCCATGTAGATATCACCCAGTCCCGTAAGTTCGTTCAAGATTCGGGATGCTGATTGATCAAGACTTTCGTTTGCTCTTACCAGGTTTCCAGGTAGTGCCCACCAATCTTTAAAGGGCTCTTCATTACGCTCAATTAACAGTATTTTCAGTTCACCACCATCAAATCCGAAAATCACGCAGTCAATCGAAAAGGTAGAATTAAATTGAGGTAGTTCTTCTTTCAAAATAAATAAGTTTGATCTTAACCTGAAATCCCGAAATTATATCCGGCAATTCAAATTAATTGAGTTTGTTAATATATAAAGTTAATTATTTCCGTTATAAACCAGGGTTAGTGTAAATAACACAGTAAATGTAAATATATTTTGCGCTTTGCCTAACAAAAAGTGTTTCCCGGAGTTCCATTTATCCCCACTCTATTCCCGTTTTTATAATATTTTTTACATCTTGCTCCTGATAGATTTACGCAGGAGATAAATAGTAGTGTATTTCACTAATGCAAATACCAAATTCAGACGATTTATTCTTTAAGTGCAAGTTCAAGTTAATGTAAAAAAAACAAGATAAATTACTTAGTGTAGTAAATACACGTTATATTCGTTTAATTAAAATATGAACCAAAATATAAATAATATTGCCGTACTAACCTCTGGAGGAGACGCTCCCGGTATGAATGCCTGTATAAGGGCAGTTGTTCGTACCGGTATATTCAACGGAGCTAACATGTTTGGTGTTAAACAGGGATATCAAGGACTTATTGATGATAACATCATTCCCATGGATGCCCGTTCCGTAAGCAATATCATCCATTTAGGTGGCACAATTCTTAAAACAGCACGTTGCAAACCTTTCATGACAGAAGAAGGCATGCAAACGGCATACAATAACTTAAAAGCACGTAATATCGACGGATTAGTTGTGATTGGGGGCGATGGAACCTTCACCGGAGCCAAGATTTTCTCTGAAAAATTTGGTGTAAAGGTGATGGGTGTTCCTGGAACAATTGACAATGACCTATTTGGATCTGACTTCACACTTGGATACGACACCGCTATGAATACGGTGATCGAAGCCATTGATAAGATACGGGATACTGCAGACGCACACGACCGGCTCTTTTTTATTGAAGTTATGGGCCGTGATTCTGGATGCATTGCACTAAGAAGCGGCATTGCTTCGGGTGCAGAAGCTGTACTGCTTCCTGAAAAACAAACCAGTATCGACGAGTTGGTAAATCAACTTGAAATTGGTGCTTTGACAAAGAAATCTTCCAGTATTGTAATCGTTGCCGAAGGTCATAAAGCTGGTGGCGCCTATGATATCGCCAAAAAAGTAAAGGAGCGCTTCAATCATTACGACACCAAAGTTACCATCCTTGGCCACTTACAACGTGGTGGTAGCCCGAGTAGTGCCGACCGGATCTTAGGCAGCCGACTAGGCTTTGCAGCGGTAAATGAACTCTTCAAAGGAACCACCGCAGCGATGGTTGGACTTCGCGGTAATGATGTAAAAGTGACTAGCCTTGACGAAGCACTTACCGAACATTCCTTTAAGCTTGAAGATGATCTGTTAGAAATGACTAAGGTATTATCGATCTGATATGGTAGCAGTGGTATACAGTGGCTCGAAAGCTGCACATTGGAAAATCGCCCGCGAGGGCAAGACAGTTGCAGAATGTACGATGCCCGGTATCAATCCATGCCATAACAATGAGAAGACGATCTTAGATGCCCTGAATAAAAAATCGATCCTCATAAATAATGCGGAACGCATCAAGAAGATCTATGTCTTTGCTTCTGGTGCAAGCAGCGAAGCACGTAGCAGGGAGCTTGCATTGATTCTTTCAAAGTTCTTCAAGTATAGTGAGATCACCGTTAAGGATGATCTGTATGGTGCTGCAGTTGCAGCATGCTATAACAACAGTGGAATCGTAGCGGTGCTCGGAAGCGGTTCAAATTGTGCCTATTTTAATGGAACTATTCCAAAACAAAACAATTTTGGATTAGGTTTTATCCTTGGTGACGAGGGCTCCTCGATCCATTTAGGCAAGACGCTGCTGAAAAAGTTTATCCAGGGCAAACTACCAAAGGACCTGCACAAAGCTTTTACGCAGAAGTCAAACTTAGACCGGCCACTGATTCTTGAAAAAATATATAGAAAGCCGATGCCCGAGCAATTCTTAAGCTCATTCTTCGACTTTTTTGTAGAACACAGGTCTCATCCTGCAATACAGGAAATGATCGATCAAGGATTTGATCAATTTATGAAGACCTACTTGTTACCTACAATAAAGGCATATCCTGAACAAGAAATACATTTTATTGGTAGTGTTGCCGGACAGTTTGAAGATCGCCTTCTAACCGTCGCAGAGAAACATAACATCAACATCACCACCATTATAAAAGAACCTATATATAATTTATTAAACTATTATTCAAATTAGTACAATGAGCAAAATTGGAATAAACGGCTTTGGTCGTATTGGCAGACTGGTTTTCAGGGCTGCACTTAAAAGAGGATTAGATGTTGTTGCGATAAACGATCTTGTAGAACCAACTTACATGGCTTATATGTTGAAATATGATTCAACACACGGCCGTTTTGATGGCACCATCGAGGTTGAAAACGGACACTTAGTGGTAAATGGTAAAACCATCCGTATCACTGCTGAAAAAGATCCTGCAAACCTTAAATGGGATGAAGTTGGTGTTGACGTAGTAATCGAGTCAACTGGTTTATTCTTAACGGAAGCTGATGCTAAGAAACACATCCAGGCAGGTGCTAAGAAAGTTGTTCTTTCTGCTCCAGCAAAAGATGATTCTATCCCAACTTACGTAATGGGCGTTAACCATGATAAATTAACTGCTGACCAGACGATTGTTTCCAATGCATCTTGTACAACAAACTGTCTTGCCCCAATCGCAAAGGTACTTAACGATAAGTTCGGTATTGTTGAAGGTTTAATGAGCACAGTTCACGCGGTAACTGCAACGCAGAAAACTGTTGACGGACCTTCTGCTAAAGACTGGAGAGGTGGTCGTGGTGCTTACTCTAACATCATTCCTTCTGCAACTGGCGCAGCTAAAGCGGTTACTAAAGTTATCCCTGAATTAAAAGGTAAACTTACTGGTATGGCTTTCCGTGTTCCTGTAGCTGACGTTTCTGTTGTGGATTTAACTGTACGTTTGGAAAAACCAGCTACTTATGAAGACATCAAAAATGCAATGAAAGAAGCTTCTGAAGGCTACTTGAAGGGTGTTCTTGGTTACACTGAAGATCAGGTTGTTTCATCTGATTTCATCGGTGATGAGCATGCATCTATTTTTGATGCTGATGCAGGTATCGCATTGAATGAAAACTTTGTAAAAGTTGTTTCATGGTATGATAACGAAATGGGCTATTCTGCTGCTTTAGCTAAATTCGTTGAGCACTATGCAACCATCTAAAATATAAATAACATGAAAAAGGGATGCTCGTAAGAACATCCCTTTTTTTATTTCGTTTGTTTAAGCACGATCGCTGTAAGCGGCGGAAGATCAATATAGATCGAATATGGTAGACCATAGCAGACATCTGCCGTCGGGAGATATGGAGTCGTCACCGTTCGGCCTGCCCCAAAAAACGTTTCATCATCGGTGTTAAACACCTGTTTCCACTTGGACTTGCCAGGCACACCAATCTTGTAATGATTTCTAGGCACCGGTGTCAGGTTGATTAGAACAACAAGGGTGTCCTTCTCTTTTTTACCTTTTCGCATATAGATGTACACCGAATGTTGTACATCATCCGCATTGATCCATTCAAAACCATCATAAGAGAAGCTCTTCTCGTATAGCGCCGGTTCCGATCTGTAAAAGGCATTTAAGGCTTTTACGGTACGCTGCATTCCGGCATGGGATTCATATTGCAACAGGTGCCAGTCCAAAGACTTTTTGAAGTTCCACTCACTATTTTGTGCGAATTCATTCCCCATGAACAACAGTTTTGTACCTGGCTGGGTAAACATATATAAGTACAATGCACGCAGGTTCGCAAACTTCTCCCATTCATTACCTGGCATCTTATAGATCATCGAAGATTTACCATGTACCACCTCATCATGTGAGAAGGGCAGCATAAAACGCTCGGTGAAGGCATAAGTAATGGAAAACGTAAGTCTATGGTGATGGTAGCTTCGATTGATGGGATCGAGTTTGAAATACTTCAGCGTATCGTTCATCCAGCCCATCATCCACTTCATGCCGAAGCCAAGGCCATTTTCAGAAACTGGCCGCGTCACACCTGGATAGGTGCTGCTTTCTTCAGCAATGGTTTGTACGCCCTCAAAATTCGAGTAAATTGCTTCATTCATATCCTGCAAGAACTGGATTGCCCCAAGGTTTTCGGGTCCCCCATGAATGTTGGTACCTGCATCTTCCGGCTTTCTCGAAAACGTATAGTACAACATTGATGCAACCGCATCCACCCGCAGCCCGTCGGCATGATACTGATCTATCCAAAACATCGCATTGCTGATCAGGAACGAGCGAACTTCATTACGATCATAATTGAAAATATAGGATTTCCAATCCGGATGAAAGCCCTTGCGCATGTCAGCATGTTCATAAAGATGGGTACCGTCGAACTTATACAGCCCATGGGCATCACCCGGAAAATGAGAAGGTACCCAATCCATGATCACTGCGATATTGGCTTTGTGCAGTGCTTCTATCAAATACATCAACTCCTCTGGCGTACCATGCATCGAACTTGCAGCATAATAACCTGTGATCTGATATCCCCAGGAGGGAAAATATGGATACTCCATTACGGGCATCAACTCAACATGAGTGAATCCCATTTCCAGAACATACGACACCAGGGTATCTGCAACTTCCTTATAGGTCAGAATCCTTGAAGGTTCAGAAGGATCGCGTTTCCAAGAGCCTAAATGCACCTCATAGACCGAAATAGGCTGATCAAGCGCATTGATTTTTACCCGCTTTTTCAACCAGTTTTTATCCTTCCACTTATAATTCGTATCCCAAACTACAGATGCCGTTCCAGGTGGAAGTTCCCAGCGCCTTGCGAAAGGATCTCCCTTTTCCAGCCAGTTTCCCTCGAAGCTATGAATCGCATACTTATACAAGCTGCCGTGCTTTACGCCTGGGATAAAACCCTCCCAGATCCCCGAAGCATCCCAACGTTTGTAGAGTTGATGACTGGTTTTGCTCCATTCATTAAATGTTCCCGCAACATTCACCTGTTTTGCATTGGGTGCCCAGACCGCAAAGTAGGTACCCTCGGTGCCATTTAACTTCAGGACCTGAGCACCCAACTTTTCATACAACCGAAAATGCTTGCCTGAAACAAACAGAGCCACATCAAAATCGGTAAATAAGCTGTGAACCCAAACGGTGTTATTGGCGCCAGCACCTTGCAGCGCCTGATTGAAGGATGTCTTTGTGGAAGATATATTAGTTTCTGAGCTATCCATTATGGTGTAATTACAAGTTTAGTGGTATACCAAAACTTCTAGAAGGTCTTTTGATTTCTAAAAAGAACAGGTTTCCCGCTGAACTAAGCTAAAGATCAACATTAAAATCAGTAAGATGGTTTTTGTCTAATAATTAAAAATAAAAAAGCCCGGAATAAATTCCAGGCTTCAAAGTAGATAAAATAAGCTTTTATGGGTTAAAGGTGATGGAGGTGTAGTAGACTGCACCAACTAATGGGTTTCCGAATGATGTACTATAATATTTGTTCAGCAGGTTCGATCCCCCAAATTTAAGGGTAGAGTTGATCGACGGAATTTTAAAGCTAACCTGCCCGTCAAGTGTACCAAATGCTGGTACATCGCCCGAGCCGAATGTAGAGTTCCAGGTAAATTTCTCCTGCCATCTGTATTGTAAGTTGAAACCTACATTTTTGATGATCTCACGATTACCAAATCCAAAATTGTATCGTAGTTCCGGTGTATTAAAGGTGTTGATGAAGTTGGCTGGAATATCGCTGATCTTGTTGTAAGAGACATTACCACTCAAATTGTATTTTCCTAGAATATAGTCCAGCCCGAACGCGCCGCCGTAAGTTTTCACATCTTCAGTCAGATTTACCGGCACATTGAATTTCACTGCCGTAGCCAAAGGATTCTGGTAAATTTCCACAGCACTGATGAAATCACTGTAAATGCTATAATAACCATAAGTATCTATCAACAGCTTAGAACCTAGAAGTCCTTTATAACCCAACTCATAGGATTGTACACTTTCTGGACGTACCCCCCTGGCATCAAAGGTATACGTTTCCAGCACACCGGGATTTGGTGTGCCTGCCGCAGCAGAGGCCAGCAAAGCCCGGTAACTTTCAGACGTTACTGCAGGGTTGCCAATCAGGTTATATTTGCTAAGCAGCTCCGGCAATCCACCGATCAGGCGTGTCGCTCCCCCACCTACAGCAAGGTCAATATACTGGTCTTGAGTGGTTGGGTTTCGATAACCGGTTTGGTAGGAAGCACGGATGTTATTATTTGGTGCAACTGTCAATACGCCGGTAATCCTTGGCGTAAAGCGTCCTTCGAAGTTCTGGCTTTTATCATACCGGCCAGCGAAAGTAAGTTTAAGCTTATCATTCAACAACTTCTTTCCAATTTGCCCAAACGCGCCATATTCCTCTATCGTGATGTCACGGGTGGCATCATCGAAGATGGTACCATCGGAATGTAGAAAATAGTTCCGGTAAGATGCGCCAACCTGAAATTCCACCACATTATTGAAGATGTTAGAAAAGTTGTACATACCTTCATAGTGGTACAGGTTGGTCTTATCATTAAACTTAGCGCCATTTTGAGGACCTATTGAGCGCTCGGTGATCGCGATCTTCGCACTTTCAAAACCCGGTGTACCAGGGATCAAACGGCCAACGTCAGCCTGTGAACGTGCAAATTGCTGTGCCGCAGCATCTGGCTGCCCCGCTGCGATCGCGCCAATATAGTTTCCGATGTACTGCGGAAACCAGGTGGTGGAAGGCTTCCATGCCTCATTGATGAACGTTCCAAGAATCGTTGCATTATAAGCGTCCCCAGATCGTTCCTGGGTCGTATATGCACGCAAAAAGAAGTCCGAACCCTTAAGTTCAAGCTTGAACTGCCCGATAGAGAAATTCCGTAACGAGTACCGGTCTGTTCCGGTATATACCGATGTTCCCGTTCCCCAGTTTACCTGTGCTACAGCTTCAAATTTGTCCGTGAAACGGTAATGCAAGGAAGTGTTTGCCTTCAATGATTTGGTATCATAGTCTACCAGGTCCTGCTCCGCATAACCGGTTCTGGAAACCGCTTGATTAGGAATCAGGTCATTCCTCAGTCCAAAGTAAAAAGGCAGGTAGTTTTGAATCGCAGGCCTTAAAGCTTCCGGCAAACTGCCCAGGAACTGCGCTTGTTGCCCTGGTGTAGCGTTCTGCGGTAATCGGGCATCCATGAGCTGTTTTATGTTTAGTGTTCCGCCAGTGGCTTGCAGTACACCTGCCACGGTTTGGTTTTCCACACTCCGGGCCACGTTGAGCATGTTCTGACTGATCTCATCACCATAAACATTCACCCCATCATAGTTGGGATCTGTATTCCGGTCACCGCCCTTAAGCTGCCGCGCTGTCCTGTCAAAGTTCCTGGTGTCTGTTGCGCCCCAATCTTTTGCCTGCAAAAATGAAAAAGCCGTCTTGATGCCGAACTTATTGTTCCAAGCTTTTGCCAAACGGACATCAAGCTGGTTGAACTGCTGTGTGCCCGTGTTATCATCGTTCACGTGATTGACGCCTGTCTTGAAAGCAAAGCTTGCTCCTTGATAATCAAAGGGATTTTTGGAGGTCATCAATAGCGTACCATTAATTCCGCCAGCCCCATATAAAGCTGAAGCCGCTCCCGGAAGCAGCTCTACATTGTCTACATCCAGTTCGGAAAGTCCTACAATGTTGCCTACAGAGAAGTTTAATCCTGGTGCCTGATTGTCCATTCCATCAACGAACTGGTTAAATCTGGTGTTACCATTAGAATTAAAACCTCTTGTGTTCACAGATTTAAAGGTTAAACTCTGGGCGCTCATCTCCACGCCCTTCAAGTTGGCCAAGGCATCATAGAATGTCGCTGCAGGCAAATCCCGCACTGCAGATGCGCTGATCCGTTCAATGGAAACTGGAGATTCCAGAATCCGCTCCGGTGTTCGGGACGCAGAGATCACAACTTCCTGTCCTAAAAATGTAGTCTCCTCCAATTCAACAGAAAGATTGGTACTCGAGCTGCTAACCTGCCGCTCTACTGTGCCATACCCCACATACGAGAATACTAATGTTGCCGGCGCCTGTCGGACATTTAGCGAGAATGACCCGTTTTGACCAGAGGCGGCCCCGCTGGCCGTACCTTTAACAGTAATGCTGACCCCCGCCAGTGGAGCCCTCGTCGATTTGTCCGTTACTGTACCACTTATCACAATGTCTTGAGCCTTTGCAAGCATAGCTGTGCCAAAGACCATTAAAAGCATACAGAATGCCCTGGTAATTTTCCTCGTCATACAATAGGTTATTTGGTTATATATCTAATATAAAAAACTTTCACACAATAAATATGTATTTTCCGGCTGTGCTACAATGTATTACCGCAGCCTATTCCTCCCGCCAAGCTTTTGTTAATGGAATATTCTACCACTTCAGAAAGGGCAAATCTACTAGTGATCTATGTACCAGCACTTTGGCACTCAAAACGGGCTCAACAATTAATTAAGCTGAAATATTTAATTCTTACGAAATTCAGGGCAGAGATTTTTGTTATCTTCTCACAATAATTTAAATTGCTGCACAAGCCACCTATGCCATCACCTTACCAGCTTAATCATTCAGCAGATGAATAAAATTAAAGCCCTGATCTGTTTGATCATTCCGATACTATTGATTTACTGTTTCAATACGAAATTCGGGGATCTCCCGCCCATTATCAGGTTCCTGGATCCATTCAAAGGCTTTTGGCAGAACGCGGAAAGCATGCGCGTCAGCCCCAGGCAAAAGCTCGTGCTTAAACATGCCACAGCTGACGTGGATATCATCTTTGATGATCGAATGATCCCACATATTTTCGCGCAGAATGAACATGACCTTTACTATGCGCAGGGCTATGTTACCGCCATGCATCGACTGTGGCAGATGGATTTTCAAACCAGGTATGCAGCCGGCCGTTTGTCTGAGGTGGTTGGAAAAAAAGCCATTGAACTGGACCGCTATCAGCGCCGTATGGGCATGGTCTATGGTGCAGAAAACTCACTTAAGGGCATGATGGAGGATCCAGTTTCTAAAAAGATGCTTCTAGCTTATACGGAAGGTATTAACGACTTTATTCATAATCTCTCCCAAAAGGATCTTCCTATAGAATACAAGATACTTGATTTTAAACCGGAAGACTGGACACCATTAAAATGCGCTTTGTTGCTCAAACAAATGTCGGCTGTCCTGGCCATGGGATCCGACGAATTCTATATGACCAACATCCTAAACAAGTTCGGACCTGAAGTTACGGCTAACCTGTTTCCTGATTACCCACACAAAGAAGATCCCATAATACCAGAAGGCACCAAATGGGACTTTAAGCCGCTACCTGTTCCATTGCCTCCAGGCAGCTTCAATCAGATGAGCAGCAGCAACATCAACACCACACGTCGTGTAGAAGGTATTGGCAGCAACAACTGGGCAGTTTCGGGGGAGAAGACTGTAAGTGGTAAACCTATTCTCGCCAATGATCCCCATTTGAATCTAACCCTGCCTTCCATCTGGTATCAGATACAACTTCATGCACCAGGAATCAATGTCTACGGCGTTTCACTGCCGGGTTCGCCAAGTGTAATTATAGGCTTCAACCAACAGATTGCCTGGGGTGTAACCAACGTTGCAGCAGATGTACTTGATTACTATCAAATTAAATTCAAGGATGACACACATCAACAATATTGGTATGATAATGCCTGGAAGAACACCAATAAACGCATTGAACAGATCAAGATACGCGGTGAAAAAACGACTACAGACACCGTGATCTATACTCACCATGGTCCGGTTGTATATTTTCAAAAGCCTGCACTAAGTCTGGCAAAGCCGGTTCCGGTCGGGAATGCATTGCGGTGGATTGCTCATGAACGTTCCAACGACCTCATGACTTTTTACCATTTGAACAGGGGAAAAAATTACGACGACTACCGTAAGGCACTTACCTATTACACCGCACCTGCACAGAACTTCATATTTGCTTCTGCAGATAACGACATTGCCATCACCGCGAACGGAAAGTTCCCGCTTAAATATAAGAACCAGGGAAAGTTCATTCTGGACGGCACTGATCCGAAAAATGACTGGCAAGGCTGGATCCCGGCAGCGCAAAATCCAACGGTGAAAAATCCGGAACGCCACTTTGTGAGCTCCGCTAATCAATCTTCCACAGATCCGAGCTACCCGTATTATATCAACTGGGAATTTTCACCCTATGAACGTGGAAAACGAATTAATGACAAGTTAGCTGCCATGGAGAACATCACTGTGGATAGTATGCGTATCATGCAAAGTGATTCTTATGGCATTTTCCCGGAGCATGTACTTCCTACCCTGCTCCCATTGGTTAACCGGGCAGAACTTAATGCGACACAAAAAGAAGCCTTGATCACCATTCGTAAATGGAACAGGTTCTATGATGCAAAGGGGATCGCACCTGGAATCTTCGACCTCTGGATGTTTAGATTGAACAAGTTGATCTGGGATGATGAGTTTGAAGTCGCTGAGGTACCTATGCGTCACCCTTCGCGCGACCGTACCGTTCAAATGATCACCAAAGAGCCGAACGCACCATGGTTCGACAATGTGAACACCCCTGAAAAAGAAAGCCTTAAAGATCTCGTAAACCAGTCCTTCAAATATGCATGCGATAGCCTGGAGCGCAGGTATGGAGTGATCGGAAAAAACTGGGCCTGGGCAAATGTCAAGCATAGCCATGTACCACACCTTGCCGCGATACCAGGCTTTGGCTCCAAAACTTTAATGATCGGCGGCTCAAAAAGTACAATCAACGCATTGAGCGAGTCAAACGGTCCCTCCTGGCGAATGGTGGTCGAGCTTGGTGATACCCCTAAAGGCCATGGCGTATTCCCCGGAGGCCAGTCCGGAAATCCTGGAAGTCCGTTTTACGACAACATGATCAGTACCTGGGCAGAAGGTAAACTGTATGACTTATACCTCATGAATAACACCGATGATCCTGCTGTTAAAGCACTTAAACGTTTAAAAATCTCAAAGAAATAAAATGGTATTCCTTATTGTTTTAATAGCCGCATTTCTGCTACAACTTATTTTACCCTGGTGGGTTATCGTCATCATCTCATTCCTAACCTGTGCGCTACTCGGAAAAACTGCGAAGATTGCCTTATGGTCGCCCTTCTTAGCGATACTCGTACTATGGACTGCAATGGCGCTTTATAGCAGCATCCCCAATCAGCACCTTATGGCGGGGCGGGTAGCAGAGATGCTTGGTGTGGACAGCTGGTTATTGGTCTTATTGATTACCGCTTTACTCGGCGGGTTTGTTGCCGGTGTTAGTGGATTTTGTGGTTATCACTTCCGAAAGGCCATGATCCGGGAAAAAAGCAATCGTTAATCTGTTAAATTGTTCCGTATTTTTGTACAGTGGAGAATATCAAAGAACAAATTTTCAACATCAGCACTCCAGCGGCATTTGAGGATACAGCCTTAACCATCTTCCGGTATCAAGCTGCAAATTGCGAAGTCTACAGGTCCTTTTTACACCATCTGAAAGTGCAACCTGACCAGGTTACAAGTACCGCAGAAATCCCTTATTTACCCATCGCGTTTTTTAAATCTCATGAGGTAAAAAGCGCAGCAACACCAGCACAAATTGTGTTCTCCAGTTCCGGAACTACCGGCCAAACACAAAGCAAACATATCGTCACGGATCTAACACTGTATGAAGAGAGCTTTAACCGAGCTTTCCAACACTTCTATGGTGATCCGGCCAACAGCTGTATTCTTGCGCTGCTACCATCATATCAGGAACGCGAAGGCTCTTCATTGATTTATATGGTCGACGCATTGATCGCGCAAAGCCAACATCCTAAAAGTGGCTATTTTCTGCATGACAATGAAGGTTTATATCAAACTTTGGTGGAGCTCAAGCAACAAGGACAACGAACCATCCTTATTGGCGTGACCTACGCCTTATTGGATTTCATAGAAGCATACAAGCTGGAGTTCCCCGAATTGATCGTCATGGAAACCGGTGGCATGAAAGGTAAACGAAAAGAAATGGTACGTGAGGAACTGCACGAACTGCTTACCTCTGGGTTTGGAGTCCCTGCTATTCATAGCGAATATGGCATGACTGAATTGTTGTCGCAAGGCTATTCCTCTGGTCATGGCATCTTTAATTGCCCAGCCTGGATGCGCATTGTACTTCGCGATACCAATGACCCACTTAGCTTGCTGAAAAACAAACAAACAGGCGGTATCAATGTCATTGACCTGGCTAACCTGCACTCCTGCAGTTTCATCGCTACACAAGATCTGGGCAAAATCCATCCCGATGGCTCTTTCGAAGTACTTGGGCGGTTTGACAATGCCGATATCCGGGGTTGTAACCTTCTTGTGCAATAAGCCATTAAGAAATCAAACATACCATAACAAGGGCTGTCAAAGAACAAAAAAAAAAACGCGGTAAGTAGATTACTGCGTTTTTTTATGATATATGGTAAAGATTAACCCTCCGCTGTGATTAGGAAGTAGTTCTTCTTGCCTTTTTGAACAATGATAAATTTATCATTCAACAGATCGGAAGTATTATACTGTTGACCAGCATCGGCTGGTTTAGCTTTATTAATGCTTAAGCCACCACCCTGAATCGTTTTTTTAACCTCGCCCTTGGAAGGGAATATGTTTGTTTTCTCTGCGAGTAAGGTACCAAGGTCTAGCCCTTGCTCCAACTCAGCCTTAGCAATGTTAAACTGTGGAACGCCATCGAAAATTTCCAGTACCTGTTCATCATTTAACGTTGCGAAAAAGTCAAGTGAGCCGTTACCAAATAAAAAGCCTGAAGTCTTAATTGCGGTCTCAAGTGCAGCCTCGGAGTGGGTACGCAGGGTAATGTCTTCGGCTAAAGCTTTTTGAAGAATCCTCATATGTGGTGCCTGATCGTGCTCCTGCTCCAAACGCTCAATTTCCTCCTTTGATTTTAATGTGAAAATGCGAATCCATTTCTTAACATCCTCATCAGAAGCATTTAACCAGAACTGGTAAAAACGGTAAGGCGACGTTTTCGAGGCATCCAACCACACAGCACCACTTTCAGTCTTTCCAAATTTGGTACCATCAGCTTTCTTAATCAGCTGTGTTGTCAAGGCATACGCAGTCCCATTGTCTTTGCGACGGATAAACTCGGTGCCAGTAACAATGTTTCCCCACTGGTCAGAACCGCCCATTTGAAGAATACAATTGTGGTTCTTCCACAAGTAATAGAAATCGTATCCCTGAATCAACTGGTAGCTGAATTCCGTAAAGGAAAGACCGGCACCAGCTTCGCCATTGAGACGCTTTTTGACGCTGTCTTTCGCCATCATGTAGTTAACCGTAATGTGTTTACCTACGTCACGGATGAAATCCAGAAAGCTAAAGTTCTTGAACCAATCGGCATTGTTCACCATTACCGCATCATTGCTCTCCTCGCCAAATACAAGAAATTTGCTCAACTGTACTTTAATCCCATTGAGGTTATGTTCAAGACTTTCTTCGGTAAGCAGGTTGCGCTCGGCAGATTTGCCCGAAGGATCGCCCACCATTCCGGTAGCACCGCCAACCAATGCATAAGGTTTATGCCCGGCACGCTGAAAATGAATCAGCGTCATAATCTGTGTTAAATGGCCAACATGGAGCGAATCTGCTGTCGGATCGAAGCCGATATAACCGGCACACATGCCTTCATTCAATTTCTCTTCAGTATTCGGCATGATGTCATGCAGCATACCCCTCCAGCGTAATTCTTCTACAAAATTGGTCATTATCATAACTTTTGCGGCAAATATAGGAAAAGCCTGCTTAAAAATTTTCTACTTTTAGGGGATGAACTTCCTCTCCCATTACTACTTCGAGCGCAATAACCCCGACCATTATGTGGTCATGGGTGTCGTGCTGCCCGATCTGGTCAAAAATGCGGATAAGTACTGGAACATTCATCCACAGAAAACGCCTGAATTATACCAGGATAAAACAGCGCTTCAATCCATTCTTCGGGGCTGGCAAAAACACCTTGAGGTGGATAACTACTTCCACACTTCCGAATTTTTCAAAACTGAAACGGCAAATCTGAAGAAGATCATCCTTCCTTGTGTCACTGCCGGTCCGGTAAAGCCGTTCTTCCTCGCACATATCGGTTTGGAGCTCATGCTTGACCATCTGCTTTTGCACTCCGGCATGATCAATATCGAAACCTTCTACCAACAACTGCAACAAGCAAATACCGCCCAGCTGGAGACATTTTTAAGAAAAGCGGAACTTCCTGACCATGCCATATTCGATGCTTTTCTCCATGACTTTCTGGATAGTCGCTACCTTTTCAGCTATCAAAAGCTCGCAAGTATCAGCTATGCATTAAACCGGATCTGTATGCGCGTTTGGAATAATCCATTCACAGAAGCACAGCTCGATTTACTCACGCATAAACTTGATGAATACTGCCCTGAACTCGAGTCAAGGTTTATAACCATCTTTAACGAACTGGAACAAAATCCGGCTATAAGCGCAATTTAAATAGTATTTGTATCTTCGTTGCATGTCCACAGCGAGCATTAAAAATACCATGGATGAACTGGTTAAGGAACTTAATCAGCACACTTACAACTACTATGTTCTGGCAATGCCCACCATTGCTGACTATGAATTCGATAAAAAGCTGGAAACACTGGCAAAGCTCGAAAAAGAACATCCAGAATTTGCAGACCCCAATTCACCTACCAAACGTGTAGGTGGTGACCTTACGAAGAACTTCGTTACGGTCAAACACAAGTGGCCAATGCTCTCGCTTGGAAATACCTATAACGAGCAGGACCTGCGTGATTTCGATGATCGCATCAGGAAAGCCTTGGGCGACGATTTCCAATATGTATGTGAACTGAAGTTCGATGGTCTTTCCATAAGTCTCACTTACGAGCATAATCAACTTGTAAGGGCCGTTACGCGTGGAGACGGCACGCAAGGTGATGATGTGACCATCAACGTAAAGACCATCAGGAATATACCACACCACCTTAAAAGCACCGATAATCCAGAGGTCTTCGAAATCCGTGGCGAGATCTTCATGCACCGTGCTGCTTTCGAACGGCTTAATAAGGAACGGGAGGAACTTGGCGAGGTAACATACGCCAATCCGAGAAATTTTGCAGCAGGCACCATAAAAATGCAGGACTCCGCAGAGGTCGCTAAAAGGCCGCTGGACGCTTTCTTCTATTCCCTAAACACAGATAGAACAATCTTCCAAACCCATTGGGAAAGCCTACAGGCGATAAAATCCTGGGGCTTCCATGTCAGTGAACATTCCAGGCTTGCCTCGAATATGAATGAGGTCCTCGAATTCATCAAACACTGGGAACAGGAGCGGTTTAAAATTGGCTACGACATTGATGGTATTGTCATCAAGGTAAACAGTTATGGGCAACAACAGGAGCTCGGCTTTACCGCAAAATCTCCACGTTGGGCAATATCATACAAGTACAAGGCCCAGGAAGTAGAGACGATACTGCAAAAAGTTACTTATCAGGTCGGCAGAACCGGCGCCGTAACCCCCGTTGCCAACCTCAAACCGGTGCAGCTAGCTGGGACAACGGTTAAACGTGCTACCCTACATAATGCAAATGAGATTGAGCGCCTTGACTTACATGAAGGCGATACGGTGTTTGTGGAAAAAGGCGGCGAGATCATCCCGAAGATCATCAATGTGAATCTTGAAAAACGTTCCCAGGAGGCACAACGAATCATCTACCCTACAGCCTGCCCGGAATGCGGAACCCCCTTGATCCGTAATGCCGGTGAAGTGGCGTTTTACTGCCCAAATGATGAGGGATGCCCTCCCCAGATCGTTGGTAAAATGCAGCACTTCATTGGGCGCAAAGCCATGAACATCGATGGCCTGGGCGATGAAACGATAGAAACCTTCTATCGCCAGGGTCTTGTTCGTCACATCAGTGATCTATACACGCTAAAAGACCGTGCAAGCGAACTTAAAAACCTGGATCGATTCGGAGAAAAGTCCATTGTAAACATGCTGAACGGCATTGAGAAGTCGAAAGAAATGCCCTTCGAGAAAGTACTCTTCGGACTTGGAATCCGCTATGTAGGCGAAACCGTTGCCCGTAAACTTGCCTTCGCAATTAAGAACATAGACCGGCTGATCAACGCCACCCTGGAGGAACTCACGGCGATTGATGAAATAGGCTTACGCATCGCAGAAAGCATCGTAGACTATTTCCGTAAACCAGAACATATGCGGCAAATCGCACTGCTGCGATCTCATGGACTGCAGTTTGAAGCCGCAGAAACAACAATAAAGCTGCAGAGCGATAAATTAACCGGAAAAACATTTGTAATTTCGGGCGTCTTTGAGGGTATTAGCAGAGACGAGTTGAAAGATCTTATTGAAGGTAATGGTGGTAAAATTCTAAGCAGCATCTCTGCAAAATTGAACTTCCTTGTCGCAGGCGACAATATGGGTCCTTCCAAACTGGAAAAAGCACAAAAATTAAAAATTCCGATGATCAGTCAGCAGGAATTACTAGAGATGTTGAAGTAAAAATAATGGAAAAATTTCATGGCACGGGTGTAGCACTGGTTACACCATTTAAAGAAGATGGATCGGTTGATTTTGAGGGCCTGAGGAGGCTCATCAATCACATGGTAGATGGCGGCGTGGATTACCTGGTTTCCCTCGGTACCACCGGCGAATCGTCGACCTTAAATAAAAAGGAAAAATCAGAAGTTTGGTCGTTTACCGCTGAGGTAAATAATGGCAGATTACCTTTGGTTGCGGGCATTGGTGGTAACGATACCGCGGCGGTTATCGAAAGCATTAAAGCTTTTGCACACGAAGGTTACGATGCCATTCTTTCAGCAAGTCCAAATTACAACAAACCTACTCAGGAAGGTATTTATCAGCATTATAAAGCCATCAGTGAAGCTGCGCAGCTTCCTATACTGCTTTACAACGTTCCGGGCAGAACAGCAAGCAACATGAGTCCTGAAACCACCTGCAGGCTGGCACACGATTTCAAGAACATCATTGGCACCAAAGAAGCTTCCGGAAGTTTTGATCAGTTCAATCAGATCCTTAGAGATAAACCCACAGATTTCATGTTAATCTCCGGAGATGATCCTGTTGCGCTGCCGATGATTTCCCTTGGAGCAGTTGGGGTAATATCCGTTGTCGGTAATGCATTACCTGCAGAACTGTCTGAGATGATCCGGCTGTCGCTAAAAGGCGAATTTAAAAAGGCGCTGCCAATGCATTTCAGTCTGATTGAATTTACCCGCTTGATTTTCGCCGAGGGAAATCCAGCAGGCGTTAAAGCTGCCTTGAAACACCTGGGCATCTGTGGCGATGCGGTTCGTTTACCACTGGTACATGCATCTGCAGATCTGGCGCAAAAGATTGCTACACAGATTGCCGGCATACGCGCTTAAGTCTTACAGGCCACAGTTGGCATTGCTGAAAAGCATTAAACATAGAAAAGGCCCTTCAGCTAAACTGAAGGGCCTTTTCTATGTTTAATTATATTATGCTTCTACAAATTTGTTGTCTTTGTAGTAACCACTTTTCAGTTTATCCGACACTTCACTGAAAGCATCCAGCGTCCGCTGAACGTCTTCAAGTGTATGAACCGCAGTTGGAATCAATCGAAGCTCGATCAGACCTTTAGGAATTACTGGATAAACAACGATTGAACAGAATATACCGTAATTCTCACGAAGGTCCATGGTTAAAGCTGTTGCTTCCTGTAATTCACCTTTCAGGAATACAGGGGTTACCATGGTATTGGTTATACCAAGATCGAATCCTCTTGTCCTCAATCCATTCTGAAGATTTGTCGCAATATTCCAAAGGTTCTCTCTTAGTTCATTGTTGTTCTTAAGAAGCTCCAGACGTTTAAGCAAGCCAATTACCATTGGCATAGGAAGCGCTTTCGCGAATGTTTGTGAACGCATGTTGTAACGCAGGAAGTTGGTGATTTCCTCAGTAGAGGCCACGAAAGCACCAATGCCAGCCATGGATTTCGCAAAAGTACCGAAATAAACATCCACACCTTCAATGCAGTCCTGCGCTTCGTGCGTTCCCGCACCGGTAGGACCCATTGTACCGAAACCATGTGCGTCATCAATCAGTAAACGGAAGTTAAACTGCTTTTTAAGTTCAATCAGTTCTTTCAGTTTACCTTGTGCACCAGACATACCGAATACACCTTCGGTGATAAGCAGGATACCACCACCACTCTGCTCAACCAACTTTGAAGCACGTGCAAGTTGTTTAGCGGCGCTATCAATATCATTGTGCTGGTAAACAAAGCGTTTACCCATATGTAATCTCAAGCCATCGATAATGCAGGCATGCGATTCACCATCATATACGATCACATCATTCCGGTCTACCAAGGCATCAATGATTGATACCATCCCCTGGTAACCATAGTTAAGCAGGAATGCATCAGGCTTACCTACAAAGGCAGCAAGCTCACGTTCCAGCTGCTCATGATACTTGGTGTTTCCAGACATCATTCTGGCACCCATTGGGTATGCCATACCGAAATCTGAAGCACCCTGTAAGTCAGCAGCCCTAACCTCCGGGTGGTTAGCCAATCCTAGGTAATTGTTCAAGCTCCAAACCAGGTGCTCCTTACCACGGAAAGTCATATGAGGCCCTAATTCTCCTTCTAATTTGGGGAAGGAGAAATATCCATGAGACCATTTCTGGTGCTGGCCAAGCGGCCCCATATGTTTTGTAATCTTTTCAAAAATATCCAATGTATTATGTTTTTAAGGTTATTCTATTGTCGCAAATTTAAGGTTTATAAGCCTTATTTACAACTATGTACTTTCAAGAGCGTCAGTACGATCAGCATTATATTTCAGCAAAAAAGCCTTAAAGGGTTTATTCCTTAAGGCTTTTTATGATGTTAACAATTATTTAATCCACATTGTCGTGCAAGAATGAATTATTCGGGCGAATTTCTGTCGATCCATCTTCATCGCTGCTTAGCGTAAATCTGGATACTTGAGACTCCGAAGAATGCTGTACCTGCTGCAATTGCATTTGTTTTCTTTTATATGCAGGCTCATTTTCTAGCTCCTGTAAACCGTTAGCGGTACGAAGTTTCATGCTCAGGTCCTTTAACCTTAAAATCCTTTCTTTGGATTTTCTAAGCTGATCTTCCATCGACTCATCGGTCTTATTGTCATCAGCTCCTGCCGGCTCAACTTCAGGTCTGCTGGTTTGTTGCTGGTTTGAATTAAAGTCTGCGACAGGCTTTTCAAAGGTGAAGTCTGTTTCAGCAACTTTCACTTCGAATTCGAAGCCTGGCTCAGGCTGTGCCTCATTAGGATAGATTTCCTCCTCAATTAAGGTGTGTTTGATCACATTAGAATCCTGATCATCTGCTCTTCTGTTTTTTGGTGCATTCATCATGTCGCCAAACATATCAGATTGTGCTTCCTTTGCTTTCATTACGGGCTCAGTGCTGCTATGTACCTGTGGCTTTGGTGCCATAAAGGTATTTACAGGCTCAATCGGTTTTACCAAAGGTGCTTCTTCAGGCGTTAACAAAGAGATCTTCTTAACGTTCTTTTTGTCCTGCGCCCGTTGTTCCGTGGTCTGAAAGCCAGTTGCGATGATCGTTACAGAAAGGCGATCTTCCAGGTTCTCATCGATACAGTTACCCCAGATCAAGTCTGCAGATAAACCTGCTTTGTCCTGAATGTAGTCTGTAATAATGGCAACTTCATCCATGGTAACCTCGTTCACACCAGAGCTGATGTTTAACAAAATGTACCTTGCACCTTCAATCTCGTTATCTTTCAACAATGGAGAAGCTAGTGCGCCTTCAACGGCAACCAAGGCACGGTTTTCACCGCTTGCCGAATAGCTACCCATAATAGAAACACCGCTGTCTTTCATCACGGTGCGTACATCTTTAAAGTCTACGTTGATATAACCAGGTACGGTGATGATCTCTGCAATTCCTTTTGCCGCGGTGGTTAAAATATCATCGGCCTGCGCAAATGCAGAACCAAGGGTCAGGTTACCAAAAATTTCTCTTAACCTGTCATTCGAAATTACCAGGTAAGAGTCTACATATTTCTTCAGCTCATCTAAACCATCTTCAGCTTGCATCTTCCTGCGCTTTCCTTCGAAGGAGAAAGGCGTTGTAATGATCGCTACGGTTAAGATATCAAGCTCTTTTGCAGCTTGTGCTATGATGGGACTTGCTCCGGTTCCGGTACCACCACCCATACCGGCAGTGATAAACAACATCTTTGTTGTGTTACCGAGCATAACTTTAATATCTTCTATATTCTCAATGGCAGAGTTCTTTCCTACCTCCGGAATTGAACCTGCGCCCATTCCTTCTGTTAAGCTCGCACCCAGTTGCACCTTGTTCGGGATCGGACTTGACTCCAAGGCTTGTGCATCTGTATTACAGATGATGAAATCAACACCTGTTATCCCCTGACGGTACATATGGTTTACCGCATTACCACCACCACCGCCGACACCAATAACCTTGATGATCGACGATTTATCTTTTAACATTTCGAATTGCATATCTTTCAGAATCAGTAGATTAAAAATAGGTTATACCTGTTCATCTCCAAATGTAATATTAACACTTTTTAACATACGTTTTCCACATGTGTTAATAATGTGGAAAACTATTTACATGTTGAAAATTATTAAGGTTTTATGTAATCCTCATCACTTACGTTCATATCGTCTTTGATGAAATCTTTTGTTTTTGCAAGTAATTTATCAAACAAACCACTTCCACTTTTCTTTGCTTTTTCCTTGCTTTCCTTCGGCTTTTCCACAAACACCCCAGGCTGCTTCATTTCCTCAACCAGCTCTTCTGCTTTTTGAATTCCCTTAATCAACAAACCAACACTGGTTGCATACATCGGACTCTTCAAATCGTCGTAAATAGACTTGGGCATGTCCTCATACTTCGCTAGGTGCTCATTAGGATACCCTACCCTGCAGTCCAGTCCGGTTACATATTCTACCAACTGTGGCAGGTGTTTCAATAAAGAACCCCCACCAGTGATCACAATACCGCCGATCAGTTTTTTCTCATACCCGGAAGATTTAATTTCATAGTAGATGTGCTCGATGATTTCTTCCATCCTCGCCTGAATTACATAGGCCAGATTTTTCACAGATATCTCTTTCGGCTCACGACCTCTCAATCCAGGTACGCAAATGATTTCGTTCTCTTTATTTTCTTCGGCCAGGGCAGAACCGAATCTTGTCTTCAACAACTCCGCCTGGTTGCGCATTACAGAACAACCTTCACGGATATCTTCTGTCACGCTGTTACCGCCAAATGGAATTACAGCAGTGTGACGGATAATTCCTTCGTGGAAAATAGCAATATCGGTTGTACCACCACCAATATCAACCAAGGCAATACCGGCTTCTTTTTCTTCTTCACTTAAAACCGATTCAGAGGAAGCCAGCGGCTCAAGAATTAACTCTTGTGTTTGTAGTCCTGCATTGCTTACACAACGCATAATGTTTTTTACAGCGGTAACCTGTCCGGAGATAATGTGGAAATTCGCTTCAAGACGTACCCCAGCCATACCAATCGGGTCTTTGATTCCTGGCTCGCTGTCTACGGTGAATTCCTGAGGCAACACATGGATGATTTCTTCTCCTGGGGGCATAACCAGTTTGAACATATCATCTATTAATTTGTCAATATCCTTCTTAGAAATCTCGTTGTTTAGCTCTCTTCTGGTCAAAATCCCACGGTGCTGCAGGCTTTTAATGTGCTGGCCCGCAATACCAACATTAACAACCCGAACTTCTACGTTAGACTGTCCACTGGCAATTTCCACGGCCTGCTGAATGCCCTGGACGGTTTTCTGAATATTGGATACTACACCACGGGTAACCCCCGCCGACTCTGCTTTGCCAATGCCGAGTACTTCTATTTTGTTGTGTTGCGTTCTGCGTCCAACAATGACACAGATCTTAGTGGTACCAATATCTAATCCAACAACAATAGGTGATTGAACCGTAAATTTTTCTTTGCCCATAACTATATCAATTTGCTGCGTTTTGTATTTTGTTTGTTTTTCTGGTATCTGTTAATTATTTCTGATCTGTTTAAGGATCTCATCCTTGACAATAGAATCCACAACCTTCCGATTGCTTTTAATACTGTCTACCGGGCTTTTAACCACTACCGGTGCGGCTCTATAAACGGAATCAACCTTGTTTCTTTCACAAACCACCTGGTTGGTGTATTTGATATTGATCGTTTTGTAAGCGTCCCAGCCAACTGTCGGCATGGCTTGCTTATAGAACTCCCGGAGGTTTCGCATTTTCACGTTCAGTGAATCTGCGTCGCCAAGTATTATACGCTGATTTCCAACCCTCGGAATCAGCTCAATGTCTTTATTTTCTGCAACATACAGCTGCTCAATTTGCGCGTCCCACAGCGTATCCGCACGGATAAACAACGCCGTTTCATACAGATCATTTGCAAGCGGATTGCGCAGGGTATCCAGTCGTCCATTGAAGAACTCCGAAATGTTTCCGTTTGCCACAAGAACATTCGCCGTGAAATTCGACGAGACCGGCATTTTCAAACCCTCACGGTCTACATAAAAGTCCTGTCCACCTGCGTTGATAATACGCAACACGGGCTCCCGCTGTTCAATTTCAATATGGATTACCCCATTCATATCACCAAAAACCTTCGCCGATGCGATGTATGGATTTGATTTGATATTCCGCTCAATGTCATCCAGGTTAATCTGCTCCATGGACTTCCCAATCAGGATGCCTTGGTTCTTCTTTAGAATGTCATCGATCTCTTCACGCTCAATGAAGTTGTCCGCACCAGGAATGAGGATCTTCACATTAGAACACTTCATGGTCTGTTTTTTCGTCTCCACGAAACTCATCAGCATCACAATACCCACCATAGAAACCACCCATGCTGTTGTTTTAAATACCAGTTTCCAGCGAATCCTCTTAAGCATGGTAAATGGCTTTTAAAGGTTCAACCAAGGTATCGATGTCGCCTGCACCTACGGTTACCAGCAAGGCAGGATATTTTGCTTCTATATAACCCAGTACCTGGGTTTTGTTCAGGATCTTCTTATCCTGTATCGTAACTTTATCCAACAGGAACTCCGCGCTGATGCCTGCAATTGGCAACTCCCGTGCAGGATAGATATCCAGTAACACCAGATCATCTACAGTACTCAGCACTTGTGCAAACGCTTCCGCGAAATCACGAGTGCGTGTAAATAGATGTGGCTGGAAAATCACAGTCAATTTCCTGCCTGGAAAAAGCTCGCGCACCGCGCTGAAACATGCTTTCAGCTCCTCAGGATGATGGGCATAATCATCGATATACACCTGATCCGCATTCCGTACCACGTATTCGAAACGGCGTTTAACCCCTGTGAAAAGTTCCAGTGCTTTCTTAATCTGATCTCCCGCTACGCCTACTTTTAATGCCACACTGATCGCGGCCAATGCGTTCTCAATATTATGCCGCCCAGGAAGTAACATCCGGATGCCCGATATTGATGCAGATCCATTTTCGTAGTCAAATACGAAGTGGCCTGCTTCTACGCGGATATTTGTCGCCGAAATGCCGCCCTCATGCCCGATGCCATAAGTATCCAAAGCTGTCAATGGTAGTCCTGCTTTCACATACAAGGTTCCCCCAGATTTCAGTTGACCAGCAAATAACCTGAATGATTCCTCCAATTGTGTTGCATCACCATAAATATCCAGGTGATCAGCATCCATGGACGTGATCACTGCAATGTCGGGATGAAGTGTTAAAAAAGATCTGTCATATTCATCTGCCTCCACGACAACAACGTTGTTCTCGCCCGCAATGAAATTGCTGTTATAGTTGCTGGCGATGCCACCAAGGAAGGCCGTACAATCATGGCCTGTTGCTTTCAGGAGATGCGCGATCATTGCAGAAGTCGTTGTTTTTCCATGCGTTCCCGCAACGGCAATGCAAAACTGGCCTGCACTGATAATACCCAATACTTCAGAACGTTTGTACAGCTTAATGCCTGCATGTCTGAAGTGATGCAAAATGGCACTATCCGCCGGAATAGCTGGCGTATATACAACAAGCGTACTTTCAGATGGCGCAACGAATTCCGGAGCAATACTTTCTGCACGGTCCTGATAGCTGATGGATATTCCCTCAGCTTCAAGTGCCGCACAAAGCGGTGTACGGGTTTTATCGTACCCGTTTACCAAACAACCACGCATCACAAAGTAGCGGGCCAGGGCACTCATTCCAATGCCGCCAACACCTACAAAGTAAACACGTCTAATTGCCTGCAACTCCATCTATAATGCCCTCCTGGTTAATTTTAAAACTTCGTTGGCGATGATCTCATCCGCATTCGGAAGCGCCATTTTTCCGATATTTTCTGAAAAAGCTTCGCATCTCGACTTGTCGTTTAAAAGATCCAGCGCAGCTTTCACCAGCGTATCCTCTGCCGAACGGTCAGCGATCATTAAAGCCGCATGGTTCTTCACCAGGGCCAGTGCATTCTTAGTTTGGTGGTCTTCAGCAACATTCGGAGAAGGCACCAGGATTACTGGCTTTTTAATCAGGCAAAGCTCCGCAATGGTCCCCGCTCCTGCACGTGAAATAATGACGTCAGCAGCAGCATATGCCAGGTCCATCCGGTTTAAGAATTCCAGAATGCGCACATTTGGATGCGGCTCCGCACCTAAACGTTCAATGATACCCTTATAATAATATTTACCAGTTTGCCAGATCAACTGCACATCCTGGTCTGTAATATCTTTTAAATGTTTTTCCAGGCTTTTGTTCAGCGTGCCTGCACCCAAACTACCTCCTGTTACCAGGATCGTTTTCTTCAGCGGATCAAGTTTCAGCAGCTCTGCACCAGCAAAGTGTTTGTTCTCAATGTCCACAACATCCTTGCGTACCGGGTTACCCGTCTTCAGGATGCGTGCTGCCGGAAAAAACTGATCCATCCCGTCAAAAGCAACACAGATCTTCGCAGCGTTCTTGCCCACCCTTTTATTGGTGACACCAGCATACGAGTTTTGCTCCTGAATCAGGTACGGCACATTCTTCCAGGATGCTGCAAGTAACAGCGGCCCCGAAGCGTAACCACCTACACCCACTGCGGCGTCTGGCTTGAAGTCCGTGATCAGCTTCAATGCCTTACGCATGCTGTCGAACATTTTATAGGGCAGCGCCAGGTTCTTTACGATGGAACCCCGCTGGATACCAGCGATGTTCAGCCCAATGATCTTGTACCCGGCGGCAGGGATCATGTCCATCTCCATCCTGCCCAATGCACCAACAAACAGGATCTCACAACCCGGCTCCAAACGCTTTAAAGCATTGGCAATGGATATCGCCGGAAATATGTGTCCGCCGGTACCGCCTCCTGATATGATAATTCTTGTTGGTCTCATTGTTATATCTTTATGCCATTGCTGGAATTTCACCAACGACAACTTTCTTATTATTTTCTTCTACGTCTCTACTTACACTCAGAATGATACCAAACGCAATACTGGTAAAGATCATAGAGGTTCCACCCATGCTCACCAATGGTAAAGGCACACCAGTAACCGGGCCTAAACCTACAGCTACAGCCATGTTTGCAAAAGCCTGGATGGTTAAACTAAAACTTAGTCCGGCAGCAAGCAAAGCGCCAAATGCTTTTGGACTCTGCGTTACGATCCGGACACATCGATAGAGCAACACAAGATAGAGTATAATGATGATCAAGCCACCAAAAAAACCATACTCTTCTACAATAATTGCAAAGATAAAATCCGAATACGGGTGCGGCAAGAAATTGCGCTCAATGCTGTTTCCAGGCCCTGTACCGAACACGCCACCTTTAGCAAGGGCCATCTTCGCGTGGTCTGCCTGATAGGTCTTGTCGGAATGCTGCAACTCCGGATGCAGGAAAGACTGGATCCTTGATTTATAGGTCTCCCTTCTTGGTCCAAGGAACACCACAAAGAGCAGTAATATCGCCCCACCTGCACAAACTATTCCAATCTGCTTAATGCTGATCCTGCCGATAATTAACAACAGAATACTCACGCCAAAAAGCATCAGCGCTGTAGACAAGTTCGCCAATGCAATAAGGATAAACACCACACATACAGAACCCATAATTGGCACAAAGGCCTTTTTTACATCCTTGATATTTTCCTGTTTCCTGGTCAGCATACGTGCGAGGAAAGTGATCAGCGCAAGCTTCGCCAAATCGGATGTCTGGAAGGTTAAACCAATAAATGGAATCTTAACCCAACGCGAGGCGTCGTTCAAACTGGTTCCAAACACCAGGGTATAAACCAGCAGTGGCACCGTGATGATCATCAGCACCTTCGAAATACCCGCATAATACTTATAATCCAGCAAATGCGAGATGTAGATCATCGCAATACCCATCACCACAAAGATGATGTGCTTGGTAAGCAGGATCTTTTCTACGGCTTTCCCTTGTTTATAGGCAAGTGTGCCCGTTGCACTGTATACTGCAAGGATCGAAATTAACGACAACAGGATAATGATCAGCCATATCCAGCGATCTCCCCTTGTTTTTTCCAATAGCGCACTTACCGACATATCTATAGTTCTTTTACAGCTTTTTTAAACTGGAGGCCACGGTCTTCGTAGCTGGTGAAAAGGTCGAAACTTGCACATGCAGGTGAAAGCAATACGGTATCACCTTTCTTTGCCAGATGATAAGCAACCTGTACCGCTTCATCTGCCGAAAAGGTGTTTACAATGATGTCCACATCATCTTCAAAAGCCTCATGAATGCGCTTGTTGTTTTTACCCAGGCAAACGATTGCTTTTACCTTGTCTTTCACCAGGTCCTTAAGCATTTCATAATCGTTTCCTTTGTCTACCCCGCCCATGATCAGCACCACGTCAGTACTTACACTCTCCAGTGCATACCAGGTTGAATTCACATTGGTCGCTTTAGAATCATTGATGTAAGTTACACCCGAGATCTTGGCAACAAACTCCATGCGGTGTTCAATATTCTTTATATCTCCCATCCCTTCACGAATGGTCGCGTTACGGATATCCAGCACTTTGGCAACAATACCCGAGGCCATTGAATTGTAGATATTGTGCTTGCCTTGTAAGGCTAACTCTGCTATAGACATAGTAAATTGATCTTTTGAGTTTATATTTATGTGGATTAGGTCGTCTTCTACCCAGGCACCTTCATCTACGTGATGGAGGATTGAAAATGGAAATTGCCTGGCCTGCAGCTTCATGGTCTGCAGCATTTTCATGGTTTCGGCATCATCAGCACAGTAAACGAAATAATCCGCTGCTGTTTGATTTTGTGTAATGCGCATTTTTGATGCTGCATAATTTGCCATTTTGTAATCATAGCGGTCCAGATGATCGGGTGTAATGTTTAACAGTACCGCGATATCTGCCTTAAACTCGAACATGCTGTCCAGCATGAAACTTGAAATTTCAAGCACATACCAGTCGTATTGATCTTCAGCGACCTGTGCAGCAAAGCTTTTTCCGATATTTCCTGCCAATGAAGCATTGATACCTGCTTTTTTCAGCAGATGGTAGATCAGCGTTGAAGTCGTTGTCTTGCCATTTGAACCTGTAATACAGATCGTTTTTGCTTTGGTATAACGTTTAGCGAATTCGATTTCCGAAATCACCGGCACGTTGGCAGCCAGCAAAGTCTTCACCATAGCCGCAGTCTCCGGTATACCAGGACTCTTAATCACTTCTGTCGCATTGGTGATCAAGTCACTGGTATGCTGACCTTCTTCAAAAGGCACATTCAATGCGGTTAATTTCTCTTTATAGCCGGGTGCTATCTTGCCCGCGTCTGAAACAAAGACCTCAAAGCCCTGTTTCTGCGCCAGCAATGCTGCACCGTATCCGCTTTCACCAGCACCTAGTATTACAATCCTGCCCTTTTCCATTATCTTACTTTTAAGGTGATGATTGTAATGATGGCCAGCAGTATTCCGATTACCCAAAAGCGAACAACGATCTTCGCTTCATGGTAGCCTTTTTTCTGATAATGGTGATGTAAAGGAGACATCAGTAAAATACGCCGTCCCTCACCAAAGCGTTTCTTGGTGTATTTGAAATAAGAAACCTGCAGCATAACCGAAAGTATCTCTACCAGGAACACGCCACAAAGTATTGGAATTAACAGTTCCTTCCTGATCATGATCGCAAAGGCTGCAATGATTCCACCGATCGCAAGACTGCCGGTATCGCCCATAAAAACCTGTGCAGGATAAGAGTTGTACCATAAAAAGCCGACACATGCACCCACAAAGGCGCCCGCAAAGATCATCAGCTCACCAGAATTTGGAATGTACATGATGTTGAGGTAGTCCGCAATGACGGTATTACCAGAGACGTAAGCCAGAATGCCCAGCGTGATCCCGATGATGGCTGAGGTACCCGTGGCGAGCCCATCGATCCCATCGGTGATGTTTGCGCCGTTGGAAACAGCGGTGATGATCACTACAACAAAAACCATAAACACCAGGAAAGCATACTTCTCATATCCTGGACCAATGAATTTCAGCACCTTGGCGTAATCAAACTCATTGTTCTTGTAAAAAGGGACATTCGTAATTGTAGTCTTGATATCCTGTGTATAGTAGTAGGTTTCACCTTTTTGCCTTAACACCATAGGTGCTTTAGATTTCGTGATGTTGGCCTCATCAACTTTCTGACGTGCTACAATGTTCGGGTGAAAGTACATGGTATAACCAATGATCAGTCCAAGACCTACCTGACCTACAATTTTGAAACGACCAGCAAGGCCTTCTTTATTTTTCTTAAAAACTTTGATGTAATCATCTAAAAAGCCAACTGCTCCCATCCAAACGGTGGTTACAATCATCAGAATGACATAGATGTTCGACAAATTCGCCAGCAATAATGTTGGCACCAGAATACCAAGCAGGATCATAATACCACCCATCGTTGGTGTACCCTGTTTTTGCATCTGGCCTTCGAGCCCAAGATTACGAACGGTTTCGCCAACCTGCATTTTTCGCAGATAGCTGATGATGGTATGTCCAAAAACAGTCGTGATGATCAAAGAAATGATGATCGCCAAGGAGGTACGGAAGGTGATGTACTGGAACAACCTTAATCCAGGAAAGTCATAATGTTCTCGCAGGTAATCAAATAGATAATATAACATTAGCTGATTAAGTTTAATTGTTCCGTTAAAATTTCCTTATCATCAAAATGATACCTCACGCCACTGATCTCCTGATATTTTTCATGTCCCTTTCCAGCAACTAAAATGATGTCTCCAGGCTTTGCCAGATGACATGCTGTTTTAATTGCTTCCTTCCTATCTGTTATGGTTAATGTTTTACGTTTATTGCTCGGTGAAACGCCAGCCTCCATATCGCGCAGTATGGCGTTTGGATCCTCGGTCCTTGGATTGTCGGACGTCAGGATCACCTTATCGCTCCAGTCGCAGGCTACCTGTGCCATCACCGGACGTTTTGAGGTGTCACGATCACCGCCGCAGCCAATTACAGTAATCACTTGCTCTGTGCCCTTGCGAATATTCGCGATCGTGCTTAATACATTCTGCACGGCATCTGGTGTATGCGCATAATCAACAATACCAATGATTTTTTGGTTATTTGCAACATAGTCAAAGCGACCTTCCGCGCCACTAAGCTCACTAAGCACCGTGAGCACCTGCATCTTGTCTTCACCCAGTAGTATGGCTGTTCCATATACCGCCAGTAAGTTATAAGCGTTAAAGGAGCCTACAAGTTTGAAGTATACTTCAAGCTGATCGATCTCAAGGTTCAGGCCACTGAAGCTGTTTTCAATGATCTTGGCTTTGAAGTCGGCCATCTGTTTAAGTGCATAGCTCTTCTTGGTCGCTTTCGTGTTCTGCAGCATCACCATACCGTTTTTATCGTCGGCATTGGTCAAGGCGAAGGCCGTTTTTGGCAAGCCATCAAAAAACGCTTTCTTTGCTTTGATGTAGTTGTCGAAGGTTTTATGGAAATCCAGGTGATCGTGTGTAATATTAGAGAACACCGCCCCTGCAAAGTGTAATCCTTCAATCCGGTGTTGCACCACCGCATGTGAACTTACCTCCATAAAGCAATAGACACAGCCGGCATCAACCATTTGCTTTAACAGCAAGTTTAGCGCAACCGGGTTTGGTGTGGTGTGCGTAGATGGAATAACTGTTTCTTTAATCTGGTTCTCTACAGTTGAGATCAGACCAACAGCATATCCAAGTTCCGTAAAAAGCTTGAATAATAAGGTTGCAATGGTCGTTTTGCCGTTTGTTCCGGTAATCCCAACCAGCTTCAGCTTGGAAGATGGATTGCCATAGAAATTGGCAGCCATAATCCCGAGCGCTACATTGGCGTTTTCCACCTGGATGTAGGTCACCTCCGGCGACTGTGCTTCCGGCATATCTTCACAGACAATCACCGATGCACCTGCAGCAATGGTCTGCCCGATGTACTGATGCCCATCGGCCAAGGTGCCTTTAATGGCAAAAAATACGGTTTCAGGCTGAACTTTTCTGGAATCAAATTCCAGTGCGGCAACCTCCCTGTTGGTTACACCAACAAGCATCTGTATCGTTACGCCATATAGGATATCCTGCAGCTGCATATTATTTCAATTCTATTTGTACGCCTAAGCCCTTGCTGATCTTTGAGCCCGGCGCTATCGACTGTTTTACTACTTTTCCACTACCTGTTACTTTCGCTTTAAGGCCTGCATTCCCCAAAAGGTATAATGCATCCTTTAAGCCCATGCCGGTAACATTCGGCATCACGCCCTTTACGGAAGTATATTCCTGGTAAACCAGGCCATTGCTGGTATCAATGCTGTTGAAGTAATCACCTTTGGCAGCATATAATGTTTTGATACCTAAAGACTGATAAACGGTTTTCACGGCTTTGCTTTTACCTGCTTTTGCTTCAGGTGCTTTGGTATTTCCCACCAGATGTTCGGTGTAGTTTTTGGCCAGGGACATATCAGAGGCGTAAATGCGGTCTGCGATTTCTTTGAATGGCGGGCCTGCTACCAGCGCCGCGTAATAAGCACCTTTAGGATCGTTGATCACCACAATTAGGGAATATTTTGGATTGTCTGCAGGAAAATAGCCACAGAAGGAACTTTGATACTGACGTTTAGCGCGGTATCCCTTGTTCCCATCCGCTACCTGGGCCGTACCCGTTTTCCCGGCGATCTTGAAATATTTAGAAGCCAGCGATTTTCCTGTACCCTGCGTAAATACACCTTCCAGCAGATCCTGCATCTTATCGATGGTTTCGTCCGAAGCAATTTTCTCGTTGATTACCCTTGCCTCAAATTGCTCTATTGGGTTGCCTAATTTACGGATCTCCTTAACAAAGATCGGTGCGATCAATTTACCATCGTTTGCAATGGCATTATAGAATGATAGCATGTGTAAAGGCGTTAACTGCATCTCATAGCCATATGCCATCTGCGGTAAAGTCAGGTTCTTATTCCAGCTTCTATTCTTTGGATTTTTAACTACCGGCTGTGCTTCACCTGGGATCTGCAGGTCAAGTTTCTCATTCAATCCCCAACGATACAGATGATCCGTGAACCTGGACTGATCATTACGGTAATGGGTATTTACCATTTGTGCAATCGCAGCATTGGAAGATTCTGTAAAAGCTTTCTTCACGGTTACAACACCGATGCTACCATGCGAATCTTTGATTGTCTTCCCTGGCACTCTGTAGTTATCCGTTGAAACCAACGTATTTGTATCAACCAGACCATCTTCCAGCAGCGCCATGTAAGAAGCAACTTTAAATGTTGATCCAGGATCCTGGTTACCTGCAATGGCGTAGTTAAACGTTTCTTTATATTCTCCTTTGGCAACCTTGGTGTAGTTGGCAATAGCACGAACCTCACCGGTTTTAACTTCCATCAGGATCACCGTACCATGGTGTGCATCACTTGCAATAAGCTGCTTCTCCAAGGCACTCTGACACAGATCCTGCATATTAATATCGATCGTGGAAATGATATCCGCCCCTTCTTTAGAAGCGATCTCGGCTTCTTCATTCACCGGCATCCATACACCACCCGCCGTACGCTGCACTAAACGCTTACCACTTTCACCATCGATGTATTTACCGTAGGCACCTTCCAGACCTACCCCATTCTGCACGTTTACATTCTTGTAACCAATAGTACGTTGAGCTAAAAATTGGAAAGGAAGAATGCGTTTATTCTTTTGAATGGCAATTAAGCCGCCGGAGTATTTCCCGATATTGAACAGCGGGAAGCTTCGCACAACTTTAAGGTCCTGGTAATTAACCTTACGTTTAAGCAACACATAGCGCGAGGAATCCTGTCTGGCACGGCGCAGCATTCGCGCGTATTCCTTAGGACTCTTATCCCTGAAGAAGCCCGACAAACGAATCGCCAGGGAATCTACCTTGCCGTAGAAAACCTCGTTATCACTGATGCCACCAGCAAACATATCCATACGGAGTTCATACTCCGGAACCGAAGTCGCCAGCAGGCTTCCATCGTTAGAATAAATATTTCCACGCGCAGGCTCTATATTGACATACTTTGTAGAGAGGCTATCGGCCATGGCACGCCATTTACTCCCCTCTACAAACTGTACATCGCAAAGTCTGATTAATACCGCCACGGCAAGCAGTACAATCAGGCCGAAAGCCAGATAAACACGTAGTAATATGTTCGCTCTAATGTTCATTGTTCTTCACAATAATTTTCTTTGGCGGTTCGGTTAAAGTCTTTACACCCAAAGTGTCTACCTTCTTTGCAACTTCGGTCAATTTACTCTTGAACATCAAGTCAGCCTTAAGCGACTTGTATTCCCAACTTAATTCTTTTACTTCTTTCTGCAGTTTGTCAATATTCCTGATGTTCTGCATCGCGATGTGACTGTTTCCAATGTATAACATCCCCAGAAAGGATAAAAACAACAAAAACGGCAACATCTCCGTTGCAGCTTCTTTACTCACACCACCCTCACTAAAAAGCTTCTTAAAAAATGTCTTTGCGCCCATTTTGGCTTCAGGCACATCTTTTACAGGCTTTGCTTTCTTTACCTTAACGATCGGTTCAGCCATCATTTCCGGCTCGTCGACCTCATATGTTCTGAATTGGTTACTCATATCTTTTCTCCAATCCTTAATTTTGCACTTCTTGAACGACTGTTATCCACCAGTTCATTTTCATCAGCGACAACAGCCTTTCGCGTTACCACATTAAAAGGCTTCAGCTGATTACCATAGAAATCTTTATCTACTTCTCCGCGAACCTTGCCTTTGGCAATGAAATTCTTTACAGGCCTGTCTTCCAGCGAGTGATAGGACATCACCACCAGGCGACCACCCGGATTCAACACTTCTGCTGTTTGCTCCAGGAAGCGCTCCAACACTTCAATCTCCTTGTTCACTTCAATACGAAGCGCCTGAAAAACCTGCGCCATATACTTGTGCTCCTTACCCTTTGGGATATGGGAAGCAATTGCGGACTTAAACTCGGCAAGCGTGTTGATCGGCTGCGACACACGTGCAGTAACAATTGCTTTCGCCAGTGATTTAGCATTCTTAACTTCACCGTAAATGCCGAAGATGCGATGTAATTGCTCTTCAGAATAGGTGTTTAAAACTGTCGCTGCAGTTAATTCACCTTGCTTATCCATACGCATATCCAGTGTCGACTCGAAGCGTGTGGAGAAACCACGCTCAGGCTCATTAAATTGGTGTGAGGACACGCCTAGATCAGCCAGGATGCCGTCTACTTTTTTAAATCCCAATAAACGAAGGTTGTTTTTAAGAAAAGCGAAGTTTTGATCTACGAAACGGAATCTCGGATCATCGATCTTGTTACGCTGTGCATCAGGATCCTGATCAAAAGCAATCAGGACACCTTTATCACCCAGGTGTTTTAAGATCTCACGGGAATGGCCGCCCCCACCGAAGGTTACATCAACATAAACACCGTCGGGTTTAATGTTTAAACCATCAATACAGGCCTGCAACAATACTGGTACGTGGTAATTAGTTTCCATGCTCCCCCTTGTTTTTATTTCCCATTACTTCTTCCGCTAAAAGTGCAAAGCTCTTCGGATCCTCGTCAAACAAAGCTTCGTAAGCCCCTTTGTTCCAAACTTCGATCTTATCCAGCTGACATGCTAAAACCAGTTCTGAGTTGCTGGAGATCCCAACAGCTTCCATCAACGATTTTGGAAGATTAATCCTTCCGGCAGCATCCATCAGCAATTCGGTCGCACCCCGGGTAAATAGTCGAATAAAGATCCGGTGTTTTTCTTCGTATTGATTAAGTTTGCTCAACTCTTCAATCTTCTGTTCCCAAACTTTCTTCGGATAAATAACCAGATGCTTTTCGAACCCACGGTTGATGACAAGTCCCTCTTGGTCAACATTTGGCAATTGCTTCTTCAGACCGGAAGGCACCATCAGGCGACCCTTCGCATCCAATTTACAATCATACTCTCCCAGCAGTTGAACCATTATAATATTTACACCTTTAATGTAGGGTAAAATTAACGACTTCTACCACTTTTTACCACTTTCTACCACAAAAAATTTATCAACATCGTAGGATACAGCAAAAAAGGGCCTGGCGGCCCTTTCTTAAGTGTTTTGTCGGTGGGAGATCAGTGCTTCTCCGATGTCTTTTTATGCGAAAGGTAACGAAATATGGAAGGTAGATCCTTCACCTGTGGTACTTTCTACCCAAATATCACCACCATGTGCGTCCACAATTTTAGCTGCGATATACATACCCATTCCAAGTCCGGAATGTTTGCTTAGCACTTCTGGTTCACGGTGAAATTTCTGGAAGATCTTCGTGATGCCGTCTGGCGAAATGCCGATACCCTCATCTTTGATAGAGAAGATCAACAGTTTGTTCTCATAATCATTTTTGGTACAAAGATGTATGCTCGTACCGGATTCGGAGTACTTTCCAGCATTGCTGAGTAAGTTACTCAGCACCTGCTCCATACGTAGCTGGTCAATCCGTATGGTATAGGTATCAGCACAATCGACCACAAGTGTATGGTGCGGAATCAAGTGCCGCAGATCTTCAATGGTTTGATGAAGATAGCTCACAAAATCCACTGGCATCATATTGTATTCCAACTGACCGATTTCAATTTTGGCGGAGTCCAGTAATTGCAAGGCAAGCGTAGATAATTTGACACACTGTGCATTCATTTTTTCTACTATGGACTGCGCTTGCTCCACCGTTTTCACTTTAGGTGAAAGCGCAAGCTGCCCATATGCTTTCAATATGGTGATTGGAGTTTTAAGCTCATGGCTAGCCATGGAAATGAACTCTGATTTAAGTTCATTCATCACCTTGGAAGCACGAAGTTCGGCCTCCTGAAGTTCAGCCTTCGCCGTAAGTTCATTCTTACTGATCTTCAGCACTTCATAAGGTGACACCGGACCGTTTTGCTCGAGCGCTTCCGCAATCTGCTGAATTTTAAGCTTGTTGAGGTTCAATGATTTTGGTAAGCCGATCGAAAATTCAATAATAATTTTTTCGGCAGTTTTATGGGTATCAAAGAAAGGCACCAGCTTTTTAGCATACATGAACAGGTCGGGATCTATAGGCGGTTCATCTGCCGGGTAACATATTTTACATATCAGCTTCTGACGGCGATCCTGCTCCACAATCCCAAGCTGTAACACACCATGGTCGGTGTGTTCGGTCATCACCCGTACAACCTCCGAAACCGCACTGGCAAAGGTGCTGCGGGTCGACAAATTAAGGTGTAGCAGCTCTGTTATTTTCAGAAACTTCTGACCAGATAATACCACATCCATCTCGTTTTCTAAGGTAACCTCTGCTAACCTGATCATACCTTATTTATTTTTATAATTACAACCGACATATCATCCGTATGCCGGGCAAAATCTTTATAAATAGCTGCTGCGATGATGATCGGATCGTAACGCTGTATGTGTGGATACTTCGTAATATCCCAGCGAGTTTTAATTCCGTCTGAACACATCACAATAAATTTGTAGTCCTTAGCTGGTATCTCATGGCTGGTCATGGTGTTTGGAATGTTATGGCCGATGATACCATTATAAGGCATAATATTTTTACACTCTGTATTGCCGACGATCTTTGATGCAATATTCCCAACACCAAGAATGCTATAAACATCCTTCTGTCCATCGTACACCAATAGGGTGCCTACCCCCCCTCTGGTTTTCTTCAGTGGTGGATGCATGTACCGGACAATATCTGCAGGATCATGTAAAGGACAAAGTTTAAATGCACTGAATGCTTCTTCTACAGCTTTGTTGGCTTCAGGTCCGTGTCCCAGGCCATCCATCAGCATCAGCTTGAAATAGCGTTCTGAAAACTTATACGTAAAACCATCACCGCTAACTTTCTCCGGCGGTTTTGGCACCACGATACCCCGAACCACAATCCGGCGGTTTTCTGTACGCGCATCCGTTTTATAGAGCCTGGATACCAGGATCGTCCCCCAGCCTTTCAGGGAGTAGATGCTGAAAAAGTCAGACATCCTTTTGATACTGCCCAATCCATGGCCTAGAGTACTGCCTGAAGATATACCATCAACCATCATAAGGGCCAGGTCATTGAACCCCGGTCCGCTGTCAATAGCGATGATCTCCATATACTGGTCATTACCCAGCCCCTGAACGGCACAGAGCACCTCTCCACCGTTGGTGTACTTGTCCAGGTTGGAGGTAATCTCTGCAACAATAAGATCCAGATGCGCAATTTTGATCTCTGAAAAATCAGCCTGTACTGCCTGTTTATGGATACCTTTTCTTAGCAGCGCATAAAAACTCCGGTCGGAAGCTTCATAACGTGTATAGTTCTTGTTAACCATTACACCATTTAATGATAGACACTTTGGTGCCTACGCCAACTGTCGATTCGATTTCAAATTCATTCACAAGCCGTTTGGTTCCGGGAAGGCCCAGCCCAAGGCTTTTACCAGTGGAGTAGCCGTCTTTCATGGCAAGCGCAATATCAGGAATACCCGGGCCTTTGTCGATAAACACCAGACGCACCCCGAATTGGTTTCTTTTGGAAACCCCTTCAATCAACACCTGACCACCACGACCATACTTGAGCATGTTACGCACCAGTTCACTTGCCGCAGTAATGAGTTTAGTTTGATTGACCAAGCCCATTTTTAGCTTTACAGCACATTCCTTAACACGGTTTCGAAAAGGCACAACATCGTGATCCTGCTGGATCAACATCGATTGTTTAGTAATCACGCTGATCATCGGGCTCATACTCATCCTCATCTTCGTTCGATGAATAGTCACTTAGATCTACTTTTGACTTCAGCAGTTCCATTCCACGTTCAACATTTAATGCCGTATGTACACCGGTCAGGGGCAAACCAAGCTCAATAAGCGTAATTGCTACCGCCGGCTGCATACCCACCACTACAGTTTCTGCATCCAAAATCTTCGACATACTGGCAATGTTTCCGATGATACGGCCCATGAAAGAGTCGACAATAGAAACAACAGAAATATCGATCAGCACACCTTTTGCATTGGTGTCGCTGATCGTTTTGATTAAATCAGCCTCTAGATTTAACGCCAGACGGTCATAAAGATCCACTTGAATGGTGACCAATAAAAATGGTCCCATTCTTAAAATTGGAATTTTCTCCATAGGGTATTATCGGTTTGCCGGAGTTTGTACTTTTTTAACTTCTAACTTCAGCGACTGAAAGGAGAACCTTAAAGCGTGCGCAAGAGAAGCTTTGGTGATGATGTTTGACAAATCAATACCCAGGTGGACAATTGTTTGTGCAATTTCCGGGCGGATACCACTGATCACGCACTCCGCACCCATCAGACGCGTTGCAGCAACGGTTTTCATCAAGTGTTGTGCAACCAGTGAATCTACCGCAGGGACACCTGAAATATCCAGAATAGCAATACTACTTCCGGTTTCAACAATTGCCTCTAACAGGTTTTCCATTACAACCTGTGTTCTGGCACTGTCTAACGTACCGATGATCGGCAAGGCAAGGATACCTTCCCAAACGCGGATTACCGGGGTAGAAATTTCTGAGATCTCATCTGTCTGTCTGATGATCACCTCTTCACGTCCGCGAATGAAAGTTTCAAAGGTTACAATATTGAAGCTGTCGAAAAGCGTATGCAGCTGTTTGCTTGCAGCATATAAGGTTGCTGGATCTGCAGTCAATTCAGCTTCAAGGACCTCCATAATGGCATTTTTCATACCGTTTACAAAAACACCAGTTTCTTTAGGACTGAAACCTAGCTTTGCACGGCTGATGGAAAGATCTGATAAAGCCTCAACCACTTCATCGAATTCTGGGGCGTCGCCATTACCGGCATTGTCCACATTTAAGTTTTTCAGGAAGGCTGACAACAATTCTTCAGCTTGTTCCCTAATCTCCTGACTACTAATCAAATCATCATTGTAAGTCATGATATTTGACTGGCTATCAATCCACTTTTCTAGTATAACACTGTGAGATTTTCTTAGAATCTCAATGAAATTTGCTCCCATTTAAATTATTTAATGCGCAAAGATAGCATAATGATCAACTTATCGACTCAGGTAATTACACCAGATTTGTCTGCATCCACTTTACGCTTGATGCGGGATCGTCAATGTTTTTGGCTCCATCCTGTTCAATGAAAGTATGTTGTACACCTGAAAGTGCCGATTGCTCGAATATGCGTTTAAAATCTACCTTACCCTGGCCTACTGGACATGGCTTTTTGCTGCTGCGATCGATATCTTTTACATGCCATAAAGGAAATCTGCCTGGATATTGTTTGAACATCTCTACCGGATCCATTCCCGCTTCTGTAGCCCAGGCCAGATCCACTTCCATAAACACCTGATCTTTATTCGTCTGACCTAATATATAATCGTATGCACTAACGCCATCTATTTTGTCAAATTCCGACTGGTGATTATGGTAAGCAAACTTCATCTTTTGTGCGGCAGACAGTTCCCCTACTTTGGCGAAGATCTCCGTAGTTCGTTTAATCTCATCCATATTCGACTCTGCCGAGCTGGAGCATATTACCCAGGAACAACCGCCTTCGGCAGAATCATCAACAATCTGCTGCAGATCATCACGAAGGTTTATGCGCCGGTTCGCTGTTCCGGTACTCGCGGCCTGGCGCGGCAGCCCCTGATAATGGTTCCCGATCCATTTCAGCCCATGATCATTCACGATTTTCGCGAACTCTTTTGGTTTGTGACCATAGTAAAGACTGTCGGGTGTGCCAGTCGCCGTTTCAAGTTCCTTTACCCCGATTGCAGCAATTTGCTTTAACACCTCAGCGGTGTTTGCATCCTTGGCATTAAAAAGAAAATTCAAGGTGTAGGTCTGCAGGCCTATAGGTGGATACTTTGATTTGGCAGCTGAAAAAATGTGCTTTGAACATCCGGAAGCAGATAGCAGTCCCATGCCCGCCAACGTCCCGCTGGCTTTTAAAAATGATCTTCTGTTAAACATATAGATTTTATTTGGTTAGGTATATAGCCCCTGAGGCTAAGCACAATTTAGCAAATAATCCAGCAACGTTTATGCAACAAAGCTGTTCAAATTTCGGCCCGGGGCTGCAGCAGATTTGGGGTCGAGCCGCCCTTAAGCCGCCCTTGAGCCGGCCTCGAGCCGGGGTTGACTCGCCTACTTACCGGATCAAGGGCGCTTAGACGCCGTTTATACCGGGGTTCAACAGGTCATCAGGAAACCTTTCAAAGGAATCTTTCCTGCAGCTCCGGTGCCGGGATCATGCAGCTGTCCTGCTTACCCCATACCCGGTAACGGTTCCTTGCCACCAGGTCATAGAGAAAGTCACGAATAAATGCAGGTACTATAATGAAGACGTACAATAATCGCCAGGCACCACTGAGCCGTTTCGCTATACGCAGCGCAGCAGTGGAGCGGCTATAGACCCGTCCATCTTCGAGCAGCAGGATGCTGTTGGAAGCCGCTGCATTAACAGGCTGATCTGCGAGCAACTGGCGTGCTGCATCACTCTGAAGCGCCGCCAGCTTAAACACCGCTGCTTTGTCGTGCTTCAGGATAAACTGCACTGCGGCATTGCAGAGGTTACAAACACCATCGAAAAATATCACCGGATGTGCCATACGCAAATGTACTAAATGACCGATATCTGGGCAGCGCGCTTTGTGCTTCATCCAATTTTTTTATATTTGCGCAACCCTAAGTCCATGCAAAAAAGAACACTGCTAGACGGCCCTAAGTTTCAGATCACAATCAAAAGGTTGTGCCATCAGCTTATTGAGAACCACACCGACTTTTCAAATACCGTATTAATAGGCATCCAACCCCGGGGCAGTTATTTCGCCGACCGGGTACAACAGGAGCTTTCGACCATTCTGCCGGACAGTAAAATTCTGAAAGGAAATCTGGATATCACCTTCTTTCGGGATGACTTCAGAAGGAAAGATGGCCTGGTGAATGCAAGTTCAAATACCATCAACTTCATTATTGAAGGCAAGAATGTGGTGCTGATTGATGATGTGCTCTGGACCGGACGTACCATCCGGGCGGCGCTTGATGCCTTACTTGCTTTTGGACGGCCCGCGAAAGTGGAACTTATGGTGCTTATAGACCGCAGGTTTTCAAGGCATGTGCCTGTAGAAGCCGATTATACCGGCCAGCAGGTAGACAGCGTAGATTCTCAGCTTGTAAGGGTAACCTGGAAAGAGACAGACGGAGAGGACAAAGTAATTTTATTATCAGACAGAAACAAATAAGAAATGGCAGCAGACAGACTATCAACCCGGCATCTTTTAGGTATTAAAGATATTAACCGGAATGATATTGAACTCATTTTCGAAACTGCAGATAATTTTAAAGGGGTAATTAATCGCCCCATCAAGAAAGTGCCTTCGCTGCGTGACATTACCATCGCCAACATCTTTTTTGAAAACTCTACCCGAACCAAACTTTCCTTTGAACTTGCTGAGAAAAGGCTTTCTGCTGATGTATTGAACTTCGCAGCATCCTCTTCTTCCGTTAGCAAGGGCGAAACATTGATCGATACCGTAAACAACATCCTGGCCATGAAAGTGGACATGGTAGTAATGCGTCATCCTTATGCCGGTGCCGGCGTGTTCCTGAGCAGACACATTAACGCACAGATCGTGAACGCCGGTGATGGCGCCCATGAACACCCAACACAAGCGCTGCTTGATGCTTTCTCCATCCGCGAGAAACTGGGCGACGTTGCAGGCAAGAAGGTTGTGATTGTAGGCGACATCCTGCACTCCCGGGTTGCAATCTCCAATATCCTGTGCTTACAGATGCTGGGCGCAGAAGTAATGGTATGTGGACCAACGACCTTAATTCCAAGACACATCCACGAACTGGGTGTAAAAGTGGAACATAACCTGATGAAAGCTTTGAACTGGTGTGATGTGGCCAACATGTTGCGCATCCAGTTGGAAAGACAGGACATTAAATACTTCCCCTCTCAACGCGAGTACGCCATGATGTACGGCTTGAACAAACAAATTCTCGACAGCCTGGACAAAGAAATCATTGTAATGCACCCCGGACCTATCAACCGCGGTGTGGAAATTACCAGTGATGTAGCCGACAGTAAGCAGTCGATCATTCTTGATCAGGTGGAAAACGGTGTAGCAGTTCGTATGGCTGTACTGTATCTGCTTGCTGCTCAGCGTGATTAATAATTACCTGTTTTCTTGCAATACCATGAATTGCAACTTTGCCGTTTAACAAGTTATCAACATATGTTTATTACAAATGTTAACAAACTTATTAGATATAACTATATTCGCAGCAACCATATTTGACCCCAATGCAGAAGAAATACCTCTTTATTCCGCTATTACTGGCTGGAAACCTTTCCGCCGGATATGCGCAAATCAGTAATATAGTAAACCTCAATAAAAATTACCAGACTGGCTTAGAGCTGCTTAATAACGAGAAATACGTTGCTGCCGCCCAACAATTCAGGTTGGTTGAACAGATCAGGCAGAAACCTGGTACCCAACAGGAAAGCAATGCGGAGCTCTCCCTGCTTCGTGAAAATGCCAAGTTTTATGCTGCCGTTTGTGCCCTGGAGCTGGGCAATGGCGATGCAGAAGCCTTGTTCCAGAACTTCATTAAGGACTACCCTTTGAATCCGAACACGAAGCTTGCCTACTTCCATGTTGGTAAGTCTTATTTCGATCAGAAGGAATATCAAAAAGCATTGGAATGGTTTGAGAAGACCGATCCTTCAACGCTTTCTGCGAAACAGCGATTGGAGTACCAGTTTAAACAGGGATACGCTTACTTCCAGCTGAACGACATTGAACGTGCAGAGCCACTTTTTGAAGCTGTTAAGAAAGAGGATTCTCCTTTCCAGGAAAGTGCGACCTATTATTTCGCGTACATCAACTACCTGAATAAGGAATATAAAACCGCACTCGCCAACTTTGAAAAACTAAGAGGCTCGCCAACGTATGAGTCCAGTTACCCATACTACATTACCTCCATGTATTATCTTGATGAAAGATATGATGATGTAATTTCTTATGCAGTTCCAATTTTGAAGTCGACCAAGCAGGAATATGAAACAGAGATGCTCAGCTTAATCGCGGCATCCTATTTCGCTAAAAATGACTACAAGAACGCAGAGATCTACTTCCGTGATTTCTATGCGAAAAATACCAATGGCGTTCAGAACAACTTGTTCATCTATCAGTATGGCTACACGCTTTACAAACTAAAGAAAAGCAAGGAAGCGATCTCGGTGCTGGAGAAGCTTACCAAAGATGATGTTTACCTGCAGAATGGTATGTACACCCTTGGTCAGCTGTTTATTGAACAAGGCAACAAAGAAAAAGCGAGAAGTGCTTTCTTCAGGGCTTCGCGACTGGAGTTTGACAAAGTGGTACAGGAAGATGCCTGGCTAAATTATGCCAAGTTGAGTTATGAGCTGACTTTTAACTCTCAGGCGATGGAATCCACCCAAAGCTTCCTGAAACAGTTTCCAAAATCAAGACGCATCAATGAGGCTAAGACCTTGCTTGGTGAAATCCTGCTAAGTAGCAAGAACTATCAGGCTGCAATAGATATCCTGGAACCTATTCCTAACAAAACACAGGAAGCCAGGGAAGCTTACCAGAAAGTTACCTATTTCAGAGGTCTGGAGTTTTACAACGAACGTGCATTTCCAAATGCCTTATCGATGTTCTTAAGGTCGCAGAACTTTAATGAAGATCCGGAGATCACCGCTTTAACGGCATACTGGATGGCTGAAGCGGGTTATGAGCTTCGGAAGTTCGGTGAATCGGTAAGAAACTTTGAAAAGTTCCTTGGGATGCCTGCAGCGAGCAAGACCAAAGTGTACAACTATGCGAATTACGCGCTTGCTTATGCGGCATTTGAAGATGAAAAATACAGCAAAGCAGCGACCTACTTCGAACGTTTCCTGAATGGTAATGATAAGGATCCGAAAACGGTGAATGATGCCAGGATCAGATTGGCTGATGCTTATTTTGTAAGTAAAAGCTATGAAAATGCATTGGCAAACTACAACCGTATCATTGCTGAAAAGAACACCGGTGAAGATTACGCCTTGTTTCAGCGTGGTATGATCCAGGGTTTACAAGGCCAGGATGATGCTAAAATTGCAACGATGCAGAGTTTGCTTGCGCAGTTTCCAGGGTCGAACTATGCAGATGATGCCGGATTCGAAATGGCTTACACCTATTTTAACAAAGGTGAGCTGGATAAATCCAAGAACGACTTAACTGCTTTAATCAGCAAATATCCAAACAGCAGTTATATTCCAAGAGCATTGGTGACCATTGGATTGGTTCAATACAACCAAAATCAGGATCAGGCTGCCGCGGAGACTTTCAAGAAGGTCATCAATGAATATGGCAGTACAGAAGAAGCAAAACAATCCTTAGAATCAATCAAGAACATCTATATCGACAAAGGTGATTCACAGGGTTTTATAGACTATGCAGCGACCACACCAATTGGAAATTACACCGTTGCGGAACAGGATAACATCGCATTCCAGGCGGCAAACGTTAGATACCTGAAAGGTGATGCACAAGGAACTGTTGAAGCGGTAAATGCTTATTTCGACAAGTTCCCTAAACCAATCCACGATAAAGAAGGACGCTTTATCCGCGCCGAGTCCCTTGTAAAGATCGGCAGAAGTGCAGATGCTATTCCGGATTATGAATATATCCTGAACGACTGGACCAGCGATTACACGGAGCGTTCTTTAATTAGTATTTCTGAGTTGTACCTGAAAGAGAAAAAATACAACGAGGCAATCGTTTATTTGAAACGACTGGAAACAACTGCAGATTACAGAGCGCATTATACCTACGCCATCAACAATCTGCTTAAAGCATACAGTGCTTTGAACATGCCAGATGATATCGTGAAATATGTACAGCTGATCAAAGAATCTGATAAGTCTTCTGAAGAAGAGAAAAACAGTGCAGACCTGTATGCAGGAAAGGCTTATTTAGCAAAAGCGGATACCACTTCGGCTGTAAAAGCATTCAGCAACGTGGTAGCCAAAACCAAGACTATTGCTGCCGCAGAATCTAAATACAACCTGGCAGCGATTCAATATGCCAAAGGTGACTACAAGACTTCATTGAAGACTTGCTTTGACCTGATCAACAACATGCCATCGTACGACTACTGGGTTGCAAAGTCCTTCCTTTTACTTGCCGACAACTATGTGGCAACGAAAGACAACCTGCAGGCAAAAAGTACCCTGTTAAGTTTGATCGACAACTATGAGGGTGACGATGAGATTGTACCTACGGCAAAAGAGAAATTGGCAAAAATTAAATAAGCACAGCGAAGATGAAATTCAACAAATTTATATATACAACCCTTGTTTTAGTTGGTTCTACCGGCTTGGCTGCTCAAGCTCAGGACGTAAAGAAAACGGAGAATACCGAGAAAACAGACGATAAGACCATAGCAGAGGAAATTGAAGTTGTAAGACCTTATAAGCCAATCCTGGCGGAAGCTGTTAAACTTAGAAGAAGCCCGGATTTGAATGATGTAGTGGATTATAAAGCTAAGTTCAACTATTCACTAACGGATAAAAAGCTGGAGTTAAACTCCGACATCAATAAACTGCAGGCACAACAGCTTGCAGCCGCTCGCGAAGAGGAGCTCATCAACAATTATGCAAAAGGCGGCTTTGGTAATGCAACCACCACCCTGCTGGAAGCGTACATTAACACCGGCAAGGATGAAGCTTTGCAGGCAGGTGGTTACTTCAGGCATTTCGGTCAGGAAGGTAAACTACCAGGACAGAAATTCAATCAGCAGGAACTTAGCGTATTTGGAAGAAGTATCACGGACCTTGCAACGTTTAGTGGCCGTGTAAACTATCAGCGCAATGGTCTTCGCTTTTACGGACAAGATCCATCGCAACCGGACTTCAACCTTGATCCTGCAAAGCAGGCTTTTAACTTTATCGAGGCAGAAGGTGAAGTGGTAAATCGCTACAGCACGGATGAGAATGCTTTAAGTTATGCCGCTAAAATCAATGGCTACCTTTGGGGTGATAAATATGATGCCAGGGAAAATGCGATCACCATTAATGGTTACCTGAATAAACGTATTCAAAGCTTCAATCTTGGGCTTGCCGCAGGACTTGATTTTGGATCGACCAAAAGTATAACGACTAAGATTTCGAACAACCTTTTACGTTTAAACCCATACATCCGTTTACAGGCGAGTGGCGTTAAGATCAATGCGGGGATTAACTTCGTACAGGAATTTGGCGAATTCTCTACCACCAGGATCTTCCCTTTGGTTACGGCAGATTTCACGCTGGTACCAGATTACCTGCAGATCTTTGGAGAACTTAAAGGTGACGTAAACCGTAACAGCATGAAAGCTTTTACCGATGAAAACCCCTTCCTGAACAGCGATATCCGTATTCAGAATACTATCGAGAAAATGAGTATCACTGCTGGGATTAAGGGAACAGGTGGTCCTGGTTTCGGTTACAAGATCAAAGCATACCACAAGAAGATCACCGATATGCCATTGTATGTAAACAACTTTGGCGCAGTAAACAGATTTGACGTGATCTACGATTTTGGCAACATGAAGCTGACCGGGATCAACGGTGAGATTACCGTACAAGTGAGCGATGCCTTGCGTTGGACCGGTGGCTTAACGATGGAACAGTACAAACCTGCTTCAGAAAGTGAAAGCTGGTTTAAGCCTCAGGCACGTTTAAGCTCTAACTTGCTGTTGAACGTCAATGAACAGCTAAGCTTTAACGCAGCCGTTTATATGCAGGGAGAAACCAAGGCTAAGGTTTATACCGCACAGCCAGTTCTTCCATATTCCGTCCCTGATCCTTCCATTGAGAACATCGTAACCATGAAAGGTTTTGTAGATCTTGGTCTGGGTGCCGACTATAAGATCAATAAGCAATTTGGCGCTTTCCTGAAGGTTAATAACCTGATGAATTCAAACAACCGCCGCTTTTTGTACTATGACAACATTGGTCTGAACGTATTTGGAGGTATCAGCTACTCATTCTAGTGCATTTCGCTTATTAATTGCTTACTATAGAATTATAATTTATTTTTACCCCGATGGAGATAGTAAAGTACGTAGCTGAGTTAATTCAGTTTCATAAAGAAGTCGGAATTGATGGCTTTGGAACCATTTATAAAAAGAAATCTCCAGGCAGATACGACAGCGTTAGCCGCTCTTTTCTGCCTCCCGGATCTACTACAGCTTTTAAAAAGGAAATCAGTGACTCCAGTTTGTTAATCAACGAGCTGGTGGCCAAAGAAAACGTAAGCCGGGAGGTTGCAGCAGATGCAATCAGCCGGTTTGCCATACTGCTGAGCCAGCAGCTGGCCGATCAGGGTTATGCGGACTTTGGACCTATCGGGGTGCTTCGCCAGGTGAACGGACAAACCGTACTGGAACAGCATGCAGACTTTAAACCAGGCCGCGAGTTCTTCGGTTTGCCAAAAATTGAAGAGCCTGTAGCGCAGGAACCAGTGGCTCAGGAGCCTGTAACGCAGGAGCCAGAGGTTAAACAACCTGAAGAAGCTGTTACTGTTATTCCGGTTACGCCTGTTATTCCGGTAACCATTCCAGTAAGCACGGTTGTGGAGGAAGAAGCACCTGCAAAGGAACAAGCGCAGGAACCTGTTGCAGAACCGATGACCAAACAGGAAGCGATCGTTACGGAGAATTTACTGGAAGAGGAAAATCCAGGCAAGGAAACCAATGAAGAGATCCTGAACGAAATCAGGCGCCCGATCATTGAGAACCGCATCAACTATACCATTAAAGAAGAACCACCTGCTGAAAGCGGCTCCTTGCTTACCAAGGTTGCGGTGATTTTGCTGGCGATTTTGTTGCTCAGCGTTGCCGCCTATTACCTGTATCCAAGAATATCCAGCTCTTTTACGGAAGAACCTACTGTTCCGACCGCTACGGTGGAAAAGCTTAGGGCTGACAGCCTGGCGCGTATTGCAAGGGATCAGAGCATCGTAGACTCCACGGCACAGGCCGACAGCCTTGCTGCAGCGCGCTTGAAAATGGAAAAAGCGCCTTCAGTTGATAGCCTGAAAACGGTTCAACCGGTAGCCAAGGCTGCTGCAGATACCGTGGTTACCTATGAAGTTATTGGCGCTTCCGTTTTGAATGAAAAGGAAGCGAGCTGGTTTATCGAGACTATGAAAAGGAGCGGAATCAAAGCTAAAGTGGTTCATAACGCACCTGGTAAGAGACTAAAAATGAGTATCGCCACGTTAAAGGACGAGCAAAGCGCTAAAGAGGCACGCGATAGATTGGGTGAAAAATTGAAAATTAAAGGCTTATACATTTACAAAAACAAACCACAATAATATGATCACATTGCTACAAGGTACCGTAGACACAGCAACACAACTAACTGATACCACAAGCCTGACCAATCAGGTGGTTGCAACACCGCCTCAGGAGATACATTTCATTGACCTGCTATTTCAGGGTGGATGGGTAATGATCCCACTTGCATTGCTTGCATTTTTAGGATTGGTAATTTTTATTGAACGTTACATCACCATCAGAAATGCTTCCAAAAGTGAAGCGAACCTGATGCTGCAGATCAAACAGTATATCCATGAAGGAAAGTTAGATCACGCCATAACAGTATGCAGAAATAATCGTTCTCCTTTAAGCAGAATGCTTGAAAAAGGGCTAAGAAGAATCGGTCGTCCGATTAAAGAGATTGAAGGTGCAATTGAGAACGTGGGTAAACTTGAGGTTTCCAAAATGGAGAAGAACATCAACATCCTTGGTATCGTTGCTGGTATTGCGCCGATGCTTGGATTCGTTGGAACGATCATCGGGGTAATCCAGATCTTCCATGATGTTTCCATCAAAGGAGCTATTGAGATTGGTACCATTTCAGGCGGTTTATACGTTAAGATGATCACTTCAGCCAGCGGTTTGGTGATCGGTATCGTAGCTTACGTGTTGTATCACATCCTGAACATGATGGTGGAACGTATTATCCTGCGTATGGAAACTGATTCCATCGAGTTTATTGACTTATTAGAAGAGCCAGGTAAATAATGAATTTACGTAAGAGAAATAAAGCCACGGTTGAAGTTCATACTTCTGCGCTGAATGACATCATGTTCTTCTTGCTGTTGTTCTTCCTGCTTGCTTCGGCGGTGGTTAACCCGCAAGTGGTGAAACTGCTGCTGCCAAGATCGGAGTCGGGCCAGCAGTCGAACGCACAAAAGACCATAACGGTGTCGATCAGTGAGAACCTGGAGTATTTTGTGGAGAAGAAGCAGGTTAACCTGGAGGGTTTACAGGCCGCAGTAGAAAGCTACCAACAGGCTTCGCCAGACTTAACCATCGTTTTATATGTAGCACGAGGTGTTTCTATTGAGAACACCATGCAGGTTTTTGATGTTGCAAATCAATTAAAGCTGAAAGTTGTTTTAGCTGTAGAACCTAAGAAATAATGATTTACCACGAGGAAGAAAATAATTACCCAAAAGCGCTGGCCATCTCTACCGGGATTATGGCGCTTTTCCTGGTATTAAGCTATTTCATAGCGATAGGGACCTTCGAGCCTCCGGTGGAAGCTGGAATGGGTGGTATTGTTGTAAACTACGGTACCTCTGTTGAAGGTATGGGTACGGACTATACGAGCCTTGAAGAGCCTTCGGCTGATCCTGATGCAAATAATGAACTCCCGGATAAGGTTGTTCCGGTACCACAAGAGCCAACCAAGAGTGTGGTGGAATCCAGTGCTAAAGACATCCAGACACAATCTACGGAAGAAGCAGTTGCGGTAAATACCAAAAAATCAACCAGCACACAAGCGCCCACAGCTGCTGCTGAAGAAAAGCCTGCCACGCCGACCATCAACCAGAATGCCTTATACAAAGGCAAGAAGAGCACCGGAACCGGCAAAGGTGATGGTACTGGTAGTACGCCGGGTAATCAGGGAAGCATCAATGGCGACCCACTATCCAACAACTACGGCGAAGGTGGTTCAGGCTTCGGCGATACGCCAATTGCATTAAGACGTTTTACCAACCTGGTAACGCCACAGGATGATGGTCAGAAGACCGGCAAAATCGCTGTACGGATTTCCATTAACCGTGAAGGTATTGTTATCAACGCTGTTCCGGGAGTGAAAGGCACCACCTTGAACGACCGTGAGCTTTGGCAGAAGTGTAAAGAAGCGGTAATGGGTGCACGCCTTAATCAAAGTGAAAATGCACCGGACGTTCAGGTGGGCGTGGTGATATTTAACTTCAAGGTGAAATAGGCTTTTTGCTTCATCATTAATAATTTCATGAACTACTCAGAGACACTGGATTTCCTATACAGTAAACTTCCGATGTTTACCAGGATTGGAGAGGCAGCGCTTAAAAAAGATTTAACCAATACCCTTGCACTTTGTGAAAGTCTGGGGAACCCTCAGGATACTTTCAAAAGCATACATGTTGCTGGTACGAACGGCAAAGGTTCGACCTCACACATGCTTGCTGCAATACTACAAAAAGCCGGCTACAAGACCGGCTTATACACCTCCCCTCACCTTAAAGATTTCCGTGAGCGTATCCGCATCAATGGGAAGATGGCGCCGAAAGCTTTCGTCACCGCCTTTGTAAAACAGCAAATGAAGGTGATTGAACGCGTGCAGCCATCATTCTTTGAAGTTACTGTGGCCATGGCATTTTCTTACTTCGCGATTGAAGAGGTTGATGTTGCGGTAGTTGAGGTGGGTTTGGGTGGCAGGCTCGACTCCACGAATATTATTCAGCCGGAACTATCGCTTATTACCAATATCAGTCTTGATCACATCAACATCCTTGGCGATACCCTTCCGAAGATCGCCTTTGAAAAGGCAGGGATCATTAAAGCTGGTGTGCCCGCGATTGTGGGTGAAGAAGCGGCGGAAACCAGGGCTGTATTTGTCGATAAAGCTGCTGAAGTGGGTACAAGCCTGCAGTTTGCATCACGCGAATACCAGGTTGAGGACCTGCGCAGCAAAGACAATAAACTTGTATTTTCCGTTCAGAAAAACGGGAAACTTCAGTATAAAGATCTTGAGTTGGATCTGAATGGAAGTTACCAGCAATACAACATCCCGGCGGTGCTCGCTGCCGTAGACCAGCTGAATGCCCGGGGCTTTAACATTGAACCTAAGCATGTTTATGATGCTTTGTGCCAGGTAAAAAAGCTTACAGGCTTGCAAGGCAGGTGGCAGACTTTGAGTTTTAATCCACGGGTGATCTGTGATACGGGGCATAATGTTGCCGGAATCACCGAGGTGCTGAAGAATATTCAGGCGACACCACACGCGCGGTTACATTTCGTGATCGGCATGGTAAAAGATAAAGACATCTCCAAAATCCTTGGGCTACTTCCAAAAGAAGCAAGCTATTATTTCAGCCAACCGAAACTGGAGCGTGCACTTCCTGTCGCTTCTTTACAGGAACAGGCGCAGGCACATGGGCTGCATGGCAGCGCGTTCCAAACCGTAACCGAGGCTTTGAGCGCGGCAAAACAGCATGCAGCAGTCGATGATCTTGTATTTGTTGGTGGAAGCACCTTTGTAATCGCCGAAGTTTTATAAATTCTTTACATTCCATATCTGTTATTAGGTCTGCATAGTTTATACCTTTAGGCATCCTAATTTAGATATGATGAGAAAGGTATACCTGATATTAACCGCGCTGCTATTGCTTAATCCAGCAGTGTATGCGCAGAAGAAGCATGCTAGTGCCACAGGAAAGAAAACGGGCAGTACGGTAATTGAAAGACCGAAGTTAGTTGTCGGACTAGTCGTAGATCAAATGCGCTGGGATTATCTCTACAGGTATTATGACCGTTATACCAAGGGCGGATTCAAGAGACTGGTAAACGAAGGTTTCTCTGCCGAAAACACCATGATCCCTTATCTACCCACCTATACTGCATGTGGACATGCCTCCATCTACACCGGATCTGTGCCTGCAATTAACGGCATCATCGGAAATAACTGGTACGACCCGGAACTACAACGTGATGTTTATTGCGCAGAAGATAAGTCTGTAAAATCTGTAGGTACTACTTCAAATGCTGGTGAGATGTCGCCAAAGAACATGCTGACTACCACCATCGCGGATGAACTCAGGCTGGCGACCAATTTCAAAAGTAAAGTTATTGGTATCTCGATGAAAGATCGTGGTTCCATCCTACCGGCTGGCCATTCGGCAAATGCAGCCTACTGGTACGATGGCTCCAATGGAAATTTCATCACCAGCACCTACTATATGCAGCAGTTGCCTGCCTGGGTAGAAGCCTATAACAATGCGAAACACCAGAACAGGTTCTACGAAAAAAACTGGGAGACTTTATACCCGATAGAGAGCTATACCCAGAGTACTTCAGATGATAATGCCTTTGAGGGCCGCTATAAAGGGGAAACCAATTCTGCCTTCCCGCACAAGCTAACAGACGCCATAAATAAAAACTACGACCTGGTAAGAAGTACACCTTTCGGTAATACGATGACCCTGGATATGGCAAAGCTGGCAATTGAACATGAGAAGCTGGGTCAGGCAGGCAACACAGACTTCCTTGCAGTGAGCTGTTCCTCAACAGATTATGTTGGCCACCAGTTTGGACCAAACTCAATCGAAGCGGAAGATACCTACCTGCGGTTGGACAAGGACTTAGAAGCTTTTTTCAATTACCTGGATAAAACGCTGGGTAAAGGAAATTACCTTTTCTTCCTTTCTGCCGATCATGGCGCAGCGCACGTTCCTAAATTCATGGAAGCAAACAAGTTACCAGCTGGCGTGGTTAGTAACCGGCAATTGGCTGCAGGCCTGAATAAAGTATTGGAACAGGAGTTCAAAATTCAGAAGAGTGTTTTGACTGTGATGAACAATCAGGTAATCTTCAACAAACCCGAAATTGAGAAAGCTGAGCTGGACTTTGAAGATATGAAGAGAACCACCATCAAGTTCCTTAAGCAACAAACAGGTATTTTAAACGCCGTTGATATCACTGAACTGAGTGAAGCCACTTTGCCGGCGCTACTTAAAGAGCGTATCGCAAATGGCTACAATGCACGCCGCAGCGGCGACATCTACTTCATTTTAAACCCTAACTGGTTTGACGGTGGAAGCACCGGAACCACACACGGCTCTTGGAATCCATATGATGCACATATCCCGGCTGTATTCATGGGTTGGAAGGTTAAACCCGGCAAGACAAACAAACCTCATCATATGACGGATATTGCACCTACCATTGCAGCAATGCTGCAAATTCAAATGCCAAATGGCACGGTGGGGCAGGCAATTACTGAACTTACAGACAATTAGTCTCTTCAGAAAACGATAAGGTAAATATCGCATCAAGCATAAAGCCGCAGAATCTGCGGCTTTATTTTTTTATTAACTTTACTGGCCAAATATAAATCTCCTTTATGGAACAAACTCAAATTTATAAACCACAAAATAAGATACGCTTTGTAACTGCAGCTGCTTTATTCGACGGGCACGATGCGACGATCAACATCATGCGCCGCATACTGCAGTCCTCTGGAGCCGAAGTGATCCACCTTGGTCACAACCGCTCCGTAGATGAAGTTGTTAACTGCGCCATCCAGGAAGATGTCCAGGGTATTGCCATGACCTCCTACCAGGGTGGACACCTTGAATACTTCAAATACATGTATGATCTATTGCAGGAACGCGGTGCCACACACATCAAGATCTTTGGCGGCGGCGGCGGTGTGATCCTGCCCCAGGAGATTGCTGAACTGGAGCAATATGGAATTACCAAGATTTATTCTCCAGATGATGGCCGTAAAATGGGCCTGCAGGGCATGATCAACCACATGCTCCAGGAAACGGACTTTGTCACTGCAAAAACGATCTCTAACGAACTGCAGGGCATACAAAGCAAAGATGTGAAAAGCATCGCCACAGCAATTACCGTTGCGGAGAATGATCCTGAAGCCACACAAGCCTTCGTGGATGAACTTAAAAAACTAAGTGCAGCTAAACAAGCACCTGTGTTGGGCATTACCGGTACGGGTGGCTCCGGTAAATCATCGCTGGTAGATGAGCTGGTGAGAAGATTCCTGCTGGAAGTAAAAGATAAAACCATCGCCATCATCTCTGTCGACCCTTCCAAGAGAAAGACTGGCGGCGCATTGCTGGGCGACCGGATTCGCATGAATGCGATTAATAACCCACGCGTGTACATGCGTTCTCTTGCAACCCGGCAGGCCAACCTGGCGCTTTCCAGAAATGTTCAGGAGAGCATTGATATCTGTAAAGCTGCTGGTTATGACCTGATCATCGTGGAAACCTCCGGAATTGGTCAGTCAGATACGGAGATCACAGAACACTGCGATGTGTCCTTGTATGTGATGACGCCGGAGTTTGGTGCGGCGACGCAGTTGGAAAAAATTGACATGCTGGACTTCGCAGACTTAGTCGCAATCAACAAGTTCGATAAAAGAGGCGCTTTGGATGCTTTGCGCGATGTTCGTAAGCAATACAAACGTAACCACAACCTCTTTGATGCAGCGGATGAAAGCATTCCGGTGTTTGGCACGATGGCCTCGCAGTACAATGATCCAGGCATGAACAACCTGTTCAGCGCACTCATGGAGAAGATCAAATCCGTTACCGGAATAGATTACGAAGCTCAGAACCTGACGACCTCCGCACAGTCGGAGAAGATATACATCATCCCACCAGACCGTACCCGTTACCTGGCGGAGATTGCCGAAGCCAGTGCCGCATACAATGAATGGGTACAACAGCAGAGCAACATCGCCAGAAAACTGTACCAGTTAAAAGGGGTAATGGATCTATCTGCCGAAGACATGCCCGCAGGCAGTGACAATCTGAGTGCGGGACTACAGGACGTCTACAACCACCTGGAAGAACAACTTGATGGCAGCTGCAAAAGGTTGCTTCGCGAATGGCCGGAGATGCAGCTGCAGTATAAGCAGGATGACTTCATCTACAAAGTTCGTGATAAAGAGATCAAACAGCCGCTGTTTTACACCTCGCTTTCAAACATCAAAGTACCGAAGGTTTCCTTACCAAGGTACAATGACTGGGGAGATATTCTGCGCTGGTTACTTACCGAGAATGTACCCGGTGCATTCCCTTATGCAGCTGGCGTGTTCCCGCTGAAACGTGAAGGTGAAGACCCAACGCGTATGTTTGCCGGTGAAGGTGGTCCGGAGCGAACCAATAAGCGCTTCCACTACGTGTCTTTAGGTCAACCTGCACACCGCTTGTCCACAGCCTTCGACTCGGTTACCTTGTACGGGGAAGATCCGCATATCCGCCCGGATATCTACGGCAAGATCGGTAACTCGGGCGTAAGTATCGCGACGCTTGATGATGCGAAGAAGCTCTACTCCGGTTTCGACCTTTGTAAGGCCTCTACATCAGTATCCATGACCATCAATGGGCCTGCACCAATGTTGCTCGGCTTCTTCATGAATGCCGCAATTGATCAGCAATGCGAAAAATACATCAAAGAAAATGGCCTGGAAGCAGAAGTTGAAGCCAAAATCAAGGAGATCTATGCAGCCAAAAACATGCAACGCCCGGTTTACCAGGGTGAACTGCCTAAAGGTAATGACGGACTTGGACTGATGCTCCTTGGTGTAACCGGTGATCAGGTGTTGCCTGCAGATGTATATGCGAAGATTAAGGCTTACGCCATCAGCACTGTACGCGGTACGGTACAGGCGGATATTCTGAAAGAAGATCAGGCGCAGAACACCTGCATCTTTTCTACCGAATTCGCTTTAAGGATGATGGGCGATATTCAAAAGTACTTCATCGATGAGCAGGTGCGTAATTTCTATTCCGTCTCCATCTCTGGTTACCACATCGCCGAGGCAGGCGCAAACCCGATCTCACAGCTTGCCTTTACCCTGAGCAACGGTTTTACCTTCGTGGAATATTACCTGAGCCGTGGCATGCATATCGATGATTTTGCTCCAAACCTATCCTTCTTCTTCTCTAATGGCACCGATCCGGAATATGCGGTGATTGGCCGGGTAGCAAGAAGGATCTGGGCTAAAGCCATCAAAAACAAATACAAGGGTAATGACCGCTCACAGAAGTTAAAGTACCACATTCAAACCTCAGGGCGGTCGCTGCATGCGCAGGAAATTGATTTTAACGATATCCGTACGACGCTACAAGCTTTGTATGCTATTTATGACAACTGTAATTCGCTGCATACCAATGCCTATGATGAAGCCATCACCACCCCTACCGAAGAATCTGTAAGAAGAGCGATGGCCATCCAGCTGATCATCAACCGGGAGCTTGGCCTGGCTAAAAACGAGAATCCATTACAAGGTGCATTCATCATCGAGGAATTAACAGACCTTGTTGAAGAAGCCGTGTTGATGGAATTCAAGCGGATCAACGACCGTGGTGGCGTGCTTGGCGCGATGGAAACCATGTATCAACGTGGTAAGATCCAGGAAGAAAGCCTGCATTATGAAACATTGAAACACAATGGCGACTACCCTATTGTGGGCGTAAATACCTTTCTGAACAAGAATGGCTCACCGACCATTGTACCCGCAGAAGTTATCCGTGCTACAGAATCGGAAAAGCAGTTCCAGATTGCCGCATTGGAAAACTTCCAGGCGCGCAATGCGGATCAGGCTGCAACACTTCTTCGTGAACTACAACTTAGCGCCATTGCGGGAAAGAACATCTTCGAAGCGTTGATGGAGGTATGTAAATACTGCTCGCTCGGCCAGATCTCACATGCCCTTTATGAGGTCGGCGGACAGTACCGCAGAAATATGTAACGCCATTATAACCATGCCTTTCAATCAAAAAGGCATGGTTATTGGTTTATAGGGGTATGAAGAAAATCATCTACCTATTACCTGTCGCACTATTCCTGAGTGCATTCTTTTACAGTTGCTCCCCAAAAACGTACACTACGGCCGCAGATACCGTAAACCTGAACAAGGAATACCGGGTGCTCTTGCGTGAGGTTGTTAACCTTCAAGGTGACATCAACAAGTTACGAAGCGATATTCCTGTTCTCGAGGCTAAAGCGCAAAAGGCGGAAGCGAAATCAAGGGAATCACTCGAAGAGAGCAGAAGACAGGCATCTACAGCCACCAGTGGCAATCTAAAGCAAATCCGAAAAGCAGAATCCAAAGCTGACGATGCACAGGATGACGCAGAGGATGCGAAAGAGGCAAACCAAAAGCTTGAAGATGCACAAAAGAAACTCGCTGATGCTCAAGCTGAGCTTGCCAAGAAGGAAAACCGGTTAAGAGATCTTGACAGGCAGAAACAAGCAATCCAAACAAATTAATTACTCCACTTACCTGAGGTTTTACAGGCTGGTTAAGCTTCCTCTGTCGACCCACATAGATATTCTGTTCCAGAAATAGCAGCAATATCAAAGTGCAGCGTCAATGACAGACTTCAGCTGGCTGGCCTGTACAACACCAGACTGCCGCCATTTAATTTCCCCGTTCTTAAACAGGATCAATGTAGGCACACCCTGAATACGGTACAGGTTGGATACGTCCGGGTTGCGGTCCACATCCACCTTCAATATGGTTGCGCTGTCGCCGATCATTCCCTTCAATTGCTGTAGTATTGGTGCCATCATCTTGCATGGGCCGCACCATTCCGCAGAAAAATCAACCAGTACAGGTTTCTCGGATTTTATGAGTTCATTGAATTTTGACATTAGGCAAAGTTTAATCTATGCGGATAACAAACCATAGTTTAAATAGTTTCCTAATTTTGTAGGCCTATTCCATACCCATGATCAGTAACAAACAGCTCTTTTTACTAAATACCGCACAAACCTCTACCACGCCCAAAATGCTTGAAATAGAGCGTGCCGAGGGCATTTACCTGTATGATTTCAATGGCAAAGCTTACATCGACCTGGTGTCAGGCTTTGCGGTAAGTAATATCGGGCACCGCCATCCACGTGTACTCGAGGCCATTCAGGCGCAGCTCAACAAATACCTGCACCTAACCGTGTATGGCGAGTACGTGCAAACACCGATGGTTAAATTTGCGGAGAAGCTCGTTTCTGTACTACCTTCCAGCCTGAACAACGTGTATTTTGTAAACTCCGGTGCGGAAGCTACCGAAGGCGCCTTAAAACTAGCGAAACGTTATACCGGCAGGACTAAGATCATCTCCTGCAAAAACGCTTACCACGGTAGTACGCACGGCGCTTTGAGCGTTATGGGTAATGAAGAATTTAAACAGAAATACCGCCCTTTATTACCTGATGTAAGCTTCATAAACTTCAATAACGAAGCAGACCTGGAGCAAATCACGGAAGAGACCGCCTGTGTGATCATGGAAACCTTACAGGGCGAAGCAGGTATTCGTGTTGCCGATCTGGCGTATATGCAAAAGCTTCGTCAGCGCTGCGATGAAATGGGTGCATTGCTCATCTTAGATGAGATACAGGCGGCATTTGGACGTACCGGAAAGCTCTTTGCTTTCGAGCATTACGGCATCGTGCCTGATGTGCTGCTTGTTGCCAAAGCATTAGGCGGCGGTATGCCGATCGGTGCATTTATCGCAGATAAAAAGGTGATGAGCGTGCTTGCGGAAAATCCAATCCTTGGCCATATTACTACCTTTGGTGGTCATCCGGTATCCTGCGCAGCAGGGCTTGCCAATTTAGAAGTGATCCTGGAAGAGCAACTGGTCGCCACCGTATTCGAGAAAGAAGCGTTGTTCCGGGAACTACTGGTACATCCGAAGATCAAAGAAATCCGGGGTATGGGATTGATGTTGGGCATGCAGCTCGACAGCTTTCAGCAGGTTGAGAAAGTTAGTCAGCTATGCGGTCATGAAGGTGTGGTGATCGACTGGTTCCTGCACTGTGAAACGGCGATGCGCATCGCACCGCCTTTAGTAATTACAGACGCTGAGATCAGGAAGGTGTGTAGAATTATCCTTGAGGCGCTAGATCAGCTAGATTAACCTTCAATGGCTCTCCAGAGCATATCTTTCAGTTCTGTAAGCCCCTTTTGTGCTACAGAAGAGATGAAAATGGATGGAATGTTTGCTGGTAAATCCGCTTTCATTTCATTCATCAACTCCTCGTCAAGCATGTCAGATTTTGTCACTGCAAGGATATGCGGCTTTTGCATCAACTCCGGATTATACGCCTTAAGTTCCCTTTTCAGGATTTCATATTCTTCTGTGATGCTTCTATTTGTATCGGCAGGCACCATGAACAACAACACGGAGTTTCGCTCAATGTGACGCAGGAAGCGGTATCCCAAACCTTTACCTTTAGAAGCCCCTTCAATAATTCCAGGAATATCTGCCATCACGAAGGACTTATCCCCACGATAAGAGACAATGCCCAGGTTTGGAACCAATGTGGTAAACGCATAGTCCGCGATCTCCGGCTTCGCCGCAGACACTACGGATAATAAGGTCGACTTACCCGCATTTGGAAAACCTACCAAACCGACATCTGCAAGAACTTTCAGTTCCAGCACCACCCAACGTTCAGTGCCGGCTTCACCTGGCTGTGCAAAACGTGGCGTCTGCAGCGTTGAAGACTTAAAGTGCCAGTTCCCCAGTCCCCCTCGTCCACCAGGGGTAAGGATCTTGGTCTCCCCTTCTGTGGTGATCTCGAAAAGCACTTCACCAGTTTCAGCATCTTTGGCAATGGTGCCCAGAGGCACTTCAAGCACCTCATCTTTACCAGATTTACCGGTAGAAGTTGAGCTGGATCCGCTCATACCATCTTCAGCGATGATGTGCTTACGGTATTTTAAGTGTAACAAGGTCCAGAACTGTGGATTTCCTTTCAGGATAATGTGTCCGCCGCGGCCACCATCACCACCATCAGGCCCTCCTGTGGAGGTCATCTTATCGCGGTGCAAATGTGCCGAGCCCGGTCCACCTTTACCTGAACGGCAGCATATTTTTACATAATCTACGAAATTGGAACCCTGTGACATATTTTTTGATATTTAATGGAAATGATGGCTTTTGAATAAAAGCCGTAACAACATGCGCTAATGCATATTTGCGCAAAGATAAGAAATGCAAATAGCGGGACGAATTAAATCTATCCCGCTATTTAAAGGTATTTTGTTATTAGTATTGATCTACAACCGCACTGATTTCATTGAAGATACCTTCGATGCTGCCAATACCATTGATTTTTGTTAGTTTTTTCTGCTCGTCGTAATAAGGCAGTACATGAACGATCTTGGTGAAATACTCTTCGATACGTTTTTGAATCTTATCCGCCTGGTCATCTACCCTGCCAGATTCCTTCTGACGTTGTGCAACCCGCTTCTTAAGCTCCTCCTGATCCACATCAAGGGCAATTACTGCTGCAATTGAAGTACCTTTTTTCGCCAGAAACTCATCCAAAGCAACCGCTTGTGGAATGGTACGCGGAAAACCATCGAAAATAAAACCTTTAGCGTCCGGAGTTTTGTTCACTTCTTCTTCCAGCATGTCAATGGTGATGCCATCTGGAACCAGCTGACCTTCTGCGATCAATGCGCTTACCTTTTGTCCTAAAGCCGTTTGATTTTTGATGTGTGATCTGAAAAGATCGCCTGTGGAGATGTGAATCAATTGATATTTTTCGATCAATTTTTCTGATTGGGTGCCTTTACCTGCACCCGGTGGGCCAAAGAGAACAAAATTTAGCATTCGGGTTGTCTTTTAAATTTAATTGCCTTTTTTGCCATTCTAGCAAGGCTTGTTCAATGTATTCTGATGGAACGCCTTAATGCATTAATAAGCACATCATTGCAAGATCCAGCAACGCTTGCAAATATATAATTAAAAATTTATTAACCTTATTTTTTTGAAAGTGGCACCACATGCGCAGGCTATTTACAAGAATTACAATTCTCATCTTGCACACTCATTTACAACACCTTACACACCAGCAACCTACACCGGTTACAGGTAAGAGACCTAAGTGTAACTTTTACACAACTGTGTTGTATTTAATGAAATATAGCCCCTCCTATGCGCTCTCCGCCGCTTAAGCCCGCCTTGCAAACACCAGAAAAAGCTTTTATGGTAAGGAATTTGATACCCAGGCCTTACATCAACGAACATTCCTATGCAAAATATAAAATCATTAGAAGAGGTGCTGAATACACCACAAAAGAAGCTTGCCTTCTATCAAAACCTGGTGTTAATCGCCGCAGCAGACAGGGTCCTGGAAAAAGACGAGAGCGAGCTCCTATTGTCGATCGGAAACCGCCTTGGTCTTACTTCAGATCAGGTTATGCCAATGGCAGATAACCTCGGAGTTTTAACTTTCGTTATTCCCGAAGACGGCCTGCAGAAGACCCTGGAGCTGCAAACCCTGGTGCAGATGATGACACAAGACGGTGAGATCCACGACAAGGAGTATGCGCTTTGCCTGGAATATGCGAATCGTGTAGGCTTAGGGAAGGCTGTTCTGGACGATATGATCAAACAGTTTACCGCAGCTCAGCCGGACTAACACCATCCATATCGCCATAGTCGAGATTTTCTCCGGCCATGCCCCAGATAAAACTGTAATTACTTGTACCTACGCCCGAATGTATTGACCATTCGGGCGAAATTATGGCCTGATGGTTCTGCAGGAACAGGTGTCTGGTTTCATCCGGCTGACCCATGAAATGACTGATGGTCTGTCCCGCTTCCAGATCAAAATAGAAATATGCTTCCATCCGGCGATTGTGTGTATGCGCAGGCATGGTATTCCAGACATTACCTGGATGTAGTTCAGTTAAACCCATCTGCAGCTGACAAGTTTCGACAATGCTGTTCACTATAAGTTTGTTCAATGTACGCCGGTTCGCATATTGCTGATCACCCAATTGGATCACTTCAGCGTCTGCCTTCCCAATTTTCTTTGTAGGATAAGCATGATGTGCAGGTGCCGAATTGATGTAGAAATAAGGTTGTTCCTCACCTGAACGCTCAAAGACCACTTCCTTTGCGCCCCTTCCAACATAGAGTGCCTCTTTTTTTGCCAGTTCATAACCGGTTCCATCTACCCTCACCGTTCCCGCTCCACCCACGTTGATGATCCCCAGCTCCCTCCGGTCCAGGAAGTTCGTAGCTTTCAGTTCATCAATGCTCTCCAGATTCAAAAACTTACTCACCGGAAGCACGCCACCTACAATTAACCTGTCGTACATGGTATAAACCAGATTTATGGTATCATATTCGAACAAGGTCGGGATCAGGAAATGCGCACGCAGTGCTTCTGTAGTATAGTTTTTTACGTCTGATGGATGATGTGCATACCGGATTTCTGATTTGGTCATAAGCTTCGATTGAAGGTTGTAAGGATTTATTTAATGGTAACAACTAAAGGATGTGCAACAATTTGCGCCTGTTTGCTCAGCATCTCGTCCCAGTCGGCGCCGGAACGTACCTGGCCACTTTTCTCCCAGGCGAAACCTGCATAATAGGTGATCTGCTTAGCCGGACGGGTTACAATCAAGAGATTACTTTGATCCGGTGTTTTAGATTGATGTGCAAATGCGCGCTCGATGATTGCGGGATCAAGGACAATGCCCTCCCCGAGAAAAACGCCATCGATCAGCTCCTGATGCCGGAAATAACCTGCCTGCTCATTCAGCTGTGCCTCACCTTCGTTCTTGTGCAAGGTTATGCCGAGCGTGTAATTTGGTATTTGCTGATCCGCCTGGAGCATGACTTCAAACTTCGAGAAGTTGCTGCCCAGGTCGAGCGAGATTCTTTTGGTTTCCCGAAGACCATACTTGCTCCATGGCGCATAAACCAGTTCAAATACAGTTCGCAAGGGCCCGACGGCTATGGTTTTGTAGCTGATGTAGTTCTTGGAAACATGCAGACTATCGTCCAACCAGATCCCCGAGCCACCAACGCCTCTGCTTGCACCTACGTGGTAGGGGTCATAACCTTCTCCTCGGTCGGTATGGTAAAAGGAAGGATCACTAAGGTAGCCTTTGTACCATTTATTGATGATGGGCTGGTCGGTTCTTTTCAGCCAGAGATCTACCCCGCTGGAAAGTGTACCATTCTCCCGTTTTTGTTCTGTTCGCTGTTGCGCATCTGGTCCATAAACGCGGAAAGCAACCTTATCGTTCTCCCAGGTATAATCGTCGGTACGTTCCGGCACAAAACGGGAATAGGTGCTGCTTTTGCTAACCGGAACCGGAAGTTCAGCGCCTAAAAAAATGATGTATTTAGAACTTGATCTGGCATTAAGTTCCGAAGGAAACAACAGCTCGTCGGCGGTGCCATTCTGATCGTTATCTACCCACTGCAGCGGCAGAAGTTTACCGGAACGTTTGTCTTTAACCCGGATATCCTGCTCGCCTCTGTTTCTCAGGTTAGCAGGGAGTTGTTCTTTCTTAATGGAAGTGATTTCTCTTCTTGGAAAATCAAGTGTATTCGTCACCCTGACCTGCGCCTGCTGCTTTATGGTTTTACACGAAAACAGCAGGGTGGCAAACATGCTAAACAACAAAATACCTGGCTTTACTTTATTCATCTGTTCTGCATCTTTTTATACCGCAACATGGCTTCCACAAGGTAATAATCACCATAACTCAAAGGCGTATCCACTTCTGTCTGATTCGGCATGTTGCCAACACCATGCATCAAAAGGAAACCACCGTTGGTTTTCGGTGAGGCCAGATAATGAGGCGTAAGTAAGTTGTTCAACATAAATTCTGCGTCTTTTCGATAACCTGCAGCCTTTGCATCCGAAGCAAGTGTACTCAGTTCAAATAATGCCGAGGCAATGATGGCAGCGGCCGAGGAATCGTGCAAGGCATTCGGGATATTGGGTGCATTGAAATCCCAGTAAGGAATTTTATCTTCCGGCAAGTTGGGATGGTTGAGCAGGAAATCGGCAATATGTTGTGCCTGCTGGAGATACTTTTTGTCTTTAGTTTCACGATACATCACCACATAGCCATATAGTCCCCATGCCTGGCCTCGCGCCCAGGCAGAGCTGTCTGCAGCACCCTGATTGGTAATCTGTTTAACTACCGCGCCGCTGTTTTTGTCGTAGATGACCACATGGAAAGAGCTGTAATCCTTCCGGAAATGGTTCTTCATGGTTGTGTTCGCATGGTCAACGGCAATCTTATAAAAACTGCTGTCCCCACTAAATTTGGTAGCCCAAAACAGCAACTCCAGGTTCATCATATTGTCTATGATCACCGGCATCTCATTGGCTCCTGCCTTGTTCCATGGTGCACTGTCCCAGGATTGGATGCTCTTAGCTTTAGCGTTATAGCGTGTCGACAAGGATTTTGCGCTGTTTAACAGGATGGTGTCGTACTCAGGTTTTGGTTCCAGACGGTTCGCATTACCGAAGCTACAGAACATCATAAATCCCAGGTCATGCGTGGACTTATTAAACTGCTCATTCTCCAGCCCGCCGAGCGCCACATTAGCCTGTTGTTTGAGTTCCGGGTTAGGGGCTGCTTCATCAAGATATAACAATGTACCCGGGTAAAAACCGCTGCACCACCAGCCAGAATCACTGGTTTCCAGGGAGTCCGTTTTTTCATGGTAGGTCTTTGGATAACGGCCGCTTGGCGTTCTACTGCCTAGATATGCATACTGGATCGCCCCAAGTTTAAGGCCGGCCTCAACTTTCTGGTCGAGATTATCAGCTTTCTCCTCTTTTTTAGGATCTGCACAAGAGATCAGATTAGCAGCCGCAAGGAGCATGAACAGGTACTTCATTTTCATCCGCATATATAAATTCCAGGTAGGTTTTAATTCTAAATTGATATGGTTTTCAGTATTGGCACCGGCGCTATTGTGCTGCTTTTACACGTTTGACCGTGATTTTTCTGGCGTAATAACTCGTTTCCTGTTCCGGCCCATTTGGCCCGGAAGATCCTTCCATTTGTAAGTTAACGATAAGCCAAAGCGGCTTGTTTGTAAAATTGCTGTCGTGCGAGCCCATCTTTTCACCATCAATATAGTAGGTGATCAACGTCTTTTCTTCATCTAAACGCTGTAGCACAGCCGCATAGGAATGCCATTGCTGATCAGCGTCGGGAATGCTTTTTTTGATGGTGGTGACGTCTTTGGGCGTTATGAAAGTATTCTGCCAGTTCACCTGATCACCTTTAAACTCCAGGATGTCGGTTTCTGGTGGCCAGCCATTAACCGCAGTTAACCAAAATGCTGGCCATGTCCCTGCGGCAATCGGCGCTTTAAACTCACCGGAAACAATGTACTCCGGATACGCCTTAGTGATGGCGATTTGATGTTTGGCATGCACCGCCCCAGCGTGGTAGTTGATCGGCAGATAGGGATCAAGCTTGCTTTTACCTTCGTTTTTACGCAGCCTGGTTGCTTTAAGTTCCAGGACGCCGTCTTTCAAAATGATTTGCTTTTTATACATCCTGGCGGAACCGTTATGATCGGTTCCCCAGGGATAGAAGTTATTCCAATGCTGTTCAAAAGCTTTGGCGCTGCCGAAAGAAGTTGAGTCTAGAATGGTCTCATATTTGGCAGATGCATGCTGTGCGGCATCACTGTGTTGAGCGATGGCAGCATGGCCACTGATTAACAAGAAGAACATGAGCTTTTTTATCCCCATACATATATTTGGTTATTTAACGGAATAATGCTTTACAATTGCAATATAAGGGTTTGAAGCACAGATTTATAAACCTCTGGCATCAAAATTTTGACGAAGTGCCTTCGAAAGTAAGATGTTTTTGAGAAAAAACTGGAAAATTGCTGTTAGTGTATAGGCAGACAAGGAATAAGAATTCCAGGTGTATAAGCAGTTCAGTATTAACAGATAAACAGGTATAGCTATACTAAATTAAGACAGCTTCGGATCAAACGCACATCAAACCCACATCAGACCCACATGAAACGCACATCAAAGGCACATCACAGGTGCGTTTCACCTGCATTTTATTTGCATTTAGTCTTTGATTGTTATGGCCTTCCATGGAAGCCTTCAAGCATGTGGCGGGTTTCTGGCTCAAGCCTGCTTTGGTGTCATTTTTGCTTTTCTGATACAAACTGATTTGACATGAAATTATTGAGTAGTTCATTAAGTAAACTTACTGGCGCAAAAGCGGAAGGCGCCGTAGCAACCGGCGCAAAGGCCATTGGTGCATCGGCGGTTGGCGCGACGGCAATTGGAGCTTCCGCATTGGGCGCATTTGCCATAGGTGCGGTTGCGATTGGCGCAGTCGCAATCGCCGGATTAATTGTGAAAAGGGCCATAGTCAAAGACCTTAGAATTGGTACACTCACCATTGATAAGCTCGTCATTAAAGAGGTGCAGCGGATCGAGGCTACAGACGATAAAGATGAGCCTAGCAACGTTTAGTTACGCACATAGACATCGTAAGCTGGAGGTTAACCGGTAACCTCGGTGTTGATTGTTGAAGCCGCTTATTGGATAGTATTTGGAGAATGAGTCTGTTTAATCAAGCCCCTAGCTCAATACGCCCTTGTAAAACACAACTTTTTGGTGTGCTAGCTGTTTATGGACAAGCATGAATGAAGCAAATTTTTATACTGGCACAAGCGGCTTATTGCTACCCGTGCCGAATAAGGAATACTATCCTGAGGAATTTAAATCCAAAAGCCGTCTTTGTTACTATGGTTCGTTGTTTAACAGCATAGAAAATAACAGCTCCTTTTATAAAGTTCCTATGGCATCTACCGTGGCTAAATGGGCTGCAGATACCCCTGAAAACTTCAAGTTCACTTTTAAGCTCTGGAGAGAGATCACCCATAGCAAAGGGCTGGCATTTCAGTCTGAGCATATCCATCATTTTTTTGAACGTATCGCGGCGGCAGGAGATAAAAAAGGTAGTTTGCTGATACAATTTCCCGGGAGTATTAAACCGATACACCTACGGGAACTGGAACAGTTGCTGTTGCAAGTCCGCCAGGCAGATCCGGAACAAGCCTGGAAAGTGGCTGTAGAATTCCGTCATCAGAGCTGGTATCAGACAGACACCTATGATATGCTGGATGCTTTTGACATGGGCCTGGTGCTGCATGATAAGCTTCAGGAAGGTACTGCGCTTACCGAATCGGCCAAGGATTTCATCTACCTCAGATTTCATGGCCCTGGGGGAAATTACCGCGGCAGTTACGACGAAGCATTTCTTGCGGAATACGCTTCTTACATTAAAGACTGGCTTGAAGAAGGCAAGACCGTATATGTCTATTTTAATAACACGATGGGTAGCGCCATTCAGAACCTGGAGCGTTTGCGGCAGTATGTAACTTCGGATTAGAGCGCTTTTAGCCTGCTCCTGCTACTTACCGGCCAAGCGGTATCGAATGTTCGCGATTGCCAAACCATCAGCTACGGGGAGTGTAGGACTACCGGTACTGAGGATTCTAATTAGTCTGAACGGTTTTGAAGCCTTAACTGCTACCAGACTTGCGCCTGAAGGGCTATGAGTTTCAACGCTTACACTGCCTTTGGTATCGTCATTCAGCCAATCCCCATAATCAACATAAAACCGGTGGGTTCCGATCTTGTTATTAGGCGCGATTTCGAAGCCAAACTCTGTACACGGCTTTGATAAGTAGATAATCATGGACTGAAAGTTCCAGAGGTGGGCATAGAATACATCCGGTTTTTCGTTTTCCACTGCTGGCGGAAATCCCCATTGGGCATTCCAGCCACTTGGACTTGAGGAGGCCAATTTAAGCATTCTAAGTTCCTCAAAACCGGCGGAAAAGAAGCCTATTCTTAGACTTCCGTTTTGCAACTTATGATAAGTCTTGTTGTTCTCTAGTTTAGAAACGTCAAACAAACACGTTTCAGTCAGATAAGAAGCCGTTGGGCTTTTTACAACCTCAAAGGGGTAATATGGAAGTTCTTCATCTGGTCCGTTGGGAAATTGCAGGTGCGGTGCGGTTGGGTAATTTAATCCACCGGTAGCGTCTATACCTGCGGGCGCTTCAGTATTCTCAGGCAAAATAAGATCCTGGTACTGAAATAACGATGATGTTTGAGCTACTTGATCAGCTTTTTCAGTGATGATTTCGTCCTTAGAACAGCTTGCAGTCACAGTTGCGACTACAGCTAAAATCGCAACATAAATATTCTTTCTATTCATAGATTTACATTGGTTTCTACTACTAAAATAATCGCTGACTGCCTGAATATTACCTCTCGTAATCAATTGTTGCCGAAATTGTGATTTTTGCCTAAAAGCGTGCAGAAAATCGGGAATTGGATGAACAACATCACCTCGGCATCGCCTGGATGTGAAGCTTTACAACTTGTTGCCAAATGGCTGCGTCTTTTAGCTGAAGGTGTGAAAGAAACCGTGAAACTAAATTGCTAACTTGGTGTTAATAGGTCAAATGGCAAACCATGAATTCGAACTTACATATTGACCTGATAGAATTCAAGGCCTGGTACCAGCATCGTATGGAGTTTATCGACAACCTTATCCTGGATCAAGTCTAAAAGTTGTGGAGTAAGGTTGTTGTTAAGCATAAAGTTGGGTAAGGCGATACAAGAAGAACTCAGTACTTCTTACTCCTCTAAACTGGCTTCTGAATGCCTTTATTTTGGCGTTGAATGACTCGGCTGAAGCATTCGTAGATCGACTATCAAAGTAGTTCAGGATGGTTTGATAATGATACTGAATGGATCTTGAAATCGTGTTAAAGGACTTAAAGCCCGATTGTCTTACTGCCTCATGCCATTTGGCGAGTCTTGCCAGACCGTAAAGTTTGTCGGTAGTTTTCTCAAAGATATTGCTTAAGTTCAGGCTTAAGTTATAAGCTTGCTTAAGTTTAGGATACTTCTCAAAGAGTAGATCAGCTCGTTCTTTCTGACTTGCAGACCAGGCTTCAGGTCTTCTGTACAATGCGTATCGACTCCGGGCTAGTAATTGCTTTAATGTATCACCGTTTGAGAGTACTTCTGCATGGAAGGGTTTCTTTGCTTTCCTAGCCTGGTCTATGGCCTCATTTTCTGCATCTAAGGCTTCCCAGCGGTATTTAATGCGCATCTCCTGCAGCGCTTCAGTTGCTAGTTTCTGAACATGGAACCTGTCAGTCACACGAACTGCTGAGCGGAAGCAACGCTTTGCAATGAG
>NZ_JCAJXC010000022.1:0-80143 GCF_059278965.1 Pedobacter sp. NEAU-ZC8
AAAGTAAACGTGGAAAAGAGCGTGGTTACCCGTCCATGGCAAACCAGACTACTGGGCTTTACCTTTTATCACAAGAAAGGTAGCAAAGGCATTACGGTACACCGTAAAAGCATTAGCACTTACAAGGATAAAATCAGGGAGATTACCTGCCGCAGAAAACCTTACCCGATCGAGGATCGGATGATGCAAATCAGGCAGCTGAACCAGGGTTGGGGGAACTACTTCAAGCTGAGCGAAGCTCATACTGTATTCAGAGAACTTGATGAGTGGGTCCGCAGTCGAGTCAGGCTATGTTATTGGATACAATGGAAGCAGGTAAAGACCCGCGTTAAGCAACTCGAGAAACTTGGGGTTCACCCTGATCAGGCTTATCAATGGGGAAATACCCGAAAAGGCCATTGGCGAACCGTACACAGCCCGATACTGACCCGGACTCTTAACAATGCATTTCTAAAGAAACAGGGGCTACTATGTCTAAAAGAAATAGTAACCCCTAAAGCTGTTTATGTTTAATGAACCGCCGTATGCCGAACGGCACGTACGGTGGTGTGAGGGGACAGGTAATCAAATAATGATTACCTTCCTACTCGATGCCTGATTAGTTTGTTTTCAGGCCATATTTCTCACTGAACTTCTTGTTCAATTGCTTGTGCAGGTTATCTAAGGAGATATTTCTGCCTTGGATAAATGCATTTTCTACGTTGATGGTGGTCATGTTCAGGGCATCACCTGAAGAGATGAACAAGGTCGCATCTTTACCAACCTCCAGACTTCCGGCAGTTTTGTCGATACCTAAGACCTTTGCTGTGTTCAACGTGATGGCTTGTAGTGCTTTTTCCTTATCCAAGCCCCATGCAGCTACGGTACCAGCCATAAATGGCAGGTTACGTTGTTGCCAGTAGCCATCAATGCTAATCACGATCGGAATGCCTGCATTGGCCAGAATTGCGCCGTTCTTATAAGGCATATTCACATCGTCGTCCACTGAATTCGGCAAAGCATGCGGTTGTTTAACCACCACGGTAATGTTGTTCTCTTTCAGGAAGTCCGTGATCAGATGTGCTTCATCGCCGCCTACAATCACCGGTGTGATCTTGTGCTTCTTGGCGAAGTTCACTGCAGCCACGATATCCTTCTGACTATCTGCTGTGATGAACAGCCGTTCTGAGCCCTCAAATACGCGCTTCATAGCTGCCAGACGGGGATTGGTTACTGCAGGTCTGCTCTCCGAGTAGGCCTTTGCTTCCGCGAAGAAAGACTCCAGTTCACTCAGCGCGGCATCGCGGCGCTCACGCATGGCTTCTTCTGACATGGCCATACGACCAAAGCGGCTGCGTGGGATTACCGGCCAGTTCAGGTGAATAGCGTCATCGGTACGCAGTGCTGCATCTTCCCAGTTCCAGGCATCCAGCTGCACGACAGAGGAACTGCCAGCAATAATACCACCTTGCGGGGTAATCTGCGCCATCAAGACCCCGTTGGAGCGTAGGGTTGCAGGAACCTTCGAATCCGTGTTGTACGCTACCAAAGAGCGGATATGAGGATTCAGGTTGCCTATCTCGTTAAAATCCAGTGTAGCTTTCACGGACTCGAACTCCGTTAGGCCCAGGTTGGTGATCGGTGCAATGAAACCCGGATAAACGTGCTTGCCATTGGCTTTGATCTCCGTTGAACCAGACTGAGCGGTGCCTCCCGCGGATACGGAAATGATCTTGCCTTTATCAAATACCAGCGTGCCATTTTCAATTACGCTGCCATTGCCAATATGGATCGTGGCACCTGTAATGGCGATGGCCTGGCTTTGTTTCGGTGCCGGAGAGATGTTCGCCTGCGCAAAACTTGTTGTGCTGACAAAATTTGTAACACTAAAGACGCTTAATGCTGCGGCTAAAATATATTTATTCATGTGAGTGGCTCCTTTCTAAAGTATTGAATTCAGCAGCATAGTCTTCTTCCATTGTCTCGCAGTTGTAGATGCGTTGTGCCGGTGCTGCCGCGCGTTGCGTTCTGCCGCCTTTGTTTTTGCTGTCTAACATTTTCTTAATGATCCTTGCTTTCTCTGCCTGCTGATCGGCACGTACTTTCGCATCACGCTCGATGTCCCAGTAAGCGACACCGTCTACGAAGGTTTTCTCTGCTTTAGCATAGATGGTAAGTGGATTTGCAGACCAGATCACCACATCGGCGTCTTTGCCAGCTTTTAAGCTACCAACACGGTTGTCGATATGCATCATGCGGGCTGGATTTAAGGTTACCAGCTTCAGGGCTTCCTCTTCAGGCACGCCGCCATAGAGCACAGATTTACCAGCTTCCTGGTTTAACCTTCTCGCCATTTCCGCATCATCGGAGTTGAAGGCAGTCGTAATACCGACGTTGTGCATGATCGCACCGTTGTAAGGTATCGCTTCTGCAACTTCCATCTTGTAAGCCCACCAATCGGAGAAGGTCGATGCGGCAATACCATGGGCCTTCATCTTGTCGGCCACTTTGTAGCCCTCCAGGATGTGGGTAAAGGTGTTAATTTTGAAGCCTAGGCTATCCGCCACATGCATTAACATGTTGATCTCTGATTGCACATAAGAGTGGCAGGTGATGAAACGTTTGTTGTCCAGGATCTCCACCAAAGCATCCAGTTCAAGGTCTCTGCGGGCATTGCTACCTTTCGCTGCCAATGCTTTTTTGTATTCTTTAGCACGGGTAAAGTCATCCACAAACACCTGCTCCACGCCCATGCGGGTTACCGGGAAACGCATGCCTGTACCGAAATTACTTTGCTTCACGTTCTCACCCAAAGCGAACTTGATGAAACCATCATTGCCTCCGAACTTAAGTTCCTCGGAGTTCTTACCCCAGCGTAGTTTGATCAGCTGACTTTGTCCGCCGATTGGATTAGCAGAGCCGTGCAACAAGTGCGAGGTGGTTACCCCGCCTGCCAGCTGACGGTAGATGTTTACGTCTTCCGAGTTCACTACATCGGCAACACGCACTTCCGCAGAGTTGGATTGTGCACCCTCATTCACGCCACCAGTGATGGCAATGTGAGAGTGTTCGTCGATGATACCCGGAGTGATGTGTTTTCCAGTGGCATCAATAACCTTTGCAGCACCGGCCGAAAGACCTTTACCTACCGCTTTGATCTTGCCGTTTTCAAGCAAAACATCTGCATTCTGCAAGATGCCCTCTTTCTCATTGGTCCATACCGTAGCGTTTTTAAGCAATACCGACTCCTGAGCAGGTGCTGTCGTTACACCAAAGCTGGTGAATGGATAGATCAATGGACCGTTCTCTGCCTGTTGTTTCGGGCTTTCTTTTTTAGGTTGTTCAGTGTTCGCCGATGTAAATGTTGCTGTCCAGCGACCTTCCTTGCCACCAGAAACTGCTTCGCCTTTGAAGGTTAATGGGTTTTCGCTGGTCACATAGCCGCTTAAACGTACGTCAGTGGCCGGATTTTTAAGACTGAAGCTCATGCTTACCCAGTCGCCATTACGGTTGAAGCTCGAGGTCACCTTTGCGCTGTCCGTTGCTGAACGCTGTACCGTAGCCGAATTGCCGCTACCTGTACCAGAGATCTTCAGTACCAATGGCGATTGTCCCTCGATGTTCAAGGTGTAAGTGCCACGAAGATCTGCCGTGTTTATCTTGTTTACCACAAAGCGTTTACCCTGCACCCAGTTCTCAAACACGATATTGCTGTTGCTGAATAGCTTGTCAGAAGTAATCAGGAAGTTCGCCAGTTTACCCTTGTCCAGGGTCCCCACTTTGTCATCAATACCCAGCATGGCAGCAGGGATCTCTGTTGTAGACAATAAAGCCTGTTTCTCCGTAAGACCGTTTTCGATTGCTGTCCTAAGGTTGGTCCAGAAATCTCTAACCTGCTCCAGACCAGTTGCGGTGATCGCAAAGCGGATGCCTGCTTTCTCCAGTGCTGCCGGGTTTGTTGGTGAAAGCTCCCAATCCTTCATCTGCGCCAAAGTGATGTTGCGTGCTTCTGCAGGATCTTCCACATCAAAAGCCTTGGTGAAGGTTAAAGGGATGATCAGGCTTGCACCCGTTGCTTTGACTGCTGGGATACGCTGATACTCGTCACCGGTAGATTTGAAGATGTACTGTTTGCCGAATTCCTTGCCGATCTTGTCTGCACGCAGGATATTCTGCCAGCCGTCCACCTCAAAGATCTGCGGTAACGTTTGCTGTTTATTGAACGCATCAAGCGAGATGTTGTATTCTTCTTTTTGTTTAGCGTACCATTGTCCGTCGTAGTAGGTCTGACGAAGCAAAGCGATAGCACCCATCAGGGAGGTTGGATAGTCGTTCTTTGAAGTCCCTTTGCTGAAAGAGAAATTCGCAGCCGTTTCACCTTTAATGATATTCTGATTCTCACGCTCCGTACTCAAGGTCACTGCTGCCGAGGTACCTCTCACAATACCATCACGGTTCACGACGTTTACGGCACCGAAGCCCACCTTACGCAGTTCTTCCGCTTTTTTGTCGTCATTGCCGAAGATGCCTCTTACTTCTGTTTCCGGACGGATGGCTTCGTTCCAGTTGTAAGCGCCTTTTTTGGTGGATACAAAGATCGACTGCCTGCCACCAAAGCCACCAGTTGCACGTGCAGGTTCTGCCACGCCATAGCTGCTGAATGCATCAATCAGAGATGGATAGATGTACTTGCCTTTCAGGTCGATCACCACATAGCCCTTTGGGACTGTGGTTCCCGAGCCCACCGCCTCGATGGTCTGGCCTTTGACCAGCAGGGTTCCGTTGCTGATCGTTTTGTTGGCATTAACAACAATGTTCGCATTTGTGAAAGCAAACTGTCCCGGGCGGTTGTCGAATGTACCATTAACCGGATAAGTTTGCTGCGCAAATAACACTGAAGCAGAAAATACCAACGTTAGCGTAAGTAAAATTTTCTTCATTTGATTATAGTTTTTCTAAAACTATCATTTATAATGCAGTAAATGTATATATAACACGTTTTTTACCCTGTTTTTTATGGGGTTTTTTAGATCCTGCCGCTGTTTTCGCAGAAATTGCCCGGAAGCCCAGTCTTATTGGCATCATGTGGGTGGATTTGGGGCCTCGAAAGCGCAGTATGCATTCGAAAATACTGCTGAGATGTATCGCTAAGGTATATCTCCGATCATTGTATAAGCGATTTCAAGCCCTAATGTGTTCGTTAACTAAAGTCAGAAGCTCTTCTGTCTGCAAACAGCGACTGTCCAATGTTCATATACAGCAACTCGCAAGGTTCCTATGCAGCAACTTGCAACCTTCCTCTGTAGCGATTCGCAAGGTTCGTATATAGCAACTCGAACCCTCCTCTGCAGCAAGTTCGCAAGGTCTCCTTGCTTAGCTTGTAGCAACAAAGTCCAAGAGGCAAAAGCCGCTCAATACCCAAGCTCAAAGCATAACATAACCGCTACCGAAAAGAAATGCCTTAAAAATTCTCAAACAGGCATTCTCTTTGTATGTTGCTTTTATTTATGTTTGAAAAAATAATTCTATCCGTATGTATGAAATTTTAAGGAGTGCACACTCAGGCTGGAGATACGTTGTTATCTTATTATTGTTAGCCGCATTTGTTACAGCAGTATCCGGCTTCACAGGTAAAAAAGCATTTACAGAAGGCAACAGAAAACTTGCTGTATTTGCATTGATCAGTTCACACATTCAACTGATATTAGGCTTGTTGCTGTATTTCATGAACGACTGGTACAAATTGGATAGTTCTGTGGCTTCTAACCGTTACTGGAAGATGGAACATATCGCCATGATGATCATTGCCATTATCCTGATCACCGTTGGAAATGCGAAATCTAAAAAGGCCGTAGATGCCGTTGCTAAACACAAAAACATCTTTGTATTCTTTGGTTTTGCATTACTGATCATTACAGTAGCCATATTCTTAATGGTGAAGAATGATGCTTCAAGATCTTTATTCGGGATTTCATAAAAATGCTCAAGAAATAAGTGTTTTTAAGTTTAATTTATAATTTTGCAAACCATGAATGCGTTATAGTCTCCTACAAAGGTTGATTATAAGTGAATCATAACCGTTAAAACGAAATTAAGATGAAAAACAATGTTAAAAGCTGGCAGTGGCGTGGTTATTCTGAAAAGGGTATCGTCGTAGCTTTGTGTAACATTTAGTTTTTCAACCTAAACCTAAAAACACATTTGAAAACCCGGCGTATACCACGCCGGGTTTTTTGCATTTTAGACATTCACAACCGACATACCAGCAAACATGAATCTCAGACCTCTCCAAAGCAATCTTAAGATCATGGTCGCTATCAACAAACTAAATTAAACAGATGAAAACGTTCGACATTAAAACATCTTTCCTTAAAAAGCTGGCCGACACCGCCACGCCGGTGAGCATTTATCTCCGCTTAAGAGACGTATTTCCAAATACGATTCTGTTGGAAAGTTCCGATTACCACAGCCGTGAAAATGCAGTCAGCTATGTCTGCGCAGATCCGGTTGCCGGCATTACCGTAAAAAATCAGCTACTCCGCAAATACTTCCCTGATGGGAGTAGCGAAACCATGGAATCCTTTGATCTTACCAAAGAGATCGAGGTGTTCAAGTCTGCCTTCCAGACCAGCGAGCTGCCCGATAAACGATATGTTTCTAATGGCCTGTTCGGCTACTTCACCTGGAAAGCCATTCCGTACTTTGAAGACATCACTTTCAAAGCACAAACACCCGCAGACGATGCTATCCCGGAAATGCAGTACCACATCTACCGCTACATCATAGCAGTCGATCACTTCCGCAATCAGGTAACCTTATTCGAAAACACCTTCCAGGGAGAAGAAGCGTCGGGGCTGGACAGAATAGCCTACCTTATTCAGAACAAGAACTTCCCGGAATATAAATTCAATACGCAGGGCGAAGAAAGCTCTAACCTGAAAGATGAGGAATTCATTGCTATCGTTGAAAAGCTTAAAACGCACATCCTAAGGGGAGATGTCTTCCAGATCGTACCCTCAAGGTCCTATAAGCAGGGTTTCAGCGGAGACGAATTCAATGTTTACCGCTGCCTGCGCTCCATTAACCCATCACCATACCTGTTCTACTTCGATTATGGCAGCTTTAAGCTTTTTGGTTCCTCGCCTGAAGCACAGATCACCATCAAGAACAACACGGCAAACATCTTCCCGATTGCAGGTACCTTTAAACGGACCGGCAACGATGAGGAAGATGCCATCCTTGCCAAACAGCTCGAAGAAGATCCTAAAGAAAGTGCAGAGCACGTCATGCTGGTCGATCTGGCCAGGAACGACCTGAGCAGGCACTGCAAGAACGTGGAAGTTAAGTCCTTCAAAGAGATCCAGTATTACTCGCACCTGATCCACCTGGTATCCAAAGTTAGCGGTACCCTGCAGCAGGATGCTACCGCCATCAAGGTGGTGGCAGATACCTTTCCGGCAGGCACGCTCAGCGGCGCACCGAAATACCGCGCACTGGAGCTGCTGGACGAGTACGAAGGGCTGGCCAGGAACTTCTACGGCGGAGCAATTGGCTATATGGGCTTCAATGAGGAGTTCAACCATGCCATCATGATACGTACCTTCATGAGCAAGAACAACCATTTACACTACCGCGCAGGCGCAGGCATTGTTGCCGATTCCGTACCGGTAAATGAACTGAACGAAGTGAACAACAAGATTGCTGCATTGCGCAAAGCAATGGAAATGGCTAACGACATTTAAAACATACCCAATGAAAAAGAAAGTCTTAATCATCGACAACTACGACTCCTTTACCTACAACCTGGTTCACTTAATCAATGAAGCTGGTCATGAGGCGGAAGTCTGGAGGAATGATAAATTCAATATAGAAGACGTGGATCGGTTCGATAAGATCCTGCTGTCGCCAGGCCCCGGTATCCCTGAAGAGGCAGGGTTACTGCTGGAGGTAATCAGAACTTATGCGCCAACAAAGAGTATCTTTGGCGTCTGTTTAGGTCAGCAGGCCATTGCAGAGGCTTTTGGCGGTACACTGTTTAACCTGGGCCGCCCAATGCACGGCATTGCAACCACCATCGACGTTAAAGATCAAGGCGAGTTAACCTTTAAAGACCTGCCAGAGCACTTCAAGGTTGGTCGTTACCACTCCTGGGTGGTCAGCAATGAAGGCTTACCGGAATGTTTAACTGTAACCGCCAAGGATGCCAATGATCAGATCATGGCCTTAAGGCATAAGGATTTTGACGTGAGAGGCGTGCAATTTCACCCGGAAAGCGTGTTAACGGAACATGGTAAACAGATGATGATAAACTGGTTAGAGGCATAAGATGAACATATTAGACAAAATCGTAATTCGCAAAAAAGAAGAAGTTGCACAGGCGAAAAGCAATAAGCCGGTCAACACGCTTGAAGCTTCCAGCTATTTCAGCAGAACTCCATATTCTTTCAGGGAGTTCCTGTTAAACCCTGAACGTACCGGCATTATTGCAGAATTCAAGCGAAGCTCACCCTCCAAAGGACTCATCAACGGAAACGTATCGGTAGCCGAAGTGACCAAAGGTTATGCCGCTGCAGGTGCCTCCGCACTGTCGGTGTTAACTGACCAGGATTTCTTCGGCGGCAGCTATGCCGATCTTGCCGTAGCCAGGGAGAACAACGAAATCCCCGTGCTTAGGAAGGACTTCATCATTGATGAATACCAGATCATCGAATCAAAGGCCATGGGTGCCGACATCATTTTACTCATTGCCGCCATCCTGACACCGGAGCAGGTCAGCAGCTTCGCCCGGCAGGCCAAAAGCCTCGGCTTAAACGTTTTGCTGGAGGTGCACAGCCGGGAAGAGTTACAACGCAGCATCGCCGATAACATTGATGCGATTGGCGTGAACAACCGGAACCTGGGCGACTTCAGTGTAGACATCCAGAACTCCTTTAACCTGGTTAAGGAGATCCCTGATGAGGTAATGAAGATCTCGGAAAGTGCGATCAGCGATCCTGCGATTATCGCGGAGCTGAAGCAGGCAGGTTTCAACGGCTTCCTGATCGGCGAAAATTTCATGAAAACCGACGATCCAGCAGCCGCTATGCAGCGCTTTGTCAGTGAATTGAGATCGGTATAACTTTTGTACCTTTAGCGATAACAATGGGAAAACAAAAGTTTTATGACACAGCACTCAAGCAGGAACGCGCGGTTCTTGTGGGAGTCATCAGACCTGGCGAAAAGCCAGAAGAAACTAAGGAATATCTCGATGAGCTGGCTTTTCTTGTAGATACTGCAGGAGGCGCAGTGGAGACGGTATTCACTCAAAAAATGCTTAAGCCCGACCGTGCAACCTTCGTAGGTACCGGAAAGCTGGAGGAAATCAAAGGTTATGTGCAGTCTGAGGAGATCGATATGGTTGTTTTTGACGACGAATTATCGCCTTCACAGCTCAGAAATATAGAACGTGAACTACAAGTAAAGATACTCGATCGAAGCAATTTAATACTTGATATCTTCGCCGGGCGTGCACAAACTGCCCAGGCGAAAACACAGGTAGAGCTTGCACAGCTGCAGTATTTGCTGCCACGACTAACCCGTTTATGGACCCACTTGGAACGTCAAAAGGGTGGTATCGGTATGCGTGGTCCGGGGGAGACCCAGATCGAGAGTGATAGAAGGATGATCCTGGACAAGATCTCCCTGCTCAAAGACAGGCTTAAACATATCGACAGGCAAAACGAAACTCAACGTAAAAACCGGGTGCAGCTCATCCGTGTAGCACTGGTCGGTTATACCAACGTGGGTAAGTCGACCATCATGAACATGTTGGCCAAGTCAGAAGTATTTGCAGAGAACAAGTTGTTCGCAACACTGGACACCACCGTAAGGAAAGTCGTAATTGAAAACCTGCCATTCCTGCTTTCAGATACGGTAGGATTCATCCGCAAATTGCCTCACCACCTGGTAGAATGTTTTAAATCTACACTCGATGAGGTTCGCGAGGCAGATATTCTGATCCATGTCGTGGATGTTTCACACCCCAACTTTGAAGATCAGATCAACGTAGTAAACGAAACCTTGAAAGATCTGGGCGCCAGAGATAAGCCGACGATCATGGTCTTTAACAAGATCGATGCGTATGTAAGTCCGGAAGCCCGTGAAGAGCATCATGAAGATGAAAAGGTAACACTAACCTTGGCCGAGTTTAAAAACAGCTGGATGGCACAGCATAATGCGCCTGCGCTGTTCATTTCCGCGCTGCACAAAGAGAATTTAGAAGAATTTAGACAGTTGCTGTACGATATGGTGAAGGGGCTTCATACCCAGCGCTATCCGTATGACAAGCTGTTGTTTTAACACACACAAATATGGAAAGTAAACGTCAACAGAAGTTTGCAGGCCTTCTACAGGAAGAGCTTGCCGCTGTTTTCCAGAAGGAAGGCGCAGCCTACCTTCCCAATACACTGGTTACCATAACGAAAGTAAGGGTATCCCCAGACCTGGCTGTAGCTAAGGTCTACTTAAGCTTTTTAAATACAAGCAACACAACTTTATCGGTTAATACCGTAAATTCACATGCCGGAGAGATCCGCTATAAGCTGGGTTCACGCATCCGCCATCAGGCACGTGTGGTACCAAGCCTTACGTTCTTCGTGGATGATACCAACGAGTACACCGAGCACATGGACAAGATCTTCGATAAAATTGCTAAAGAACGTAAAGAAAACGAAAGCGCAGAAGATGACGCCTAAACAAAAATTTGAGGCCCTTGGAAACAAGGGCCTTCATTTTCATCCAGTGGTTCCTTTTGAGCCAAATATCGATCAGCTGTTCCAGCTTGATCTTACCAGCAATAACAGCAGCCTTACCGAAGAGATCATCAGCGACACAACCATATTCAGCAAATGGATCAGTCAGGAGCTCGCAGATCATCACTGCCGCTACGGTATTGGTGGTTACAATGAACACCGCAGCATCTATTCCAGAAGTAGTTATTTCGACGGGGCAGAAGAACCCCGGCGCTTACACCTGGGAACTGATATCTGGGGTCCTGCGGGGACACCCGTTTACAATTTTTACGACGCTGAGGTACATAGCTTCAAATTCAATGACCACTTTGGGGATTATGGCGCCACTATTATCCTGAAATATAACCTGGAAGGGCTTGTTTTTCATGCCTTATACGGCCATTTAAGTCTTAATTCCCTAGCTGGCCTCAGAGAAGGACAAAAGATTCCCTCTGGCAAAGAATTTGCAGCTTTTGGCATTCCAGAGGAGAACGGATATTGGCCGCCCCATCTGCATTTCCAACTCATTATGGATATGCAGGGCAATGCAGGCGATTATCCGGGTGTTTGCCAGTATTCCAGAGCCGATCAATACTTAGAGAATTGTCCTGATCCAAAACTGATACTAAAAGATACCTTTGGACTTGCAGCAAGCTAAACCTAACAACCAGGCGATGCGTCGGATCTTCAAACTATTTGCTTTTTTAGACCTCATCAGTATCCTATTTATGTTTTCCCAGGTGTGGTTCCTGTTAACCCACCTTGGTAAAATAAAACCAGATGCATTTTCATTGATAAAAGCAGGTTTAACCCTGCTGATCTACATTTCGCTGTTTTATACCGCCTATGGGCAGTTCCGTTTCAAGCGCTACGGCATGATCATCTATTACATCCAATTTCCCTTCCGCTTATTCCTGATGGTGCTTTCCATTGGTTTCATCACCATGTTGCCTGAACTGGTACCCATGAGCGATAACGCCTTTACCTGGCTGTTCCGGATCTGTATTGTCGCTGAGTTTTTCCGGCTTTACTACACCATACTCGCGTATAAGAAATTCGTTAAAGTCAGACAATTACCCGGATTGCGTCAGTTATAATATGCGCTGATATCGTGTTTACCTTGCCCTGATATTCGCCATCCACCTGGAAATGTGTTCGGTGTTTAGACTTGATCACCAGCTTATCGGTTTTAAAGGTTTCAATGGAGTTCGGGTTAAATGGCAGGTTAGTGAAACGGATCTTCAGGATCTCCAGAATGTTGTAGTTCTTCACCAGGATCACTTCAAAAACATCGTCTTCCAGGCTGCCTTCAGGATTAATCTTTACGCCGGTACCGTACATCGTAGCATTCGCGATTACAACCATCGACGCTTCAGAGCGTATCTCTTCACCATCGATCTTTATCGTCACTTCCATTTTATGGTGGTTCCATAAGGCATGCCAGGCCGCTCTGGCGTAACCTTTCATGCCACGCTGCGGCAGGTCGTCAAACTTCTTGATGATGTAGGCATTGAAGCCGATGTCCGACAGGTGAATGCAAAGTTCATCATTAACCATTACCGCATGGATGCGTTTGGGGCTGCCAATTACCGCCGTTTCTAAGGCTTCATCAACCTCCACGGAAATACCCAGTTCTTTAGCCATACCATTTGCAGAACCCGCGGGAATGATACCGATAGGCATCTCTGAATTTAAGAGGCATTGGGCCACAAGCTTTAAGGTACCATCGCCACCCACGGCAATAACGCGGTCTGGTTTAGCTTCCTCAATACGTGCTTTAATCTGCTGGTTGGAGCAATCTTTCGGCAGTTCGTAGATTTCAAAATCATGTTGCAGCTCGGAGAAGAAATGTTGAATCGCAACTTTATAGTCTGTTTCGCCATTACCGGAACCCGGGTTAACGATAAACAGAAATTTTAAACCAGCAGGCTTAGGGTTCATGAAGTGTATTTTAATCTAAAAACAACATTGATGATCCTGATGTTTTAAATTCAATGAACAATTCTGTCAGCATTAAAGTCTACCATGGTTACGGCCATACCCACAACCTGGTCATCTATGGGAATGCCTTCAAGTATAAAGCCAGAACGGTTCAGCAATACAGTGATAACCTCTTCACCAATATCCTGTATTTACTGAAGCTCTTTATTCTTAAACCTTTTCCATCGTTGCGCCTGCGGCTGACCTTTTATGATCAGGTAGTGTACCAGACTTCCGAATACGATGGCTTTTTTAAGTTCGAATGGAAAGCAGCCGCGGAGGTGGCTCCGGGCTGGCACATGGTAAAGGTGGAAGCCCTCGACGAAGAGGATCAGGTACTGACGGAATGCAGCAGCACCATCTTTGTGCCGCACATTACCCAATATGCCTTTATCTCCGACATTGATGATACGATCATGGTGTCACACTCCGCAACCATTTACCGTCGCCTGCGGGAGCTGTTCATCAAAAATCCCAGGACAAGAAAAACCTTTACCGATGTGCAGCTGCATTACAGCCTGCTGGCACTGTCACATACCACGGCCGATCAGCCCAATCCTTTTTTCTATGTTTCCAGTTCTGAATGGAATCTCTACGATTACCTGGTCGAAACTTTCCGCTTCAATAAGCTACCCGAAGGGGTTTTCCTGCTTAACCAGATCAAGATGTGGACGAACTTTCTGAAGTCCGGCAAAACCGGGCATGAGGGGAAGCTGATCCGGGTGATGCGCATCATCGCTGCATTTCCCAACCAGCGATTTGTGTTTTTCGGCGACAACTCCCAGCGTGATCCTTTCATTTATGCGAGCATTGCAGAGAAGTATCCGGAGAAGGTAGAAGCCATATACATTCGCAACATTGTGCCACAGAATGAGCGAACAACCATAGATACGCTGGCACCGGCAAAAGAAAAAGGGATCAAGATTTGTGTATTCAACAGCAGTTCGGAGGCCATGACACACTCACGTGCTGTCGGACTGATCGCACCACTGTCGCACATCGAAGGCATTGAAACGATATTAAAATAATTATAATTGCAGTATGGTTTTTGGACTTGACGAAGTTTACCTGGCCTTTCCTGATCCTGCATTGGCAGATCCCGACGGATTGCTCGCTATTGGCGGTGACCTGAGTCCTGAGCGGCTTAAGAATGCGTATGCCAGTGGCATTTTCCCCTGGTTCAGTGAAGGCGACCCGATCTTATGGTTTGCACCACATGAGCGTTGCGTCATATTTCCGGAGAAGGTTAAAGTAAGCAAGTCCATGCGCAAGCTGCTGCATAGCGGTACTTTCCAGATCACCTGGGATCAGGCCTTCGAGCAGGTGATCAGATGCTGCGCGGAGGTGGATCGTACCAAGCAAGGGCAGGATGGCACCTGGATCACAGATGACATGCAGCAGGCTTACATCAAGCTCCATAACTTAGGAAGGGCCCACAGTGTTGAAGTCTGGCATAAGGGCAAGCTGGTGGGCGGGCTTTATGGCGTGGTGACGAACAAGGTTTTCTGTGGTGAAAGCATGTTCAGCCTGATGAGCAATGGTTCTAAAGCTGCCTTGATCTCCCTATGCCAAAGCGGAAAGTTTGATTTGATCGATTGTCAGCTGCCTAATCCGCACCTGATGAGCCTTGGTGCAGAACTTATTTCCTGCAAAGATTACCTCAGCATCTTAAAGCAGCCTTAATTCAGAATTTCCTGGATATCTGCTTTCGTTAAAGATTTGAAGAAACTCTCCTCCGTGGTGATCAATGAACTTGCAAGTCGCTTTTTGCGGTTCTGCAGGGCAAGGATCTTTTCCTCTACCGTGTCTTTGGCGATGAACTTATAGATAAACACCTTTTTCTCCTGGCCAATCCTGTGGCTACGGTCAATGGCTTGTTGCTCAACGGCAGGGTTCCACCAAGGGTCCAGAATGAATACGTAATCCGCCTGGGTGAGGTTTAAACCAACACCACCAGCCTTGATCGAGATCAGGAACACTTTAAGATCCGGGTCATTCTGAAAGTCCGCCACGGTTTCTCCGCGGTTCTTTGTAGAGCCATCCAGGTAAGCATAACGAATTTGCTTCTCCTCGAACTCCGCTTTAAACAGGTTCAGGTGTTTCACAAACTGGGAAAAGATCAGCACCTTGTGTCCACCTTTAAGCACGTTGTCTAAAGCATGAAGCACATTTTTAAACTTCCCGGAATCCGAATGGTAATTTTCATCGATCATAAAGGGATGGTTTGCCAGTTGCCGCAACAGGGTTAGTCCCTGCAGCAGTTGCACCTGTTTCTCCTTATAGCTGCCATCGTCCATGCTGCTCAGCAGGTCGTTCCGGTAAGCCGATTTGGTCTTCTCATAATAGGCCGCCTGATCCTCGCTCATGTCGCAATAGAACACCTGCTCGGTCTTCGGTGGAAGCTCCTCTGCAACCTGCTCTTTGGTCCTGCGTAACACGAAAGGTTTAATGATGGCCTGCAGCTTCCTTGCTTTTTCCTCATCCTTCTTCTTTTCAATGGCCTGCACATACTCTTCATTGAAAAAAGACTGCGTTCCCAATAAACCTGGGTTCAGGAAGGTCAGCTGTGTCCATAAGTCGCCCACGGAGTTCTCCACGGGCGTACCGCTCAGGATCAGTTTATGCCTGGACTTCAGGGAGCGCACTGCTTTGAAGGACTTTGAAGCCGGATTTTTGATGTTCTGACTCTCATCCAGGATGATGTAGTTGAAGTAGAAATGCTGCAGCAGTTCCGCATCTATCCTGGTGATGCCATATGTCGTGATGATGATGTCGTAATCAATAAAATGTGAGACATCCTTATTTCGGGCGCCACCGGTATGTGCAAAGATCTTCAGCTGCGGCGTAAATTTCTTCGCCTCATTGAGCCAGTTGTAGATCAGCGAGGTTGGCATGATGATCAGTGAGGTACTCCTGGTGTCATTATGCTGGTCCTCCTCCTTAATTTTCTGCAGCATCGCCAAGGTTTGGATGGTTTTACCAAGACCCATATCATCGGCAAGGCAGCCACCAAAGTGGTATTCCCGAAGAAAACTAAACCAGTTATAACCCGCTTTCTGATAGCTGCGCAAATGACCTTTAAAGTGTACCGGCATTTCCGTCTCTTCGATGTTTTCAAAATCATTCAGCTTTTGCAGCTTTCGGTTAAGCGTTACATGTACAATGCTGTCTTCAGACAGATCATTGATCAGTCCGACATGATGTTTATGCAGCTTCAGCGCTTTGCTGGAATCAGAGAAGTTAAAGAGACTTCCATATTGCGAGAACCATTTATCTGGGATGATCGCGATGGATCCATCGGGCAGTGGGAACTCTCTTTTTTTGCGAAGAATATATTGTTTTAAAGCAATGAATGGTATGGCAAAAGATCCAAAGTAAACGATGGCATTGATGTCAAACCAGTCATTTTCCTCTTTGATCTCGAAGTCAATGTGGTTGCTGGCAAAAAGAAATTTCTTCGGCCCGGCAGATTGCTGGATTTCAAATCCACGTTCCTGCAGCTCCTTGATGTGTTCGTTGGTCCAGTTGAGCACGCCATAGGCAGGGTCAGCATCCTCCTTATTGTTCAGTTCCAGGGTATAAAATACGGGTCCTGTTTTCCGGAGCCCCATTTTCAGCAGCTCTGCATATTTGCCCTTTTCCCAGTCGCTTTGTCTTTTGATACGGTTAAATATATATTCATCAGCTTCCTTTGAAACTCTTACCGTTACCTTTTGTTCATCGCCCATGGCAAAGGTGTAGCTGCCATAGCGGAAGCAGAGCTGAAGTTGCGAGATCCCGTCTTCCACGAAGGAAACATTCAAGATCGGTACCGGATCATTTTTCTCCGTTCTGATGTCAAAACCTTCTGCATATACGTGGTACTTTTCGATCAGCGGTGCTACGAATTTCTCAAAGTAGGTTTCCTCCGTTGCTTTGGGGATGGTGATGTAGCGTTTATTGAGAAAGGGCTGCAGCTTTTTACCCTCCATACCCGGCTCAAAGAAATACAAGGTCTGGTCTAAGAGCAGCCATGCGGGTTGATTGCTGATCAGCTGTGCATCCTTAAACATAAAGTCGATGCGCATACCGGCGTATTTAATCGTAGGGAAGTAGCGGGTTTCCTGAGGATTTCTTCTGAAGTGAAAAAGGATTGTAGCAGGCTCAGCGGCAATTTGTAGCCTTGATCCAACTGGCCAGCCATCTTTAGACATCAGGTAAAGTGATTTTGCAACCACCGGATTTTTCAGGATGTCTGCCAGCTTTTTTTCTACCCTTGGGCGCACATGATCGTAGAACTTATCGTCGAATACCTTACTGAAGAATTCAAAGGGGCGGATCTGCTTTTTATAGTATTTCTTAATGATGGAATCCTGCTCGATGTCATCGAGTGTTTTAATGATTTTCATATCCGCTTCCGAGAGGTGTTTTTCAAACTCTGCAGCAGTATGACTGAATATCCGCTGGTAAGTTAAGGAAAAATCGCCCTGCGGATTAAGTTGAACGACGTGTGGTTCAACAAGATAGCCCAAAAAATCATGTTTACACAAGGCGTACACTAATTTGAATGGCTTGGAACTATCTACACGTAACATGGGATGAAAATAAATTTAAAACTAAGGGAGTGCGCGTATAAAAGTTTTAAACATACAGGATTTTCACTTTGTATCAAACATCAAATCACGGAATTAAAATTTTTTTTACCTGTTGGTCGAAATATATATGCCTTTCGTCGAAATACAGGCTGACATGGTCTAATTAGACAAAGCAGGCTGAAACGTTTTTTTTGTCGAGGCGTCTTATTACCAAACAAATAAAAAGATATAAATAATTGATTTACAAACATTAAGGAATAAAAATCATGAAAACTTCAGTAAAAACCTTGTTCGCTCTATTCACCGGAATAATTTTAATCGCCAACACTGCCGCAGTAAAAGCAGGAGCGCCTAGCCACTACATTACCACCTTAAGTTCGGTTAAGGAAATTAAGAAGATCGTTGTTAGTGGAAACGTAAACCTGCTGCTGGTTCAGGATAGCAAGGAAAGCGTGAAAGTATATGATAAGTACTATTCCAAAAACGCCTTGGTGCAACAGCAAGGGGGTACGTTGCGCATCAGCTCTTTCGCTGACCGGCCTTTATCTATTGTGGTTTATGTAAAAGAACTGACCGCAATTGAAGCGAACAACCAGTCGAAGGTTAGAACTGAAGGTTGTTTCCAATTATTGAACCTCAATGTGAAGTTGAAAGACGAGGCCACTGCGGATATTAAAGCTAAAACGGTGTCTTTATTTACCTCGGTAAAAGGCGCATCAGCACTTAAAATTTCAGGTAAAACCGATCAGCACGCGATTGAGATGTGTGATCTTGGAAACCTGACCATGGACCAGTTTGCAGCAAATGAAACCATTATTGCGAGTCGCCCAACTGCAACGCTGGCTCGTCGTTAATCTCCAGTTATAGGATTGTATAGTTATTATCGGAAATACGGATGTGGGTGTATAATCAGTTTAGTATTAACAGCTAAACAGGTATAGCTATATTAGGATAGGACAAGGATAGGACAGCTTTGGAGCAAACGCAGATCTGACCCACATCAAACGCACATCAACCCCAGATCAAGCGCACACAAACTGTGCGTTCGATCTGGGGTTGATGTGTTTCAGCTTTGCATTCTATTTGGTTTTACTTGTATGCTGGTGCTGCTATAAAGACAGCCTTCGGTTTTCTTGCCGCAATCTATGCTTAATGCCTTCTATTTAAATTTTTTGCGTATCTTAAGAATTCATGACTTTAAATGGTCTAAGCCTTATTAATCAGGAAGAAGATGATTCAAAAAGACTTGGATGAAAGATACCTTAGGACTCGTCACCTTGATTCCGTTATTCTTTGCTTACAAACTTATAAATGGTTCAAAATACGATAAGCAGGAATTGGAAGCCGTTTTGAAAAGTCGCCGATTGAAGTAACATACCCGAACCCCCAAATATGACGCAACTACTAAAGCTAAATGTTCTCGCCCTGTTCAGTTTTCTTTTCTTCTCATCAAAGGCTGCCCCTGCAGCTGTGATGGTAGATCCGCCGGGGATAAAAGCAGGCGTTTCTAAGATTACCGGAACCATAATCCGGCCGGATGGCCCCGATTCGGATGAAACCTCGGTAAATATTACCGTTCCACATCCGATTTCAGGGGAATATGTTCGTTATAAAGCTATCGTTGATCAGTCGGGGAAGTTTTCAATTGATGTTGATATTGAAACAGATAGCGCCATGATTGGCTTAAACACAAGTCTGAATCCGGAAAAGGCTTTTCTAGTTAAAGTAGGCCATGCTGGCCTTACCAATATTGATATTGCCTATGAATCGAACGGCGATCTTAAGAGTGTTGGGATTCATCCGTATAGAAATCACTATGACCTCACCCAAGGCTTTGATGTGGTCAATAAAATGATCGCGTACCGGCCGAAGCGGGCAGCGCAACCGCTATACGAAAAAAGTACGGATTACTTTTTCAACTATGTTAAAATGGTCTTGGGGGAGCGGCTAGAGATTGTCAGGAAAGATAGCTTGTTGTCAAATGAGCTAAAAAGCATTTTGGCGAAGGACTTCGGTTTGTTCATGTATAGTGGACATGTTTTTGATTACGAAAGTGAGATGAAGCTTAATTATCGCAACATCAATAATGATGAAAGCGGTCAGCCCACTATTCAGAAGATCGACAGAACTTATTATCGCTTCTTAAAAGACATGAAGTTGAATGATCTGGAATACCTGCAATGTTTTTCATTAGTGGAGTTTCAGATGAAGATTCTTCAGAATGAAACCATCGGACTGCCATTAATTAAGGAAAGCGATATTGCATCCTGGATCGCAGATACAAAGCATATTCTGGGAGATTTGCTTGGGTTTAAGGACGGTCCATATTACGATATTTTAGCAGCTAATGCGTATGCAAGGCAGCTTAATGAAGAAGTGCGACCACTTAGCAAGAAACAAAAGGAGCACATTGCCAGGTACTGGAAGAATGGAGAGATTGCAAAAATTCTGCTTCGGAAAAACCTGCAGGTTGAGGAATTGGATAAATTTAAAACACCGACCAATGTTCATGATATATCGTCTGTTCCAGCGGAAAAGGTGATGGAGACGATCGTAGCCAAGCATAAGAACAAGGTTGTTCTGGTAGACCTTTGGGCAACATGGTGTGCACCCTGCCTGGATGCCATGCAGCAATTCAGAACTGCAAAGACCAGTTTCCAGGATAAGGATGTTGCATTTGTGTATCTCAGCAATAGATCATCACCTCGGAAACTATGGGAAGAAAAAATTAAGGGGATAGGGGGTGAGCAATATTACCTGACCGATGCACAATGGGAATACGTGATGGATCATTTTGGCTTCGAGGCGATTCCGTCCTATGTCATTTATGATAGCGCGGGTTCGCTCGTACAGAAGTTTACAGGCTTTCCGGGGAGCGGTACGATGGCGGGGATGATTGACGAAGCATCTAAATCTAAGGCACTTGATTAATCTCGATTTGCTACCTGCCTTGTATATTGCATCTAAAAGGTACAATAAATGCATATATAAATAACTTTGCACGAATGAAGTTAGCGCTATACCAAGTTGATGCTTTTACAGACCATATATTTGGCGGTAATCCGGCCTGTGTTGTTCCTTTAGAAGCATGGCTTTCTGATGATCTTCTGCTGAAGATCGCCAAAGAAAATGCAGTAGCGGAAACGGCCTTTTTTGTAGATCGGGGTGATAAAATCCATCTACGCTGGTTTACCCCGGAAATTGAAATGGATCTTTGCGGACACGCTACCCTTGCAACTGCACATTGTTTAAAAACTATCCTGGACCATAAGGCTGAGGAGCTGACGTTCGAGACCCTGAGTGGAGATCTGAAAGTCAGGATTGAAGATGATTGCTATACGATGGATTTCCCTTCAAGAATGCCCGTACCGGCTAGCTTGCCAGAAAGCATCATGAAATCCTTAAACATTAAACCGAAGGAGGTATTAAAATCCAGAGATTTCATTCTGGTGTATGAGGCCGAATCAGAGATCAGGGATATTAAGATTGACCGGATGCTGTTTGACCAGATCAATCTTGATCCGGGAGGTGTGGTCGTAACTGCACCTGGTGAGCACTGTGATTTCGTTTCGAGGTTTTTCACTCCTCAGGCATCAATTCTGGAAGATCCAGTAACAGGTTCGGCCCATTGTTCGCTGGTCCCTTTCTGGGCAGAACGTCTACATAAATCCAAGCTGAATGCTTTACAAGTTTCCGAACGGCTTGGGCAGTTGGTTTGTGAAGCGAAGGGCGATCGGGTGCTAATTAGTGGTAAAGCTAGAACTTACAGCATTGGGGTTATCTGGATAGAATAATGAGTTTGAATTCACTTTCCAGGCAGTACAAATCAAATCTCAAAACGAACTTGACCAATCGGCTAAACTGGAGCCGGTAAATATTGTGCCATCCAAATTGTAGCATAACCACAATCAGGATCTCTCACAACGTGCTCAAGAACTTTAAAATTGTGTTTACTCAACAAATCCTCATAATCCATCTGATCCAAAGATGCATGAAATAGGTTTTCTCCGCCGTTCATCCCCCATGCTTCTTCATTCTTAGTTCCTGAGGTAAAAAGCAAAATTCCGTCACGACGAAGGTGTTCTTCAAAAATTTTAAACATTGCTGGTTGTTCAGTAGTCGCCAAATGGAAAAAGCTATGCCATGCAATAATTGCATTGAACCTTTTATTTAGATTAAGAAGGCACATATCCTGTAGAATAAACTCTACTTGAGGAAAGTTAAATTTAGCGATTTTAAGCATTTCACTGCTTGCATCGACTCCGGTGACTTTGAGATTTTTACTAAGAAGGTATTCCAGGATTGGCTTGCCTGCACCGCAGCCCAGATCTAAAACACTGCCCCTATCAGGGAGAAACTCTATTAAATTGTCTAGGTAGTTCCTTTCAATTAGTCCAACATCCCTATTGTTAGAAAACCAAGTGGCAATCTTGTCGTAAACTTTAAAAACATTTTTACTTTCACCGTTTTCCATAAGCGAACAGACAAGCTAATTGTAGTTAAAACCCGAAAAGACATTTTTTATTGTTTGCACGTAAGGGTTTAAAACATAGGTTTTCTCGTAGAAAGCTTCCTTTTGAGACAGATCTTTAGTACCGCCTAACCTCTGGGTCCCATTAATACGAAGGTTTCCTTACAGGTCAAAGTAGGAATCCAAACAACGTGATTAGGAAGAGCTATTTCAATGAGTACATGAGAAGTCAGATAACTCGCAACCGAGGATCAGTATCCTTTTAGCCTGGGAGTTTTTTACATATATACCAAGCATTGGCAGCTTCTGTGCAAACACAGATCCGGCTAGAATCAAGAATATTGCAGAAAATTAAAGTGTGTTAGTCATGGTATTTTAGTTTCTGCTTATTAGTTTTTCAAAGATGGCATTTCATCCAGCGTAATGACATAATCACTTGCAAACATCTTCTTCCAAAGATCCAGTGAATTGTGCTTGCTTGTACGTGTGTAGTCGCCATACCATGGCATAAACCATGACCATGCCGTTGCATCCTTCTTAAGATTGTCTACATCAGGAATTGATCCAACTTCACTTAAGGTCACCATCTTTTTAGTACCATAAAGTGTGTTCATGGTGTTAAATTCTGTTTGTTGTGAGGTATGATCACCTTCTTTATAAACGTCACGGCCAACGATGTCTACATACTGATCACCTGGATACCAAGCATCATCATTAGTCTCACGGGTCCAAACCCAGATCAGGTTATTTAATTTGTGGGAGTTCACCATACGGTCGTACATGACCTGATAAAGTTTTTTGCAGGCCTCTCAGCCTTTCGCACCCCACCAGAACCATCCGCCCGCCGCTTCATGTAATGGTCGCCAGATTACCGGCACATTTTGGTGCTGTAGTTCCTTCAACATGCCCGCAACGTAATCGATATCATTGAGCATTGCTTTGTATTCTGCTGATTCAGGGTCATTGATTTTACCTTACATCGAAGGTCGTTGATTTAGTATAAAATTCTTCCGTAACTCTTGAGGGATCCCGCCAATGCCAGACAAATACCGGGATTCCGTTTTTCTTCCAATAGGCGACAGCATCTCTAATTGGCGCTTTGTCGTCATACCAATTGTAACTTCGTCCGCTGTGCATAAAATCAAGGCCTACAATTGCCGGCTCCTTGCCAGTATTGGTTTTAAGCCATTCGGTTTCGTCAAAGCTGTTTAAAGTCATCACCCCTGAGATAATTTTCTTACCATAGTTATCTTTTAAAAACTGATAAAGATTATTTGCTTCCTTAGATGGGTTGGGGCTTACAAGTGTAGGATTAATGTTAAAGCGGGAAGGGATAACCACTTCGGGCCGTTCTTTAACAACGGTTGCGGTGCTTGGGTCCTTTTTACAGCTTGGAATAATTGCGGAAAGAACACAGAGCATGAAAATCCGGTTTTTCAAGGCAGGGTAGGTCATGATTTATATTGGTTAGCTTTTGTTGGATAGATGTAATCAAAGCTATCACAATGGAACCCCGATAATCGATGGTATTTTATCAGATCATAATATTAATTGTCTTGGTAAACTTACATGCAAAAGAAATATATTATATCTAAGTAGGTATTCTATAAATATGCTTGATTGAAGGAGGCTTATATTAATGTGAGAGGTGGCAAAGCTTCCTTTTTTAAGACTATAACTAAAAATGAGCATTATCAAGATCTTCATTCAAAATTTTGAAATAAGGTGTCCGGCTAAAAAAAGCTTGATAATGATTAAAAGTTTCTAAATTTAATAGTTACTGAAATATTTGCAGCTTTAGAATCAATAAGAAATGGCCAATGCCAATCCATAACCAGGGACTGGCATTGGCTCAAGTTATATTATAATTGGTGACAGAATACTTCAGGAAAATAGAGGTTTCTGAGCGGTGTTAATTAATTGATACATTTCGAGTTACATTCCAATCCATATTAACCATGCTCTGCATTTTTTTGTCAATCAATATCACTAAGGACCTTGCCTAGCTCGACAAATGTTGCCCATACTTAAACCTTCGATCTTGCTTATGCTTTCATTTGAAATGTCTGTGGTTCAAAACGTTTAGAAATAATTTTACACTCCACAACTTCCACGCAAATTTATTTACGGTTTCCATTGAATGCTATATATTTGGTACCAATCTAAGTTGAAACTAAATGTCGCAAATTACTAAAGCATTCCGTTACGATATAAATGCACTCCGGGCAATAGCTGTGCTTGGAGTGCTGTTATTCCATTTCAAGGTGCCTTATACAAACGGTGGCTTTGCAGGAGTAGACATCTTTTTCGTGATTTCTGGATATCTAATGTCAAGAATAGTATTGAATGGAATGTCAAAGAACAGCTTCAGCATTCTTGACTTTTACAAACGTAGAGCATTAAGAATTATACCTGCACTGTTGGCATTAGTGACAATCGTGACCTTTGTGACCTTCTTTTTATTTTTACCTGTTGACTATAGGGATTTGTCAAAAAATGCGCTATCAAGTCTCGTGTTCATATCTAACATCATTTATTCTAAAGTTGATTATTTCGCGCTATCCTCCGATAATAACATGTTTCTCCATACGTGGTCATTATCTGTAGAATGGCAGTTTTATTTGATTTTGCCTATAGCACTAGTTTTAATAAACAGGTACTTTAGAAATGACAGAAATAAGTTTTTGCTTTTATTTGTTTCTGCTTCAGTTTTATCATTCGCGTATTCTGTATATCTCAGTGATCAAGACCCTTCAATATCTTTTTATTTTTTACATACAAGAGCATGGGAGATGTTGCTTGGCGGTATTGCTTTTCTTTGCGAGGATAAAATAAAATTCAGGTTTAAATCTACTATCGCTATAATCGGGTATCTTACCCTTATTTTGAGCATAGTTATTTTAAGAGAGGACATGCAATGGCCGGGCTGGTATACATTAATTCCAACTATTGCCACTTTCGCTATAATTCTGTGTAACCAGAACTCATTCTCGGTTTTAAAATCTGGATTTGTCCAATTTATAGGAAAAACATCCTACTCCATATATTTATGGCACTGGCCTTTATATGTGTTTGCAGGTTATTTTGCGCTTTATTCTATCGAATATGCTCAGCTAATATTAATATTAGGATCAATTACACTTGGGTACGCCTCCTATAATCTGATTGAGAAATATGATTTTTCTAATGTTTTCAAGATTATAATACCAACCCTCGGGGCAGCAGCTGTCCTTATTATCGTCAACAAGTTGGACTTTAATGATAGGCTATTTGAAAAAGAAACTTTACGTGTCGCCAACTATAAAGAAAGTCATAAAGTTGAAGTAGATAAGCTGTTGACCAGAGAATGTGCAGTAAACTTTGAAATGGGTGAGAAACCTGACTTTGATAGCAAGTTGTGTTTTGGACTCGTGGATGGCATGAGGAATGTGATACTCATAGGTGATAGTCACTCAGCCCATGTATCGCAATCATTTAGAGAGCGGTTTCTACGGGATTCCACTAACTTAATTCAAGCTTCATTTGTAGGATGTATGCCTATTTTGAACAAGAATGGTAATCAAGGTTGTAGTGAAGCCGTCGATTATATGTACGCTGATTTTATACCTAAGAACAAGAATAAAATTGACGCAGTCATCATTAGTGCTAATTGGATTAATGCTGACCGTAAGGAAGAACTAGTTCCAAACATTATGACGACCATAAAATATGTTGAAAGCTTCAATATACCTGTACTCATACTGGGGCAAAGCGAGACATATATCACCTCCTATGCTTCAATTGCAGCAAGGGAAATTGAATATAAAACATCTTTTGATAAGAAATTTATTGATCAGGAGTCCCACAAAGTAAATCAGGTACTAAAAAAATCCTTAGGGTCCTATTATATTGATATTTTCGAAGTGAATACCGACAAACTAAATAAGGACAATGTTCCTTATATGTACGATCATAATCATTATACAAGATATGGTGCTGAGTTTGTAACCAACCATATTTTCAAAAATCAAGCTTTTTCTTCCATATTAGATAACTAATCGCCTTCGTACCTGGTCTTTGCTGTTAACGATGTAGTAACAGTCAAAAGATGCAACCCGGATAGGGGAGAGCTATGCGTTACCTGTGAAATTATCAGCCCCCAGAGGGCTAGATCTTGCAAATCGACGACGTACGTCGAAGCCTTGTTATCCGCTGATTTTCAGTAAATTAATTTTGTATTTAGTTGTTACAAGAGTAAATTTTCTTAAATTGACTAGATAAGTTCTTATAAGCTGTTTATATCATCCCATGCTGGATTTCCAAGTCCAGGCGATTTTTTGACGTAACACTTCAAAAATAAATCAGATATGAAACATTGTATATCCGTTGCTTTATGCGGCCTAATAATACTTGGATTACTGGTCCCTACTAGGGCATTCGCCCAGCCCAGGCTCCCTGAGGGATACTTTCACAAAAAACTTTTAAATGGGCTGGAGGTCGTGGTTATTGAGAATAGTAAAGTTCCCTTGGCAACCATCGAAATAGCCGTTAAAAATGGTGCTTACACAGAAGGTCCGGAATTTAGCGGGCTTTCTCATCTGTTCGAACACATGTTCTTCAAAGCAAATAAAGACTATCCAAACCAGGAAAAGTTTCTTAAACGTACGCAGGAGTTAGGCGCGGTATGGAATGGCACAACGGATATAGAGCGGGTAAATTATTTTTTCACGTTCGACAAGGACAGTTTGGACGCAGGGCTTAAATTTATGAATTCCGCAATTCGTTTCCCGATCTACCGGGAAGAGGATATGAAAAAGGAACGTCCGGTGGTGGACGGCGAATTTCAGCGCGCGGAAAGTGATCCTAGATTTATCCTCTGGTTTGACTCCCAGAAATACCTCTGGGGAGACTTGCTGACACGGAAGAATCCGATTGGTGATCACGAGGTAATCAATACTGCGACTCCGGAGAAAATGATGATCATCAAAGACAAGTATTATTACCCAAATAATAGTTTACTGACCATCTGTGGCGACGTAAAACATGAAGACGCTTTTAAAATGGCGGAATCCATTTTTGGTGATTGGAAAGACAGTGGTTTTGATCCCCATACTAAATATCCAATACCTCCATTTAAAGCACTTGATAAAAGCATTTTTTTTGTTAAGGAGTCTCCAATTGCGGAAACCCCGTTCATCATGTATTCATGGCAAGGTCCTGCCTATCATACCGATTCGGCTTCCACGATTGCCGCAGATGTGTTTTCAACAATGCTGGAAATGAATTCCTCCGAATTTAAACAGACCCTCGTTGATAAAGGACTGGCAACTTCGGCATCTCTCTATTATGTGACAAATTATTATACCGGTCCAATAGAGCTGGTTGTAGTTCCCAATCCCACTAAGTTGAAGGAATGTTATGACGCCATCCAGCAGCAAGTTACCAGGTTTACGGCCAATGACTATTATACAGATCAACAACTGGCGACTGCAAAAGCCACTTTAGTGAAGACCAAGATTCGAGAAATGGAAAAACCTTCTTCCCTTCCGAGTCAATTGAGCTACCATTGGTGCAGCACTTCTTTAGATTATAATACTGATCTGATTGGTAACTACCAGAAAGTGACCCGGGCAGATATTGATAAATATTTAAATGCTTATATCAAGGGCAAGGCTATGGTTGCCGGAATCATTCTGCAACCCGCCCTCAACAAACAAGCTAATGTGAACGCATTCTTTACGTCTAAATAGTTTATCATGAAGACTTTTATTTTAGTAACTCTTGCTTTTGCTGCTGCGCTTAGTTTCGCAAAGGCGCAGCAAAAACCATATGAAACCATCGTAGATGGTGTAAAGGTAATTGTACAACCGAGTGGCAATGAGATTGTTGAAATCCGAACCATCATCAAGGGAGGGGTGCAAAACTATCCCGACAACAAGGCGGGTATTGAATCCCTGGCCATGACCGCCTTAACGGAATGTGGTACAATCGTTCATGATAAAAACACGTTCAAAAACAAACTTGATGAAGTGAGTGCATATATAAACGGTTTTACCGGTAAAAATTACTCCACCTACACCCTTAATTGCATAAAGGGAGATTTCGAGACGGCATGGCCACTTTATGCGGAAGCCCTTACGAAGCCTCGGTTCGATCCTAAAGAGTTCAATCGGATTAAACAAGACGCCATTAACGTACTAAATGCCCGGCAGTCTGAACCTGACGAAGCCATAAATCTATATGCAGAGAAAGTTGCCTTCGCTGGGAAAGCGTATGCAAGAAATCCGGATGGTACGCCGGAAATTGTTAAAACATTGACAGCGACTGAAACTAAAGCATACTACCAATCTATTTTAACCAAATCCAGATTGCTAATCATCGTAGTGGGAGACCTCGACAAAGCACTGATCGTATCAAAGATAAAATCTTTGTTAACCAGAATGAAAGTAGGGCAGCCTTTTGTATTCAAGAAGTCATCCTATAGTGGTACTCAGAATAACTTCAGTGCTATGCCCAAAATGCTGTCAACAAACTACATAGAAGGGATTACTGGAGGACCTCAGCCGGGTACAAAGGAATTTACCGCTTTCAGTGTGGCGATGCGGATCTTCAGTCAAAAGCACTTTCTTGAAATCCGAACCAACAATGGCCTGTCCTATGCACCTCAGTCCTGGTTTAATGGTGATGCTACGTCCTCGTCCCGCATTGCTGTGTCAACAACAGATCCTAATAAGTACATCACTGTATATAATACCATGATGAGCAAAATAAAGAAGGACGGATTTACAGCGGAAGAGTTGAAAAACATGAAAACCACTTATTTAACCAGGTTTTTTTACCAGCAGGAAACAAACGCTGCCCAAGCAGCTTCACTAGCTTCTGATGAAGTGTTGCATAACAATTGGAGACGCTCTATCGATTTAATGGATGAAGTCAAAAAGCTAGATCTTGCAGAAGTTAACAAAGCTTTTAAGACTTATGTTGGTCATACTTCCTGGGTGTATCATGGGGATGTAAGTAAAGTTGATCCTACACTTTTCACAAGTGGCGCAACCCCACCACATTTACCTTGAATAAGCCTCTGGTATTTATTGTTCATCTTTGAAACTCACAATTATCCCTTGGTTTAAGTAAGTCCCAATGCTTTAGTTATCATCAACTTTGTATCAGATAATTAAAGTCCTGGGAACCTATTGCGGGTAGGCTTATATTTGAAGCTAAATGAAACTTAGATGAGCTCTAAAACGAAAAAGTTAGTCGGAGGTTTTTTCCTCATTCTCCTTATTTTAATAATAGCAGCGGTCATACGGGTAAATGAACAAATAGGCGAGCGTTACTCGCATGAAGAAAGTATTGAGAAATTTGGAGGACTTTCCTACTATGATCCCACGCTTGATGAGTTTGTGAGTCCTGAAAGCATCATCTCCGCAAAAGATAAAACTACAGGAGGCGATCCGGGCTTTCTAAGGTTTTTCACTAAATCGCCCTATGCACCGCAAAATGAGCTGCCAAAGGTTAAGCTTAACCAATCGGATTTCTCTAAAACACCCCTGGATCTGGCCATGTACTGGTTTGGACATTCTACAGCCTTGATGGAACTGGATGGATACCGGATCCTGATAGATCCTGTTCTTGATAATGCAGGTCCGCTTCCTGGAATCACAGAGCGTTTTTCGGCTGCTCCAGTTGAGCGGAAGGAGCTTCCATCAATCGATGTGCTGTTGATTACACATGATCATTATGATCACCTGGAAGCGAACACGATTAAGCATTTTGCAGCTACAGAGACACGGTTTGTGGTGCCCTTGGGCGTTGGCGCCCGGCTAAAAGGCTGGGGTGTTCCGCCCAACCGCATCACTGAACTTGCCTGGCATCAAAGCTTTGATTTTAAAAGTATTAAAATCACGGCAACACCGGGTGTTCATTATTCGGGCCGGAGTAATAAGGACAGAAACAAAACGCTCTGGGCTTCGTACGTCATCAGCGGGAAAAAGTCGAAGCTTTTTTGGAGCGGTGACACCGGATACAGTGCACATTTTAAACAGGTCGGCGAGAAATATGGCCCCTTTGATATCGCTTTTGTAGAGATTGATGCCTGGAATAATGGCTGGCCAAATACACATCTGTTTCCGGAGCAGGTAATTCAGGTTGTGTCTGATGTTAAAGCCAAATCGCTGTTCCCGATTCACCTGGCAGCGTTCGATCTTGCGCTACATCCATGGAAGGAATCTATAGAAATGGTATCGAACCTTGCTGAAAAGTCAAATGTAACGATCATTACGCCGCTTATGGGTCAGAAAACCATTCCTGGTGTTACTAAGACCGGCAAGTGGTGGGTATCACAACAATAAACAGGTATTAATTTTTAGAAAACCTTTTTTTGAATTCCATTGGCCCTAGTCCTTCTAATTTGTTAAAGAGCTTATTGAAATAGGACAGGCTTTGAAACCCGACATCATAACATGCTTCTGTTACCGTAACATCCTTAAGTAACATGGTTTTCGCCTGATTAATCCTGTACTGATTGACGAAGTCTGTGAAGGTCATCTTCGTTTGTCGCTTGAAGTAACGGCAGAAAGCGGAGGTGCTTAAACCAACACGCGCTGCAACCTCGTTTACATCGACATGTTCATGATAATTACTATGAATATAGCCATAGATCGTACCCATCCGAACCTTATCTTTTAAATAAAGACTGATACTCGTATCCTGATCATTTAGTAGTTCACACTCATCGCTGAGTGCCAAAAGCTGAAATATCTCGAGCAGCTTAAGTAGCCGATCAAAGCGGTTCAGAGCCTCCATTGCTTTCAACATCTGCCCGGCTGCGGCTTTAACACCACCTTTAAATACGATACCATATCTGGCTCTTTTAAAAAGCTGTTCAATAGAGGCAAGTTCAGCTGTAGCATGAAGCACATCGCCCGGGAAACTTTCCTTCATTTGCACTACGATTTGCCGGTATTCGGAAGTTAAGCCGTAATCGAAATTCAAGTGCGGGATATTGGGTCCAATCAGTACAAGGTCACTGTCCATGAAACTTGATACATGCTGTCCCACATGGCGAATACCGGTCAGGCCTTCAATGAAGATAAGCTCGACCTCTGGATGGTAATGCCAATAGAAATACTCCCTTAAGCTTGGTGAAAAAAGCTTAAAGGATTGTCCGGGATCTATAATAACCTGCTCTTTTTGAATTTGCACGGTTGCTTGCTCTAATACATTTAAAGATAGCAGTATTTTAATAACGGTCAACCCAGAGCAAAAACTTGCCATTATAGAGAAAAGCAAGTGGAGCACGCTGCAGCATTTTTGTATGGTCAACTAACATTAAGCAATTATGGAAAGAGAAACAATGATGCCCGGCGCTGGAGTGAATACGGCGCACAAGGAAATTCCTGGGAACCCTTCTACAGCAACCAGCAGTAAGATCAAATTAAATGACCGGAGTAATGGCAGGCCCTTAAAGGTTTTATCTGAGGATGACTGGAAATTCTGGATCGAAAACGGCTATGTGGTAATCAAACAAGCCATTCCCAGGGAACAGGCGCAAAGGACGGCTGACTTTCTATGGCATTATGAGGATAAGGATCCTAATGATCCTGAAAGCTGGTACCGCATACCCTCAGCGAAAATGCAAATGACCGAATTGAATAATACCGGAATGGTAGAAGTTTACAACAATCAGCTGCTGTGGGACAATCGCCAGAATAAACGCATCCATGATGCTTTTACAGATATATGGGGTACAGAGAAGCTTTGGGTAACCATAGACCGGGCTAACCTTAACTTTCCGATCCGGCCGGGACATGAGTATAAGGGTTTCATTCACTGGGATTATGACCCGGAAACCAAACCACAAAATGTACAGGGCGTGTTGGCGCTGGCCGATCAGATGGATGAGCACATGGGTGGGTTCCAGTGTATCCCGGAATTGTTCCGCACTTATGATACCTGGAAGCTTAGCCAACCGGCTGATCGCGATCGCTTCAAACCAGATATCAGCGGTTTTACACCCACAAAAGTAAAATTAGAAGCTGGCGATCTGCTGATATTCAACAGTACACAGCCACATGGCATCAGAGCCAATAACAGCGTCGATAAAGTGCGTGTTGCACAATACATCTCGATGATGCCCGCTGATGAAGATAATGAAGCTATGCGTCAATGGCGGATAAATTCCTGGCAAGCACGTCTCGCTCCTGAAGGTTATGCATTCCCCGGCGATCCGGCACGTCGGGAACTAAACTATCCTGTAGCTGAACTGTCGCCCTTAGGAAAGAAGTTGCTAGGCCTGGAATATTGGTGATAAACCGCTATAGTCTTGCTCTTCGGGACTTTGATGCTGGCCTTGAATCCACTGGCCCATATACCAGCAGTACAATCATCGATCAAACAAGCTGCAGCTGTTTTAAAAGATGCCTTAAGAAAATAGAAGCTATTCGTTAATGATAGAAAGCGCCTGGTCATGCATCATGATCAGGCGCTTTCGGTGTTTATCAGGTTTTCCGATGGCATTAAGCAGGATTAATCCTACTTTTATTCGATCAAAATCTATATGCACAACATAAGGGCCTTGCTAATTTTTGTATGTTTCCTGTTCGGGTGCAAACAGAAGCCGGTCGTCCATCCAACTTTTTATTTCTGGAAAACCAATTATCAGAATAACGCGGTGGAGAGCAGTTATCTGGAGCGGTTTAAATCGAAGTCGCTTTACCTGCGCATCATGGATGTAGACTACAATCCGGATTTGCAGCAGGCTACTCCAGTTTCTCCAATCAAATTTTCTGATCCGCTACCACATGGCGTTGAGGTTATACCAGTGGTGTTTATCGTAAATCAGGTTTTCCATAAACTTGATGCTACACAGCGTGCTGCACTGGCAGGAAGGATAGCGACCTTCGTAGCGGCTAAAGTTAAACAAGGAGGGAAGCAAAGTTTCAAAGAGCTCCAGATTGATTGCGACTGGACCAAAACAACCCGGGATAGCTACTTCGACTTCCTTCAACAATTAAAGGCACATCCGCTGTTACATGGCAAATCGCTTTCCGTTACGCTCCGCCTGCATCAGGTGAAAAATATTAGCTCAAGTGGCATTCCGCCCGTAGAAAAAGCCATGCTGATGTGCTATAACATGGGTAATCTCCGGAAATACGGCGAGCAGAACTCCATTCTTGACCAGCAAGAAATGGATCTTTACTTGCAGGATTATCTTCAAAATTATCCTTTAAAACTGGATGTGGCACTACCTATTTTTGACTGGGCTGTTGTTTTTAGAAACCGCGAATATGCAGGTATATCCAAGCGAATCAGCAAAACGCAAATTGAAGACAAACACTTGTTCCGGCAAAGGGGCAATTCCATTTTATACGATTTGCTAATCGACTATCCTGCTGCCGGGTTGAAACGTGGCGATGTCGTTCGTTGGGAGGAAATTTCCAGTGCAGATTTACAACAATCCGCCCGGTTCTTATCAAGTAATTTAAAACCGGAAGAAAGAACTCTGGCATTCTATCACTTAGATGCCAACCTTTTAAAACATTATACTGATGAAGACTATCAAAAAATCATTGCTAATTTTTAGCGTTTTCCTATTTACTTTTTTCGCTGAAATTGCTGTCGATATTGCTTGCGGTGGAGAAGTAGATCCTTATGATTATTATGTGTCGTATTTTCATAATAACGTGCAGGGCGATGAATACATGCCCTTCGCTTATAACCAAATGGCTTATTTGAATAGTGAGCAAGATGTTGAAAGTGAATCGGAGATCAACAGCAGGGAATGGGGGCACTACCTGCATGTTGCAGCAACTGACGTATATCAGATCATGTATCAGGCGGATAGTGTGACAAGTTCAAGACTGGCCACATACAATGGAAATATTGCAGCATTGCCTGACAGTTTACAGAAGAACAGCTTTGTGCAGGGCCTATCGAAACACAAAAAAGCTTTAAAATATTTCCGCTTTGCCAAACGCTGCGAGCCCTATGCTGATGTCGCGTTTGATCCATGGGATCCGGAACCGAGAGATAGTTTGGGCATGTCTGTTTTAGCGAAGGAGGCCTTAGCGTTGACCAAATCAACACGCGATAAGTTCCTGAAGTTGCGCTATGCCTATCAGGCAGAAAGGATGTTCCATTATGCAGGCATGCACGAGGACAGCAAAGCGGTATATGAGCGGTTCATCATGAACAATAAATCTAAAACTGCGGTAAAAGGATGGGCGCTGGCGCTTTATGCTGGTTCGATTCGCAGGCTTGGAAACCCCGGGCAGTCTGCTTTTCTTTTTTCGAAGGTTTTCGCCAGCAATCCGGAAAGAAGAATACAAGCCTATAAAAACTATTACTATAACAGTGCTCCGCTGAGGGCTGCACTAGAGTATGCCACGACGGCCGAAGAGAAGGCTAATATCTGGGCGATCAATGGTTTTGGAAATCCAGAATTCAACCTGGAGAGTTTACATCAGGTGTACCAATATGAGCCAAAAAGTGCTTTGAATGGAGTTTTATTGGTTAGGGAGGTAAATAAATTGGAACAAGCGTTGATCGAGACGAGCGATATTGCCAAGGTTTCCTATAATTACTATTTCGCAGACAGCGACAACACCAATTACAAGGATAGTGTCAAAGCAGCTAACCTAAAGCAGCTTAATGAGATCAGAAACTTCGCTTTAAAATTAGCGGCAGAGCGGAAGTATCCTCAACCCGAGCTGGGGACCCTAACAGCGGCCTATCTTTCCTGGATGGAGCATAAAGATTCATTGGCGATGGACTATTTAAGGGCTTTAAAACCAGATCAGCTGAATGAAAAGCTACGCGATCAATACCGGGTCACGACCTTATTAATTAGCGCTAACAGCCTTAAAAAGGGAGGTGTACTCAATGAAACTGCGCTGCTACCCACGTTGAAGTGGCTGGAGGAAAAGCGTTCTGCGGAAAACAGCGTAGAGGCCGGCCGGCAATTTGCTAATGGCTCGGGCACAGCGGAAAACCGGTTTAGCAGAACAGCCCGGAACTTTTATCAGCAGATTCTGGCACCTGCGTATTTAAAGTTAGGGGACACTGCCAAGGCTGCGCTGGCGATGAGTAAAGGTGATCCCGGGAGTTATCAGGCCACTGCCTTTCTACAACAATATATGAGTCCGAAGAGCATGCAGGATTTGCTTAAGTATAAAAACAAAGCAGCTGGAAATGAGATAACGGACTATCTGGCGAGATCGCTGGTCTGGTTTAGTGATGATGACTTTTATGAGCTTTTCGGGACGACTTATCTGCGAACGCATCAATATAATAAAGCAATTCAAATGTTTGCAAAGCTCCCGGCAGGCTACAAGTTCTTCACACCGGAAAACTGGTACAGTGATGCTTCAAACCCAAAGCTTTACGCAAACCCTTTTGCCGAAACTATAAACGACTATCCGAAAAAGTATATTTCCGAAAAGAGCGCTTTTACTAAAAAGACTTATGCTGCGGAAATGCTACGGCTGCAGCATCTAACGGTCAGCGATAAGAAGAACGCTGCGTTGCATTATTACAAAATGGCAAATGCTGTTTACCAGACAGGCTATTTTGGCAACAGCTGGTATTTGATCAGTTATAACTGGTCATCTTATGATAATACCGCCCCATTAAAACACGCTTACGATGCGGATTTCAAGATAGCCGAAACGGCAAAGCGCTGGTACCTGAAAGCAAGAACCTTAAGTAAGGATCCTGATTTTAAGGCAAAATGCACCTTCATGCTCGCCAAATGTGAGCAAAAGGAGGTCATTGTGAATGCACAGATCAATGCTTTTTCCCAATGGGATATCAATAATATGCGCTATAAAAATTTTAGTGCGGCATACTACGGCAACGCCTATTTCAAAGAGTTAGAATCGAAATACAGCAAAACACCTTTCTATAAGATTGCTGCAGGGGAGTGCAGTTACCTGAGTGATTTTATTACAAGGAAGTAAGCTGCTAATTATCGAACAGATGACAGCCGATCATATAAAGCCATAGTTTAGTATCTTTAGAAGGATACTGGCACATCAACAACTTACTTAAAATGATCGTTGTAAAAGGTTTAAGCAAATACTTCCAGCAAACTGCTGCCGTGCAGAAAATATCCTTTGAAGTTAAAAAAGGAGAGACCTTGATCTTGCTTGGGACCAGTGGCTCGGGTAAGACGACAACCTTGAGAATGATCAACCGTCTGGTAGAACCTTCTAGTGGCGAGATCTTTATCAATGCACAAAACGCCTTAGCATTGCCGGCAGAAGAGCTCCGCAGGTCTATCGGCTACGTGCTGCAGAATAATGGACTATTTCCACATTATACAGTTGCTGAGAATATCGGCATTGTGCCGCAATTACTAGGCTGGGAAAAAACTCGAATCAAGGCCAGGACGAGGGAGTTGATGCTGAAGTTACATCTTGATCCGGACGGTCATGCGCAGCGGTACCCTGCTGAACTCAGTGGTGGACAACAACAACGCGTAGGACTCGCACGAGCATTGGCCTCTAATCCGCCAATTCTGTTGATGGATGAACCTTTCGGATCGCTCGATCCAGTGACCAGAACGCGTATCAGAAAGGAGTTTATTGGTCTGGATGAACTGAATCAGAAAACTATTATCATGGTTACACACGACATCGAAGAGGCTTTTGAACTTGGAGACAGGATTTGCCTGTTGGATCGAGGACAAATTCAGCAAATTGGAAGACCTGCTGAATTGCTCTTTAAACCCGCAAATGATTTTGTACGTGATTTCTTCGGTATCGAGCGGCTTCCTTTGGAAATGAAAGCACTCCGGGTTAAAGATATTTGGGGCAGCTTAGTCCCTGCTGCCGGAGAAGGGCCAGGGTATGAAGGAGCTTCGGGAGCTGGAAAGCCCGGGCCGACCGATAGTTTGTGGACCCTGATGCAAAGCTTAACTGCCGGGGATGTTCAATCGGCAACTGTTCAGATGGGGAATGAAGCGAAAACAATCACGCTACAGGACATCTTTAAGGCAATAAAGCAGCTTAAGGAAAACTAACATGAACGAACAACAAAGTCTCTGGCAGTTCCTGACCTTACAGTGGGAGAAAATTCTCGATCAGACCATAACACATATTGGCCTGACCTGTACCTCCTTGCTTCTGGCGGTGATCATTGGTTTTCCAATAGCAATCCTAATTGCCAGGAAGAGAAACCTTGCCGCTCCGGTACTGGGGATGACTTCTGTGATGCAAACCATTCCAAGTGTGGCACTCCTGGGTTTTATGATCCCATTGTTTGGCATTGGTACCTTGCCTGCGATCGTTGTCTTGTTCTTGTATGCTTTACTGCCCATCATCAGGAATACCTATACCGGCATCGCCGGAATAGACGAGGCAGTCCGGGATGCCGCAAAGGGGATGGGAATGACCGACAAGCAAATCCTGTTTAAAGTTGAAATTCCGCTCGCCATGCCGGTGATTCTTGCTGGCGTACGTACGGCAACTGTGATTAACGTGGGGGTTGCTACACTTGCGGCCTATATTGCCGGAGGTGGATTAGGTGAATTCATCTTTGGCGGTATTGCCCTGAATAATACAAACATGATCTTAGCGGGAGCGATACCTGCTGCGCTGCTGGCGATATTATTCGATTTCCTGCTTGGCAGGATACAGCAACGAAAACCCGCAGGTATACGTAAGTGGAGTTTGATGCTTCCCCTTATTTTGCTGTTAATGGCCTGCTTTCAACTTGCTCCGGTTACACGTACAAGTCTACTGGCCGGATTTGAACCGGAATTTATGGGTAGACTGGATGGATATCTGGGCCTGAAATCCCGCTATAATTTGAATATATCTTCAGTTGTCATTAATGATGCGGTGATGTATGAGGCACTTTATGAAAATAAGCTGGATGTTATCGGCGGTTATAGTACCGATGGGCGGTTGAAGGCTTACGACCTGATTACCTTGCAGGATGATCAGACCATTTTTCCGCCGTATTATGCAGCTCCACTGGTGCGCTCTGATCTACTCAAGCGCTATCCGGAGTTGGCGGTGGCACTTAATCTGATTGCCGGAAAGATCACTGATTCTGCGATGACGGCGATGAACTACCAGACGGATATCTTAAAACGCAGTCCGGCAGGCGTGGCTAAAGAATTTCTAGTCAGCCAGAACCTTTATCAACCACCGACAAACGGGAATAAGGCAACCATACGCATTGGCTGTAAGATCTTCGGTGAGCAGTATATCCTGACCGAGATCTACAGGATGTTAATAGAGGGCAATACTGACCTTCGCGTAGAAACGAAGACCGGTTTAGGGGGCACTAAGATTTGCTTCGACGCGCTTACGAATCATCAGATTGACCTTTATCCTGAATATACAGGAACTGGTTTTCTGGTGATCCTGCAGCCGTCTGCTGCGGTGGTGCAAAGCATGATATCGAGCCCCGAAGAGGTCTTTAGCTATGTACAGACACAGTTCGAAGCGCGTTACGGTTTAACCTGGCTGAAGCCAATGGGTTTTAATAACACCTATGCGTTGATGATGCGGCGGAAGGATGCGCTGGCCTTTAAGCTGAAAAGCATAACAGACCTGAAAAACTATCTAGATCGTCAAAAATAGGCTAAATGTTAAACTTGATCCCTTGAGCCAGTGGCAAGGTGTTCGAGTAATTGATGGTATTCGTTTGCCGGCGCATATAACCTTTCCAGGCGTCGGAGCCGCTCTCACGCCCACCACCAGTTTCTTTCTCTCCTCCGAAAGCACCACCGATTTCTGCTCCTGAAGTGCCGATGTTTACATTGGCAATCCCGCAGTCGGATCCAACGGCAGATAAGAACTGCTCGGCTTCACGTAGGTTTAAGGTCATGATCGCAGATGATAAACCTTGCGGTACTGCATTCTGTAAAGCAATCGCTTCATCAAGGGTTTTGTATTTGATCAGGTAAAGAATTGGTGCAAAGGTCTCTTCCTGCACGATCTTGTAGTGGTTTTGGACTTCGGCCACGCAGGGTGTTACGTAACATCCAGAGGTATAGGTTTCGCCTTCTAAACGACGGCCTTCCACCAGGAATCTGGCACCTTCTTCTTTGGCTCTTTCAATTGCTTTCAGGTAGCTATCGACAGCTGCCGTGTCAATCAGCGGTCCTACATGGTAACTTTCGTCCAGTGGGTTGCCGATGCGCAACTGTCCGTATGCGGCAACTAATCTTTCTTTGAAGGTATCGTAGATATCTTCATGGATGATGAGGCGGCGGGTAGAGGTGCAACGTTGACCCGCGGTACCTACAGCGCCAAATACCGCGCCGATGACAGACATATCAAGGTCCGCATCTTTGGAAATGATGATGGCGTTATTGCCTCCAAGTTCCAGGATAGATTTTCCGAACCTCCCTGCTATGGCAGTGGCGACGATCCGGCCCACGCGCGTTGATCCCGTGAAGGATACCAGGTTGATGCGTGGATCATGGTTGATCCTGTCGCCGACAGCATTGCCAATAAGCAGGTTGCTGATACCCTCAGGCAAGTTATTTTCTTTCAGCACTGTGGCCAGGATATGCTGACAGGCAATGGCGCAAACCGGAGTTTTTGAAGAGGGCTTCCAGATACAAACGTTTCCACAAACCAAGGCCAATGCCGTGTTCCAGCTCCAAACCGCAACAGGAAAGTTAAAAGCAGAGATAATCCCGACGATACCTAAAGGGTGCCACTGCTCGTACATGCGGTGCGCAGGACGTTCAGAGTGCATGGTTAAGCCATAGAGCTGTCGGGACTGCCCCAAGGCAAAGTCGCAGATGTCGATCATCTCCTGCACCTCGCCCAATCCTTCCTGAAGGCTTTTGCCCATTTCGTAGGACACCAGTGTGCCGAGGTTGGTTTTGTTCCTGCGAAGCGCATCGCCGAATTGACGTACAATTTCACCTCTTCGTGGTGCTGGCACAGCCTTCCAGTATGCAGCGGCAGCAGTTGCCTGCTCCAGCACGGTCTCATAATCCTGTTCGGTGGCCGTAACTACGCTGGCAATTTTCTGCCCGTCAACCGGAGAGAAGCTGTCGATGGTAGTGCCTTCAGGTTTACCCCAGACACTGCCGGTGCTATATGATGGATTGGTGTCCTGGATGCCTAGTTGGTCGAGAATGCTTTTGATGTTGATTTGCATAGCTATAATCTTTATCTACACAAATAGACAAAAAATATATTTAATACAGGAACACACATAATTGGGGTAACATTGTTATTCCTGTGCGGTTTTCATGACCGGAATTTTACCAGGTTGTTGATGAAGTTTTGTTACTTTGTATTTATAATCGAACCGCCCAGACCGGGCTTATCTATGCTGGAAGTAAATTTCCCATTCAATTTCTTGCCTTTCATTATCAATAGGTTAGCCCTAAACCGGGTTTTTGTTGAAAATTATATAAGCATTCTGTTCTGCAAACGTCAACTTAATAGTTATATTAATTACGTTGAGCTGTTCTTTTAATTAATTAGTACGATGGAAGAGGATTTTAATTTTGATTTTAGTGATGATGCGCAACGTTCCGTAGAACGTTATGAGGAGATGTTGAGGAACCAGGATCAATATTTTTTTGATGCCCATGCTTTTGAAAATATCATCGACTATTATATAGAGAAAAACGATCCTGTAAAAGCTTTGCAGGTGACAGAATATGCATTGAACCAGCATCCTTATGCGGCGGTTTTCAATGTAAAACAGGCACATTTATATGTTGCGACAGAACAGCTTGAGCTTGCTTTCCAGGCTTTGGAGAAGGCAGAGATGCTGGAAGCCTCCGAGCCGGAGATCTACGTAGTCCGCGGAAACATCTATGCCAGCCTGAAAAGGTACAACGAAGCGTTGGACAATTACCAGAAAGCGCTGGAAATGGCCGATTCTACGGATGAGATCCTGCTGCAGATCGCGTTTGTGTATGAAAAGATGATGGATTATGAATCCGCCATCGTGTACATCAAGCGCAGCCTGGAGCAGAACATGGAAAACAAGGATGGTCTTTATGAACTGGCTTTCTGCTACGATATTCTCGATAAGCAGGAGGAAAGCATCAAGTTCTACCAGGAGTATATTGACAAGGATCCATATTCCTATGCGGCATGGTACAACCTGGCTAATTCCTACCATAAACTGGATCTATTTGAAAAGGCCATTGATGCCTATGATTATGCAATCCTGATCAAGGACGATTTTGCTTCTGCATATTATAATAAGGGTAATGCTTTGGTGCAATTGGATAAGTTCGCAGAAGCCATCGAGGTGTACAAGCAGACTTTTGAATATGAAAAGCCTGATGCCGATACGTATTGTGCGATCGGTGAATGTTATGAAAAGCTGGAGCGCATGGATGAAGCACGTGCTTACTACAAGAAGTCTGTAAAGATGGATAGCACAATGGCTGATGCCTGGTTTGGCATTGGCGTGACCTTAAATTTCGAAGAACGTTATTTCGAGTCCCTCCATTTCTATAAAAAAGCGATTGAGCTTGATGAGGAAAATCCTGATTTCTGGTTTGCCATGGCGGATGCCTATTACAAGCTCGGACAGATGGATCAATCAGCTGAGGCTTACGAAAAAGTAATTGAATTTAATCCTATAGACGTAGAAGCATGGCTGGATTATTCCACCTTGTTGTATGAACTGGGCAAATTAAGGGAAGCTGCAGATACCATTTCTGAAGCAATTAAGAATAATCCGGATGCTGCTGAATTATACTACCGCATGGTTGCTTATCTGTTCGCTTTAGGGGAATCTGATGAAGCGCTGATCTATCTGGAGACGGCATTGGTTACCGATCCGGATAAACATTATATCTTATTTGAATACTTACCACAGCTTCAGGAAAATGGGCTGATTTTGGAAGTAATTAATAAATTTATGAGATAAGAGTGATGTGCTAAGCAGAATTCGTAAGCAGAACTTCTGATTTTTTTATAACCTTTGCAGCATATATGAATTACCAATTAAATAATATACCGGAACGCCCGGTGAAACCGCGTCAAAAAGGTCTTACCATGGTCATGGATAAAGGCTTAAGTTTGAGACAAGTTGAAGACTTTATTGATGTAGCCGGCGTACATACAGATATTGTAAAATTAGGTTGGGCAACATCTTTTGTTACCCCGAATCTTAAAGAAAAACTGGCTATATATCGCAGCGCTGGAATTCCTGTCTACTTTGGAGGTACCTTGTTTGAAGCCTTTGTGATCAGGAATCAGTTTGACGACTATCGCCGTGTGCTTGAGGAGTTCGGAATGGAGTATGCAGAGGTTTCTGACGGTTCAATCACTATTGAACATGATGAAAAATGTAATTACATCAGCAAGCTTGCGGAACAGGTGACCGTAATTTCGGAGGTTGGTTCTAAAGATGCAAAGAAGATCTTTGCACCGTATAAATGGATCAAACTGATGAAAGCGGAGATTGAAGCGGGCAGTTGGAAAGTCATTGCTGAAGCTCGTGAGGGTGGGAATGTAGGTATTTACCGTGATTCGGGAGAGGTTAGAGAGGGCTTGGTTGACGAGATCCTTACTGAAATTCCTGAAGAAACCATCATCTGGGAAGCACCTCAAAAGGAGCAACAGGTTTGGTTTATCAAGCTGATCGGTACGAATGTGAACCTCGGAAACATTGCGCCGGCAGAAGTGATTCCTTTGGAAACGATACGCTTAGGATTGAGAGGTGATACCTTCGACTATTTCTTAAATTCAATTAAATAATACATTCAGAGGCAGCCTTGCTGCGCTCGCTTGAGGGTAACAGAATGAAATTATTTGGTTTGATAGGCTTTCCCCTTACACACTCTTTCTCCAAGAAGTATTTTTCGGAGAAGTTTGCGCGGGAAGGCATAGCGGATTGTGCATATGAGTTGTATCCCATAGAGCGCATTGCGCAGTTAGAAACGCTATTGACAGATCACTCACAGATCGCAGGTCTGAATGTTACCATACCTTATAAAATTGCCGTGCTTGATTTCGTAGATGAGCTTGATGCCGCTGCGGCTTACATCGGCGCGGTAAATACTTTGCACATCAGCGATCTTGATGGTAAACGCTTCATTAAAGGCTACAATACGGATGCTTTTGGATTTGAAGCTTCTTTAAAACCGCTTTTGGAATCCCAGCATAAACAGGCATTGATCTTTGGTGACGGTGGCGCTGCAAAGGCCGTTAAGTATGTGCTGGAGCAGCTAAACATCTCTTATACATCCGTGCTACGCAGACCTCAGGCGGGTTGTTTAACGTACGGGGATCTAGATGAATCAAACATTACGGCATCCAAGATCCTGATTAACACGACACCACTCGGCACTTATCCGGATGTGGAGGCCTGTCCAGACATTCCCTACCAGTTTATAACTTCAGAACATTTAGCGTACGACCTGGTATATAATCCTGAAGTAACTGAATTTCTCCAGCGTGCTAAAGCGCAGGGCGCTAAAACCAAGAATGGCTTAGACATGTTACATCTGCAGGCGGAACGCGCCTGGACCATCTGGACAGCATAAATATGAAAAGAGCCCTGTTTTATCTGTCGTTTGTACTGCTCCTGCTCAGTGCTTGTTCCGGGAATGACCCGGTTACACCAAAGCCCAGGGGGTATTTTAATATAGAACTTCCGAAGAAAGCCTATCACCATTATACTGGCGAATGTGCATACAGCTTCGACTATCCGGTGTATGGAAAAGTAGAACCTGATCTGGACAAAGCAGCGCAGCCATGCTGGAAAAACTTGGTGTTTGAACGATTTAATGGCAGGCTGCACATGACCTACCATAAGATAGATTCTAAAGAAGATTTCAACCGCCTGGTAGAGTACGCAAGGGAACTTGCCTTTAAACATACCGTTAAAGCAAATGCCATTGACCAGAAGTTCATCAATTATCCGGATAAAAAGGTTTATGGCGTGTATTATGCTATAGATGGCAATACCGCATCATCGGTTCAGTTTTTCTTAACCGATAGCACAAACCATTATTTTAGAGGTGCATTATACTTCAATGAAAGGCCACAGTATGATTCCATTCAGCCTGTGATTAGCTTTTTGAAGAAGGACATCGATGTGATGATTGAAACATTCAAGTGGAACAACAACAAATAAGCTCATGATCAATATTAAACAGTTTACATTTAATGCCTATCAGGAAAACACCTACGTTTTGTTTGATGAAACGGGTGAATGTGTGATTATTGATCCGGGCATGTATGATGGTGCAGAGCAAAATGAACTCGTGCAATTTATCACCGCGGCGGAACTAAGGCCTGTAGCACTTTTAAATACGCATTGCCATATTGACCATGTATTTGGCAATAAATTCGTGTTCGATCAATGGGGCCTGAAACCCCAGTTCCATAAAGGTGAATTGGCTGTGCTGCAAGCTATTCCCGGCTATGCGCCGCAGATGGGGATGCGCTACGAACTGTCGCCCGAGCCAGAAAGCTATTTGCCTGAAAGCGGTGAAATCACCTTCGGGAACAACAGATTAACCTTAATCTTTGCACCGGGGCATTCTCCTGCGCACTTGTGTTTCTATTCTGAAGCGGATAACATCCTTATCGGCGGAGATGTGCTATTCTATCAAAGCATCGGCCGTACGGACCTTCCCGGTGGAAACCATGAGCAGTTACTGAGCAGCATCAGGGAGAATTTATTTATCCTACCGGCAGAGACCAAGGTGTTTCCTGGGCATGGTAAGTCGACTACGATTGGATTTGAGATGAAGCACAATCCATTCTTAACTTAATCTGTTCGAGCTTGAATACACCCTTTTATATTGCCCGCAGGTACCTCTTTGCAAAGAAGTCTACCAATGCCATCAACATCATCTCCACGATCTCGGTGGTGGGTGTATTCGTAGGCAGTGCGGCGCTGATTATAATACTTTCTGTATTCAATGGCTTTGAAGAGGTGGTGTTGAAGATGTTCAATACGGTTACTCCCCACCTGGTGATTACACCGAAAATGGGTAAAACCTTTGAACCTAATACAAGCTACTTCAACAACTTAAAGACCAACAAGGATATTTACTCCTATACCGAAGTGCTGGCGGAAAACGCATTGCTGGTATATGATAAAAGGCAGAGTGTGAGCCTGGTAAAGGGTGTTAGTGCAGACTACTTGAAAAATCCAAGCCTGGATAGCATAACTGTACAGGGAAAGTTTGTACTCCGTAATGATGCCGGAGCGAATGCCGTTATTGGCTCCGCCATCCAGAACTACCTGATGGTGAATACCAACGATCCGTTCACGCCTTTGCAAATCTATTCGCCAAAGAAGGGGGTGACCACAGCCAGCGTGATACCAGGGCAGGACCTGATCATTAAATCCTTGCCGGTTTCCGGGATATTTGAGGTTCAGCAGGACTTTGATAACATGACCATTGTGCCGCTTGATTTTGCCCGCGAGTTACTCGGTGAGGAGAAAGAGATATCGTCCATTGAAATTAACTTAAAGCCTGGCTTTGATGCTGATGAGTTTAAGGATCAGATAGAGTCAGAGATCGGTGAACACTTTACCGTTAAGAACAGGATTGAGCAGAATGTTGTGCTCTATAATATCCTGGGCACTGAAAAGTGGGCAGTTTACATCATATTAACTTTCATTCTGATCATTGCCATCTTCAACATCATCGGGTCTTTAACCATGCTGGTGCTGGACAAGCTGAAGGACATTGCTATTCTGAGGAGCCTGGGTGCCGGGAAGGCATTCATCAAGCAGATATTTTTATTTGAAGGAATGATGATTACCATGGCAGGTTGTATATTAGGCCTTATTATTGGCTTTATCTTTTGCCTGGTTCAGCAGAAATACGGATTTATAAAAATGTCGAATGTTGCATTCAATGCTTATCCGATCGCTTTTAAATGGACGGACTTTCTGCTTGTTTTTTTTACCGTAAGTTTGTTCTCTTTTGTAGCATCAGCGCTTTCGGCCCGCTTAAGTGTTAAAAAGATTAATGAAATGAATAAGGATCTTTAATCATCAATGGATTAGAATCGCTTCATTGCAAAAACATAAATAAGAAATGATGAAAATAGTTAAACAATTATCGCTGTTGCTGCTGCTATTAACCTTGTTTGCTGCATGTAATTCCAATTCTGCAGGTAAAAAGCAAGAAAAGGCCAGGATAGTTAAAGGGTTGTATAGCTATGGACCAGAAATTCGCTCCTTTACCGACTGCGATGAAGCCAGAGAGTACTGGGTTGTTGACAGCGCCAATACGCTGGAACTTGCCTACAGTAACATGAATTTCGAAAAGCCTTACGAACCCGTGTATATTGAAGTGGAATGTAAAGTCGTAAAGTCCGACAGCCTTACCGTTACTGCTGACTATGACTCTACGATGGTGGTTACCAAGCTCCTGAAGATGACCAAGGAGATCCCTGATGGCCCCTGCAACCAGTAGGCTTAAGAATTTAGATACAGGCTCTTGTTGATTTCAGGAATAAGTCCTTTTTCCGTAGCCATCTTGAATAAGATATCTATCGCTTTGCGGCCTTCAGCGCCAAGATCCAGCGAATATTGGTTTACATAAAGTTCAATATGTTTGTACATCACGGACTCTTCCATTTCCTGTGCATGTGCACGAATGAAGTCGAGACCTGATTTGGGATTTGCAAACGCGAACTCCACAGATCTTTTTAATACGCGGTTAACTTTATGCTGTACTTCCAGGTCAATATTCCGGTTAATTACAATACCCCCCAAAGGAATTGCGCAGCCGGTTAAGTTTTCCCAGAAGCTACCAAGGTCAACAATCTTCTTCAAGCCTTTTTCCGCGTACGTGAACCTGTTCTCGTGTATTATAAGGCCCAGATCAATCTCGCCGGTAAGCAATGCATTCTCAATGTCTGAAAATACTTTCAATACCTTATTCTGCAGATTGGGATAAGCAATACCAAGCAGGAAATTAGCTGTGGTGAGTACACCAGGTATCGCAATGGTTGGATTCAGTTTCCGGAGATTTTCTGGATCAAGAAAGCGTTCGTCCTTGCAGATCAGTAAGGGCCCTACACCAAAGCCCAGGGCACTACCGGAATCCAGCAGGGCATACTTTTCCGCCACATGCGCAAAAGCGTGGAAGCTAAGCTTGGAGATGTCTAGTATGCCGTTCAAGGCCTTTTGATTAAGGGTCTCCACATCATCAAAAAACACTTCGAATTCAAGGCCTTCGGTATCGATCTTGTGGTGTATTAAGGCATCAAAAATGAAGGTGTCATTTGGGCAGGGGGAGAATCCAAGGCTTAGTCTCATGTGGTAAAAATAAATACAATCAGAACAGGATACGTTAATCCTTTGTCAAAAACCGGATTGCCCAATTATTAAGGTTTTCAATAGCCAGTTCAATCTTCCAGTTTTCTCTATTTCGGGGTTCTACGAAGTTTGATATCGCCCGTACCTGGATGCAGGGGGTCTGTATCTGGTTGCAGGCGTAAATCACAGCAGCACCTTCCATGGTTTCAATGTCTGGCGAAAGTCGCGCTTTCAGGGCATCAATGCTGGGTTGATGCCCATGAACTTTGTTCACGGTGATCCCTTTTACGGTGCTCAATGGCGGATGTAACGGCTGCAGCGGGGGTATGGCTGTGTAACTGCTTTCGCCGAAGCCCAGGGTCTGTATTGGAAGGAACTGCTGTCCATCCTCGGCGCCCAATTCTGCGAAGATATCTGTGCAAACCTGAACAATCGTACCTGGTGGAAACTCGGGACTGAAGCTCCCTGCAATGCCGAGATTTAGCACTTGTCCGTATTTCCCTGGCAATAGGTGTTGACCCAGTGCAAAGGCGGTTGCTGTCATGCCAACGCCAGTTATCAGCACATCAAAAGTTGGTGTTTCGACATAGTTTTCCGTGCCTAAGTTAAAGTGTTTCAGTACGTTTTTGATTTCAAACCCAGTGGCTGCAACCAGTAATGTTTTCATATTGCTAAGGTAAAGAACTTTCTACTTAATGGTTTCTGCGTATATTTGTAATCTATTCACAAGAAATGATTTATATTACACGCAAAGCAAATTTTAATGCTGCTCATAAATTATCCCGTCAGGATTGGTCTGATGACAAGAACCTGGCGGTTTTTGGGAAGTGCTCTAACCCAAACTGGCACGGACATAACTACGAACTTTTCGTAACGGTAAAAGGGGAGGTAAACCCGGAAACGGGCTTCCTGGTAGACCTGAAATGGCTTAAGCAGGTTATGAACACGTATGTGGTGGATAAGATAGACCATAGGAACTTAAATCTGGATGTAGATTTTATGGCTGGTAAACTTGCCTCTACAGAGAACCTGGCGATCGCCATCTGGGATATTTTATTACCGCACATTGAGGCTGCCAACGCGAGCCTTCACTGCATAAAAATTTATGAGACCGAAAACAACTTTGTAGAATACTTCGGTTAAGCACACAACAAATGGACAAACACACACAAGATTTTACGGAAGAAGAAAACGAAGGATACGTTAAAATTGACAGGTATAATCAAGGTAGAATTGATTCTATTGCTTCCCATTATAAAGACATTCTAGAGCAGATTGGAGAGGATCCAGAACGAGAAGGACTGGTGAAAACACCGGAACGCGTTGCAAAAGCACTTCAGTTTTTGACCCATGGTTACGATACCAAACCGGAGGAAATCCTTCGCTCAGCCATGTTCAAAGAGGATTATTCACAAATGGTTGTCGTTAAAGACATTGAAATCTTCTCCATGTGCGAGCACCACATGTTGCCATTTTTTGGCAAGGCACACATTGCCTATATTCCAAACGGCCATATTGTAGGGTTGAGTAAAATTCCAAGAGTAGTTGACGCCTATGCCCGTCGTTTACAGGTACAGGAGCGATTAACGAATGAGATCAGGGATTGTATCCAGTCTACACTGAATCCTGCAGGTGTTGCTGTGGTGATCGAGTGCAAGCACCTGTGCATGTCTATGCGCGGTGTTCAGAAGCAAAACTCCGTGACTACAACTTCCGCATTTACCGGACATTTCAAGAATGAGACCACCAGGGCAGAGTTTTTGAGGTTGATTACAGCAGGTTTACATTAAAATTTATTGAATGAAAGCATACATATTTCCAGGTCAGGGGGCACAATTCTCTGGCATGGGCAAAGCATTATATCAAGATCCTTCTTCTAAAGACCTGTTTGAGCAGGCGAATGAAATTATGGGCTTCCGCATCAGCGACATCATGTTCGAAGGTAGCGATGAAGCGTTGAAACAAACCAATGTTACCCAACCGGCGATTTTCTTGCATTCGGTTATCCTTGCACTGTCCTTAAAAGATAATTTCAAGCCTGATATGGTTGCTGGTCACTCTTTGGGTGAGTTTTCTGCACTTGTTGCGGCTTCTGCTTTGAAATTTGAAGATGGCCTTAGACTGGTGATGGCCAGAGCAAACGCCATGCAGCGTGCATGTGAATTGCAGCCCTCTACCATGGCCGCAATCTTAGGTCTTGCAGATGATGTTGTAGAGCGCATTTGTGCGGAAATCGACGAAGTGGTTGTACCGGCAAACTATAACTGCCCGGGCCAGCTGGTAATTTCCGGCAGCATCGAGGGTATTGATCTGGCATGTTCAAAATTGACTGAAGCAGGTGCTAAAAGGGCTTTGAAGTTGAATGTTGGCGGTGCTTTCCACTCCCCGCTCATGGAGCCTGCCAGGGTAGAGCTTCAACAGGCAATCGAGCATACCACCATCATGAGCCCGATCTGCCCGATATACCAAAACGTAGATCCACGTCCGAATACTGATCCAGATCAGATCAAGGCTAACCTGATCACCCAACTTACCGGCGCGGTAAAATGGACACAAACGATTGAACAGATGCTTGCTGACGGTGCAACTGAATTCACTGAAGTAGGACCAGGAAATGTGTTACAAGGATTGGTTAAAAAGGTGAACAGAGCGGCAGTGACCAACTCCGCAGGTTAAGCATAAATACGGGCCCGCCCGTAAAGAACAAGTTATGAGTATAGGTGCGAAAATAAGGTTTCTGTTACTGATTTTAAGCCTGTGCTGTATAGCGACTGCAGTGTCGCTGAAACATTCAATTTCTAAAAAAGACCTGCTGGACCATGAGGCATCCATCTTACAGGAGAATTTAGCTGTAAGGGAACACATGGTCTATAATTTTTTAAATGATCCCGCTGAGCTGAAAAAAGCGCAGGCATATCACCTGAATGAGGATTATGCGCTGGAGTTTATCCAGCGCTTTAAGACCAAAGGCATCCAGGTACTGACCTTTCAAAACAATAAACTTCTATTCTGGAGTTCATTCAAGACTTTTCCCTCCGAAGTTGTACGACTTCGGGAGGGAAATTCTTTCCACCAGTTTCCGAATGGCTGGGCGGAAGTAATCAAGAAAACCAGGGGTAATTTCACCATTGTCTTTCTAATCGAGGTTAAAAACCAATACAAGTTCACTAATAAGTACCTGAGCAACAACTTCGTGCCGACTTTGACGGACTCAAAGTCGCTTACGCTGGCAAGCTTCAATGATACCGAGGTGCATGGCATCAACGATCACAGTGGCAATCTTTTGTTTGTGGTTAAACTGGTGCCTGGCTACGTAGATACGATCTTTTCCAACCTGGAGGTTTGGCTGTGGATCATCGGCTTATTTAGCTTCTGCCTGTTTGTGAACTCCCTTTGTGCATTGCTGGTGCGCTCGGGTAAGCTGTTGCTCGGTACCCTGCTGATCACCTTGTTCTTCCTGATCTTACGGGTAACGGATCTGGAATTCGGTTGGTTTAACCACCAGTTCAACTTCCAACTGTTCGATCCAAAGGTTTATGGCGAGAGTTATGTGCTGCCCTCCCTTGGAGATTTCCTGTTGAACGTGATCGCCATTACCTGGGTGGTGTTATTCGCCTATACTTACAAAGATCAGTATGTGCTTCCTGAACGTTTAAAGCGTAGCAAGGCTGCTGGTATAGCATTGCACGTGGTATTAATGTTGATATTCGTGGGTATTGGATTTCTCTTTGATCACATCGTTTATGGCCTGATCATCAACTCGAAGATCAATTTCGAGATTACCAATATTGTTGGCCTCGGCTGGCTTAGCTGGATCAGCATCATCATTCTTTGCCTGGTCTGGTTTAATGCCTTTATCCTGGGCTATATTCTGATGAGCCTAAGCAAACAGCTTCAAGTAAGCAACAAGCAGCGATTGCTGATCTTTACTGCTATCGCCTGTGCCTTTTTGATCGGTTACCTAAATCTCGGCTTTGCAATCTTTTTTGTTGCTTACTGTTTCTTTGTTTTCTTGCTCGGTTGGAACATTTACCTGCAGCAGGCACGATTTTATGTGTACATCTATTCGTTGATGTTCTTCTGCCTGGCTTTCATTTCAGCGATCAAATACCTGGAATATAACGGTAAGCGGGAGCAAACCATGCGCTTAACTATTGCCCAGCGATTGCATTACACGGATGATCCAAAAGTGCTCATGGCAATCAAGACCCTGGAAGAGGGCGTCACATCCGACAAATATGTTGCTGAACGCTTTGTTTCATTGAAAGAGAAGCAACAATCCGCCTTGGACAAGTACATCAACCAAAAGTTCCTGGACGGCTATCTTACACAGTTTGCAAATACGGTGCTGGAATATGGTAGTCAGGATACTGCAGCTGACACCGTTCCGAATAAGTTAAGTTATTACCGCAACCTGGTTCGTTCTGGATCTGTTAAAGTCTCGACCTACTTCTATCGCTTGAACGATCCTTTTGGCTTTGAAAATTACTTCGGAATCATTCCCGTTTTTGATGAACAACGCCTCATCGGAACTTTGCTCATTGAGTTAAAATCGCAGCAATATAACTACTACAGCAAGTTCCCTGAACTACTGGTAGAAGGGCGTACTTCGAGGGAGGAGACGGACGGGGATTATTCCTTCGCTTTTTATAACAATGGTAAGTTGTTCCGGCAATCCGGGCCTTATACATACAAGCTTTCTGCTGCAGCATATTCGATCAGCTCAAATCCCACCTACATTAATGATGAGGATGGTTTTAACCACTTAATTTACCGCCCTGGGGCTTCGAAACTCATCATCATCAGTAAAGAGAACATTGGAGCGGTCATGCATCTGGCCACACTATCCTTCTTTTTTCTGGTGTTTATCATCTTTTCGGCAGCGCTGTATATTCTAATCTGGCTGGTCAAGAACATTGATGAAAGCTGGACCGGTTGGTTTAACATCAACCGCTCTTTAATGATCAACGCAAATAAGATCCTTTATAAGACGCGTATTCAGTTTTCTATTATTCTATCTGTAGTGGCAACCCTGCTAATCGTTGGCTGGACGACTTACTTTTACATCAGTGCAGAGTATCGTAAACAGCAGGATGAGCTGATGCGGGAGCGCATTCGTAAGATCCAAATTTCTTTTGAGAAGCAAATTGCTGATTTCGGCTTACCTGAGGTTAACACGCAGTCCGTGGTAGATTTTAATCAATTCGCGGATATGAATGCAGCCTATCTGAACCTGTTCAATGTACAGGGAGATCTGCTGTTCAGTTCTTTGCCAAACATCTACGAAAATGGGCTGATTGGTAAAAAAATGGCCTCAAACGCTTATATCTACCTGCATGAGTTACAACGTTCCGAATTCCTGAATCCATCAGAACGGATTGGCGACTTTACTTATTCCTCTGCTTATGCACCGATCCGTGATCATCAGAACAGGACCGTTGCTTATATCGGCTTGCCAAATTATGGCAACGAATCAGATTATCAAAGCAAGATCAGCCTCTTCGTAAATACGCTGATTAATATCTATGCACTGGTTTTTGTGGCCATTGGCGTCCTTGCAGTATTCCTTGCGAATCAAATTACCAGCCCACTAACCTTTATTCAGGAGAGTATCCGTAAAACCAAACTTGGCCAGATCAATAAACCCATCGTGTGGTCGCGGCACGATGAGATCGGCGCACTCATCAAAGAATATAACAAGATGATCGCTGCCTTGGAGGAGAGTGCACGGAAGTTGGCGCGCTCGGAACGGGAGCATGCCTGGCGCGAGATGGCCAAACAAATTGCCCATGAGATCAAAAATCCACTCACACCATTAAAACTAGGGGTACAGTTGCTGGAGCGCTCATGGAAGGAACAGGATCCCAATTTTAACATAAAGTTCGATCGTTTTAACAAGTCGTTTATTGAACAGATTGACAACCTGTCAACCATAGCTTCGGAATTCTCCAACTTTGCCAAAATGCCTGATACGAAGCTGGAGAAGCTGCAGGTACTGCCGATCATCGAAGAAAGCAAGAGGATGTATGGCAATGCGGACGCTGCCGAAATTATAATCGATAACCAGGTAGATCATCATGTTTTGATCTGGGGGGATAAAGGCCAGCTGAGCCGCTCATTTAACAACCTGTTCAAAAATGCGATTGAGGCTGCTGCTGCCAATGCGGTTCATTGTTTGATCTACGTGAAGATCTTTATTGATGCCAGCGATCTGGTGATTGAGGTTGCGGACAATGCTAAAGGCATAGACCTTGCGCTCCAGGACCGGATCTTCGTTCCAAGTTTTACCACAACCTCGTCAGGTACGGGGTTAGGACTAGCCTTTGTAAAACAAGCAGTTGAAAATGCAGGAGGCAGTGTTACCTTCAGCTCGGTTATCAATGAAGGTACGACCTTCTACTTACGCTTTCCAGTCGTGTAATGTTAATTAAGGTCGATTGATCCTTTACCCATTACAAAGCCATCAGCATAAAGAATAATGGCGTAGGTCCCCTTGATGAATTCCTTAGGATTAACCCATTGCATACTGTAGGCCGTATTATCGTCATTGAATGAAATCGTGATCATGTCACTGTATTGCATTTCCTGACCATCAGCTTCAAACATGTTGTTTTCATTGGCAAGGAGATTTCCAGCAGGGTCAAAAACCCTTAAATAGATTTGGTGGTAGTCCTTTTTAGCAAGTTGGTTCGGTACAACATTGAAGTCGATCTGTAGCTTCTTCGCCGACGATGCGCTGTTTGTACTGATGCTCTTGCCATTGTTTTTAACCCGGAACGCCTGGATGTTTACATTAGTAGCTTTCAAGGCCGCGCTTGTTTTAACCAGTGCACTCAACTCTTGGTTGTTCTGTGCCAGCAGCTCCGCCTTCTCGTTAATCTGATCAACGGATTTCTGCAAACTGTCTCGAACATTCTTCAACTTGAGGTTTTCCTTGCCCAGTCTTACAATTTCTTCATTATAGTTATAGACAAATTCTTTGAGTTCTTTGATCTGCTTTTGTGCAAGGGTCAGTTCACCTTGTGTAAGCTTGCCCTTTTCCAATGCGGCTTTAAGTTCTGCAATTTTAATTCTGGCGAGGTCCTGCTCTTTGATCAGCTTTTCATTCAGCTGCAGGTTAATTGCACTGACTTTATCCAGTTCAACTTCTATCTTTTCCACTTCCAGCTTAAGCCGGTCTTTCTCGGTGTTGACGGTTACAAACCGTTCATTCTCATGCTTATCTTTAAAATATAAGTAAACATTACTACCCAATAAAGCAACAATGGCAATGGTCAGAAAAAAGATCTTATTTCGATCACCCTTATTAATCTTGGTATTTTGTTCAGACATTTTATCTTAAATAATAATGCTAAGTGCTGGTTGAAGCTTGTTTTTTAAAAATCTAACATACTACAAAAGTTGATAATATTGGTTAAAACCAGCTTTTGATTGTATCAGACTTTAAATAAATTCGTTTAAATGGTTACTTAGCAAGTACTTTTGCATACTGTTATTCACACAAATACACATCAGTAAGAACTTAAGAATGCCTAAAAATAAAATTTATGCAATTCTAATTGCACTCCTTATAAGTACGCCCATTCTAGCACAGACTACATCAAAAATAAATCCAAAACGTGAGTTTCGGGGTATATGGGTTGCAACTGTTACAAATATCGACTGGCCATCAAGAGCTGGACTGAGCGTAGATCAGCAAAAACAGGAACTGATTGCTTTGCTCGAGTACCATAAAGGTAACGGCATGAATGCCGTTGTATTGCAGGTTAGGCCTGCTGCCGACGCTTTTTACGCGAAATCACGCGAGCCATGGAGTAAGTGGCTCATGGGGAAACAAGGATTAGCACCAGCTGCAGGCTATGATCCCCTAGAATTCGCCGTTAAAGAGTCACATTTTCGTGGCATGGAGCTTCATGCCTGGTTCAATCCTTACCGTGCTACCATGAGTGCCAACGAAGTTGTGAGCCCAGATCACATGACCCGCAAAAAACCGGAATGGTTCTTTACCTACGCAGGCAAAAAGCAGTTTGATCCAGGAAAACCTGAAGTACGGGAACACATTGTGCAGGTCATTCTGGATGTTGTTAAAGGATATGATATCGATGGTGTTCACTTTGACGATTACTTTTACCCCTATCCGGTAGCGGGCCAGAAGATCAATGATGAGCAAACCTTCGCGCAATACAACAATGGGATCAAAAATATAAACGACTGGCGCAGGAACAATGTCGACGTGCTGATCAAGGAATTATCAGACAGCATTCATCATTATAAAAAGCATGTGAAGTTTGGGATCAGTCCATTCGGCATCTGGCGGAATAACCACGAAGATGCTGAGGGCTCCGAAACCAAAGGTTTGTCGAACTATAGCGCCTTGTTCGCAGATTCCCGTAGATGGATCAAAGAAGGTTGGGTGGATTACATCAATCCACAGATCTATTTCTCTTTTACCCGCAAGGCGGCACCATTTGGTACTTTGGTAGATTGGTGGAGTAACAATACCTACGGAAGACACCTTTACATTGGGCAAGCGGCGTACCTGGTTAACCAGAAAGCTGAAGCAGCCTGGCGTTTACCGGAGCAAATTCCAGATCAGGTCAGATACATCCGTGACAATAACCGGGTGCAGGGCAGTGTATTTTTCAGTTCTAAATCTTTCTCTACGATTGCACGAGCCGCAGGAGATTCGCTTCGCCTGAGCCTTTACAAATACCCGGCCCTGCCTCCGCAGATGCCATGGCTGGATGATGTTGTGCCTAATGCACCAAGAAGTTTTGCGGCCACGGCTACCCCAACCGGTGTGCAGTTAAAGTGGGAGGCACCTACTGCAGCCAGCGATGGGGAAACTGCCTCCGGTTACGTGATTTACCGGTTTGAGGAAGGTGAGCAAATCTCTATCCTGGACCCAAAGAATATTATCAAGATCAGTTTCGAAGATTATACCATGTTCCTGGATACGGAAGTAGAAAAGAACAAACGTTACAACTACCTGGTAACTGCATTAGACCGGCTTAAGAATGAAAGTGACCCCAGCGGACCGGTAGGCATCGAAGCCCGGGCCTCAAACTTTGATAAAGATGTTCTTTCTGTACATGATGTAGAGGATGGCAAACCAAAAACAGATCTGGGCAATGGCCCAGGCAAGGGAAGCGTTAATGGGGCTGAAGTTCGTGCTGAAGAAGTTGGTGTAGAGAAAGGATTGTAAGCCTGATACTGTGCCGTCGGCGTTGCTTACCTTTATCATATTCATCGTTCTTGGCAATAAGCCGGAAAGGAAGAAGACTGTTATGGCATTCTTTCCGTATACCACAAAGGGCAGGGTGTAACGCTGGTATCTATTTACATCGATGATCCAGTAACAAAAGGAAAGGATCATGGTCGCCAGACCTCCGGTGTACAATACAAAAGAACTGGTCCAAAGGGATTTGTTCAACGGAAACTGTAGCGCCCAGATCATCCCAGCGATGAACAACATTAATCCTGTGCTGAAAAGCCAGGAGGTCTTATACCCATCTTCAAGATCTCTTCTTCGTAAAAAGGAACCAACAAGCACACCGATCAATCCCGAAGCGATTGCTGGTAAGGTACTGAGCATGCCCTCCGGGTCCCAGGTTTTCGCAGATTTCCAGAGGTGTGCTTCTGTGAGGATGCTCCGGTCTATCCATGCCGCCATATTCGTCTCTTTCTCCAAATTGGCAAATCCGGTTCCAGGTACCGGAATAAAGGTCATGATGATCCAATACAGGAAAAGTATACCGCCTGTGATCCGCATAATGTTCCGTTCCGTGTTCTTAAGAAAGATGATGCTGGATATCAGAAAGACCACCGCGATCCGCTGAAGCACGCCCGGTATCCGGACCTGAGCGAGTGCGTTTAATGGCTCCGTGAAGATCTTTGGGTATAGTGATAGAAACAAGCCCAAACCAAACAATATGGCTGCTCTTTTTGCAGCTTTCAGGATTGTTCTGGTATGGGCTTGTGGATCTGCCTTCTTTGAAGACATGGCGTATGTAATGGATACGCCGACAATAAATAAGAAGAATGGAAAAATCAAATCAGTTGGCGTACATCCATGCCAGGAAGCATGTTCCAGCGGTGCGTAGATATGCCCCCAGTCACCCGGATTGTTTACCAGGATCATTGCTGCTACCGTGGCTCCTCTGAAAACGTCGAGTGAAAGTAAGCGCTGATTAGATTTTTCCATCAAGTATCATTAAAACTTCCAGCGAACGAATGCTTCCATCGCTTCGTATTCTGCAAGGCCAAGCTCGTCGTAGCGGCGTGCGGTTTCCCGGTTGCGGTCTTCAGCTCGCTTCCAGAACTCCCGTTCATCATCACCAGGGAAAACAGCACGGTCTTTTTGTGACTGGTGTTTGAAGATGGCGTATTTCTTACGCTCTACCTCTTGCGGACTAAGTGGTACGGCCATTTCGATCTCATGGGTCTCGAACTCATGCCATGCACCTCTGTACATCCATAACCAGCAATCCTGTGCCCAGGCTTCTGTTTTGCGAAGTTCTGCCAAGGCATCCAAAATGATGTTGAAGCATACGATGTGTGTCCCATGTGGATCTTCGAAATCACCGGCTGCAAAAACCTGGTGTGGTTTAACCTGCTGCAACAGTTCAATGGTGCGGCGCACATCTTCGGTTGTCACCGGGTTTTTCTGGCTTTTGCCACTCTCATAGAATGGAAGGGCCATAAAGTGAATGTGGTCGTCCTCCAGGCCGCAATATCTCGCACCGGCAATAGCTTCACCTTTACGGATCAATCCTTTTACGGTCTGAATTTCTTTGGTGTCTACCTGGTTTGGTCTTTTTACTTCCAGGAAGTTGCGCATATCCTCGTAAAGCTTTTCCGATGGTGCAGCGTCAAAGCCCATTTTCTTGGCAAAGTCAATGCTGAATTCTACGAACCTTAAAGCATCATCATCCCATACAGCGGTATTACCCGAAGTCTGGTAAGCCACATGTACGTCATGCTGTTGATCTACCAGACGGATGAAGGTACCGCCCATGGAGATTACATCATCATCTGGGTGTGGTGAAAAGATCAGTACGCGCTTCTTTGAAGGTTCTGCACGTTCCGGGCGTTGTGAATCGTCTGCATTGGGTTTTCCGCCCGGCCAGCCCGTAATGGTATGCTGCAGTTTGTTGAAAATATGAATGTTGATGTTGTATACCGGTCCTTTTTCAAGGGCCAGTTGCGCCATACCGTGGTTATTGTAGTCGTCTTCCGTAAGTTTTAGAACTGGCTTGTTCAAGGTGTTTGCCAGCCAGATCACCGCCTTACGCGTAAGCATCTCATCCCACACACAGTCCTTAACCAACCATGGCGTATCAAAGCGCGTTAAAAGGCTTGCCGCTTCTGTGTCAACGATAAACTCCACGTTGTCAGACAGCTGAAGGTAGGTTGCTGGCACATCGCCCGACATTTCACCTTCAACGGCTTTTTTAATGATTGGTGCTTTTTTACCATTCCAGGCCATAAGGATAATTTCCCTGGCATGGAAGATCGTACCAATACCCATGGTAATGGCCTTGGTTGGTACGAAAGATTTCCCTCCAAAATCACGTGCAGCATCTTTACGGGTCAGATCATCCAGGGTTACCAATCGCGTTCCTGAGTTTGGCGCCGAACCAGGCTCATTAAAACCGATGTGACCTGTTCTACCAATCCCCAGGATCTGGATATCCAAGCCGCCAGCGTCAGCGATCTTTTTCTCGTAGTCAAGGCAAAAGGTAGGAATGTCCTCCAGTTTAAGTGTCCCGTCAGGGATGTTAATGTTATTTCTATCAATGTCAACGTGATCAAATAACTGCTTGTTCATAAATGAAACATAGCTTTGATCAGCATCAGGCTGCATTGGGTAATACTCATCAAGGTTAAAGGTGATGACGTTTTTGAAGCTCAAACCTTCTTCTTTATGCATACGCACCAACTCTGCATAAACGCCAACCGGCGTTGCCCCCGTCGCGAGTCCCAAGACCGCCATCGCATTTTCGTCCTGCTTGCTGCGAATCAGGTCTGCAATTCTTTTTGCCACTTTGATGGATGCCTGCTTGGGATTAGCAAATACAGTTACAGGCAGTTTTTCAAAGCGCGTTTCTTCTAATAGATTTAATCTAGCCATTGTTAGTTTTTTAAAAAAAAATTGGTTCGGAGCAGTAAATATAGCTACTCTGATCGCTTTAATGGAATTTAAATGACAATCGTGCAGGCCTGAGAAAGTTGCTAAGAGATATTCAGGCTTTTAGACCGATAGGCGTTCAAAACGGCGTCGCTTGGCAGCAGTTCGGTAATGAGGTGATGAATGCTTTCCAGCCCTGCCACCTTCAACCTGAGCGTGATGTTTAGCTTTTCGGAGATACATAAGATCGCTACTTTCCGGGCACATTGGAACATTGCTTTTTTTAGTTGATTGATTTCCCAGTCGGTGTCTGTAAGACCGTTTTCCGGATGAATGGCACTGGTTCCGATCAGGCACAGATCTGCATTGATCCCCGCAAGCTGGCTGATCACATGGCCTCCAAAAGTCACCTTGGAGTTCTTGGAAAATATACCACCAATTAAAATGACCTCAATGCCATCGTATTTTGCAAGCTCTATGGCTACAAAGGGGCTGATGGTAAAAAATGTGGCTCGAAGATTTACTGGAAGCTGTTTCACCAGTTCAATGATGGTGGTACCGCCACCCGTTAAGATAACCATACCATCCTTGATCAGGCTGATCGTCTTTTTGGCAATGGCTATTTTAGCCTCCCGGGCATAGATCGCATCGTCATCGTAAGCAGATTGGTAAGAGCGGGATAGTGCCCCTCCATGTACTTTTAGCAGTTTTTGATGATCACAAAGCTCCTGCAAGTCCCTTCTGATGGTGTCTTCTGATACTTGAAGCAATTCGACAAGGTCTGTGGTCAGTACCCGATTATGGAGATTGATCTGGCGCATGATCAGCTCATGCCGCTCCCGTTTTAACATATGGTTTTTTGGTTTATGCCAATTTAGAAATAATTATTAAAAACACAATCTGCGTGTTTATGCGGGATTTTGCCAGCTTTTCAGAATTAAATATTACCTAATCGTTAAATGGCTATTTTTTAATTGAAAAATATCATGATATTTACTTGACAAACTGCTAAATGCGGGTTATTGCGTGTTTCGGTTTGTGCGTTTTAGGTTAACTCATTATTCACAAACAAACTAATTCATGAAAAAAAAGCTACTCATGTTTTTATGGGGCATTATCTTGTTCGCGACACAAGCTGTTGCGCAGCAGATTAATGTTACCGGTAAGGTGACCTCATCTGATGGTCAGCCTATACCTGGTGTCTCGGTTAAGGTCAAAGGTGCCCAAACTGGTACCCAGACCAACACATCCGGTGTCTACACCATCAGTGCTGCAAACGGCGCTGTTCTTTCCTTCTCCTACATCGGTATGACGCCTCAAGAGAAAACCGTTACCGGAAACACCATCAACGTTGTACTTGCTGATGACGCACAAGGATTGGATGAGGTTGTGATCACCGCTTTAGGACAAGCCGTTCAAAAAAGGTCCTTAGGTACCGCGCAACAAGCCGTAAAAGGCGCTGAAATTGCCAGTACACAACGCGAGAACTTTGTTAATGCACTTCAAGGCCGTGTGGCGGGGGTAGAGGTAAACAACTCCTCCGGTGTTCCGGGCGCATCTTCTTCCATCACCATCAGGGGTGTAAGCTCCATCAGCGGAAACAACCAACCGCTATTTGTGGTAGATGGGTTGCCTATAGATAACAAAACCTTAAGTACTACGGCCTTCACCTCAGAGAAAAGTTCTTCTACTGCTTTCAATAACCGCGGGGTAGATTTTACTAACCGTGCTGCAGATATCAATCCGGAAGACATTGAAACACTAACCGTATTAAAGGGACCTGAAGCTGCAGCTCTATATGGCATTGATGCGGCCAATGGTGCCATCGTTATCACCACCAAAAGAGGTAAAGCAGGTGTAGGTTCTGTAAATTACAGCAATAGCTTCCGGGTGGAAACCGTACGTTCACAACCCGAAATTCAGCACAAATATGGTATTGGAAGTGCCGGTCAAACCGGAGTAGTAATCGCTCAGGCGGGTTCATACCCTTCATTCGGACCAGAATTCCCTGCCGGTACCCAGTTGTTCGACAACGTTTCTGAATTCTTCCAACAAGGATTTACACAGAAACATAACCTATCTTTCGATGGCGGTTCCGAAAAAGTAAACTACAGGATCTCAACATCCTATGTGGATCAGCAAGGTGTGGTGCCAGGCACCAACTATGAGCGCTTTAACATTACCGGTGCTTCACAGGGCACGGTAAACGACTGGTTAAAAACAGACCTTTCCATGCAGTACAGTTATTCCAATAACGATCAGGCATTCAAAGGTAATGGCGGACCGCTACTGGGCCTGCTCGTATGGCCACAAACCGACGATGCAAGGAATTACCTTACCCCTGCGGGTACAAGAAGAAAGCTGAGCCTTCCGGGTTTTCCCTCCGGAACTCAAAGTGAAATTGATAACCCGTATTTCAACGTAAATAAAAACAAGATCAACTCCAAGGTAAACCGTATTGTAACCAACTTCGGACTAACCATCACACCTTTCTCCTGGGTAAACATCAACTCTAAGATCGGTATTGATGCCTACACCAGTCAGAACATGATCTTACGTCACCCGGAGAGTGCCTCAGGTTTCTCCAGAGGCGGATTGCTGGATGTTGCGAATGACGTAACCCGTAACCTGAGCATGCAGAACCTGATTAACTTCACTAAGCAAAACTTAGGTAATGACTGGACCTTCGATGCTACCTTGGGTAATGCCATTCAGGACGCAAAGTCAAACATTGATGCTGGTTCTGGTGAGAACTTCCTTGATCCGAACTTCATCTCTCTGAACAATACTGCAACAAGGCTCAACAGCACCACCATCTCTCAACGTCGGTTGGTGAGTTTCTTCGGTAGAGCAACGTTTGGATATAAAGACTTCCTATACCTGACCGCAACCGGACGTAATGACTTAACTTCAACCATCCCGGTTGAGGCCTATTCGTTCTTCTATCCTTCCGTTTCGGGTAGTTTCATCTTTACCGATGTGCCGGCATTTAGCGGCTTAAAGAAATTCCTTACTTCGGGTAAATTAAGAGCAGCTTATGCACAGGTAGGTAAAGATGCCAAACCATATGCCTATAGACCTGTTCTGGAGAACAAACTTACTGTTGGTGGTGGTTATGGTTACGGTTTTACCGGACCAAATCCAGGACTTAAACCAGAGTTCGCAAAATCATACGAGTTCGGAACCGAACTTGCGTTCCTGAATAACCGTTTAGGTGTCGATGTAGCCGTTTACCGTAAGGAAACCAAAGATCAGATTGTAAACGACATTCGTGGAAGTTACGCAACTGGCTATATTTTACTTAATCTAAATGGTGGTGTAACCCGCAATGAAGGTGTTGAAGTCAGCGTTAGAGCCAGACCAATCGAGCGTCCTGGATTTAGCTGGGATATCTTAGCCAACTTTGAGCATGCCAAAGGAACAGTGGTTGCCCTTCCAAACGATCTGCCTGAATCTTACGTGTCGGATACCTGGTTGTACGGAAACGTAAGAAATGGTAATACGCCGGGAGAATCTACCAGATCGCTGACCGGCTTGTTCTATTTACGTAATAATAATGGAGATATCCTGATCAATCCTACCTCCGGTTTGCCAATTAGATCAACGACTTTCATTAGCGGCGGATATGATAGACAGCCAGATTTTAGCTTAGGTATCACGAATAGCTTTACCTTCAAAGACTTCTCCTTATCATTCCTGATCGATACACGTAAAGGCGGAGATGTATTAAATGCAACAGAACATTTTTTAACAACACAAGGCTTAAGCACCAGAACACTTGATCGTTCGACACCGAGAATTGTAAAAGGTGTATATCAGGACGGCAGAGAGAATACTGCTAATCCAACCCAGAATACCATTGTAGTGAACCCTTACCTGCAAAACAGCTTTTACATCAATACAAGTGAGGAGCAGTTTATTGAAAAGGACATCAACTGGATCAGACTTAAAGATGTAACCTTATCGTACCGCTTGCCTTCAAGACTACTGCAGAAACAAAAGTTTTTTAAGTCTGCAAGTGTTTTCGTAACTGGTACCGATCTGTTCCTGATCACCAACTATTCAGGACTTGACCCCGTTGTAAATGGAAATACAGCTGCTGTAGGTGGTTCGGGCTCTGCCGGTGTGGATTATGGTAATTTTCCAATGCCGATCGGCATGAACTTCGGAATTAAAATTGGCATGTAATCTAAATTGTAAATCATCATGAAGAAATTATATATCACCTTCCTAACTGCTGCGGTGATGCTCGCCGGCAGTGGATGTAAAAAATATTTGGATGTCAATACCAATCCAAATGCACCAGAGATGGTGACTCCAAACCTTTATTTGTCGCCAATGTTGCATTGGATGGCTACCGGTCCGCAGTATGATGCGCGCTTCATTAACCGCTATACACAGAATCTAACCCTTACCACCGTAAACAGCACCTGGGATAGGATGGGTTACGACCCATCATCAGACAACGGTGGAGAGTTGTTCAGGGATGTATACTGGACCTTCGGACAGAACCTGGTAGATATGATGACCAAGGCCGAGGCAGAAGAGCGCTGGGACCTGCTTGGTGTTGGATATATCCTGAAAGCATGGGGCTGGCAGGCATTAACTGATGTTCACGGAGAGATCATCGTGAAAGAAGCGATAGATCCGACTAAAAACGTCTTCAACTATGATACCCAGGAGTATACTTATGAAGAAGTAAGACGTTTATTGCAACTTGCCATTACCAACCTGCAAAGAACAGATGGGGCCGTTGACGCTGCATTTCTGGGTAAAACAGATCTGATCTATAAAGGTGACCGTTCCAAATGGCTGAAGTTTGCCTACGGTTTGCTGGCGATGAACTTAAATCACTACAGCAACAAGGCTGCATATAACCCTGATGAGGTTATTGCCGCGGTAGACAAGTCCTTCGAAAATAATAATGATGATGCTTTGCTGGGCTATACCGGCGTATCCAATGATGACCGGAATTTCCTGGGTCCCACCAGAGAAAACTTCAATGCTTACAGGCAAACTACCTTCATCGTGAATCTGATGAACGGTACCGAGTTTTCTGGCGTGGTCGATCCGCGTATGACCAGGATGCTTTCGCCAGCACCTGATAGCGTGTATCGTGGTTTAGAACCAACATTTGGTACGGGTGGTTTAACCGCAAACCAGGTTCCAAACAACATTTGGGGTTATCCCACAGTCGTTTCGGTTGGTACACCAACAAGGTACCTGTTTGATGACAAGAGTAGGGTCCCGGTAATGACCTATTCGCAGTTGCAGTTTATCAAAGCGGAAGCAGCTTACAAGAAAGGGGATAAGGAAACCGCTTTAGCAGCATATAAAAACGGTGTGTCGTCGCATATCGACTTTGTCAATGCAAGGAACCGTGATGCGAACCAGACGCCTACTCAAATCAGCGCAGCAGAAAAAGATGCCTTCCTTGCCAATCCGGCAATCGTTCCTGCAGCGGCAGACCTGACCTTGTCGCACATCATGGAACAAAAATATATTGCTCAATGGGGATGGGGAGCTCTAGAACAATGGATGGATTTGAGAAGATATCACTATACCGATGCAGATCCAGCAACCGGCGATCAGGTATTCAGCGGCTTTGTGATCCCGGTAAACCTTTATCCGGATAACGCCAACAAGCCAGTTTACCGTATCAGACCGCGTTACAACTCCGAATATGTATGGAACCGGGAAAGCCTGGAAAAGATTGGCGGTTTAGCACTCGATTACCATACCAAAGAAATGTGGATCACTCAACCTTAATCACGAATCATGAAAAAAATAAATATCATCACAGCAATACTACTCTTGGCTACCACATTTGTCTCTTGTGAGAAGGATGGCATTCATGAGATCGAAACCACGCCAACGGATGCTGGCGCACAGATCAAATTTTTCAACTTCGGTGTAAATGCCCCGTCCATGAACTTTTACGCCAATGACCAAAAGATTTCGGCAACCCTTAGCGGCACCGGAGCTGAAGCCGCTGCTGGTGTTAACTATGGAAGTGTGTTCCCGGCAGCTAACTATGCATTACTGCCAGGGGGAGATTATACCCTAAAAGGCATCGTTTCAGCCACTGCAACAACAAATCCCAATGCAGTGGTAGCCAACTTGCCGGGCTCATTGGAAAATGGAAAGCTCTATTCATTGTACACCAGTGGCGCGTACAATGCGGATTCGAAAACCGTGGAGGCTTTTCTTGTTGAAGACATCGTTCCTGCTGCAAGTGCTACCAATGCACATGTGCGCTTTGTCAATACCATTGCGAATGCAACGTCAGGATTCGATCTGGTTGCTAAAAACATAAACACAGCGGCGGAGGTCGTTATTGCAACAAACATTGGTTACAAGGCGGCATCGACCTTTACTGAAGTGCCAAATGGGGTGTATGAAGTGTTTGCCAGATACCCTGGAAATCCTGCAAATGTGATCAGCAGAACAGGGACCTCTCAGGTGTCGTTTATTGCTGGTAGAGCATATACCATTAGCTCCAGAGGCGATATGACGGTAACGGGTGCAGCAGCGACCAACAGACCATTTCTGGACAATACATCCAACAGACCATAAGGGTCACCTAAAAACTAAAGCCCACACCGTAATGGCGTGGGCTTTTTTTATTTATATATTTTTATACTTTTGATAAAAAGATACTGATATGGCAAGCTTTACACTTACTCCTGATACCGCTGAAAAGGTTAAATTGAAGTTCCTGAGAAAATACAGAGATTTAGCACAGAAAGATCTGCCTTTTAAGCCTGGCCAGGAAGATCAGTTGGTAGAACAATTGATGGAGCTCGTTAAACGGGATCGCCGCTATGTGGAGTTCACCATCCAGAAAGCCCTTGCTGATCCAGACGGAAACAGGCTCTAAGCCTAGGTTCCGTGTAGCTTAACAACTAAGCCATCCATTGCCGGATTAAGCTTCAGCTGGCAAGCAAGTCTCGAATTTGGCAATAAGTCAGGTAGCGTATCCAGCATGGCATACTCATCATCCGACATCTCATTCAACTTTTCTTCGCCTTCAAGCACATCTACACAGCAGGTTGCACATAATGCCATCCCACCACAGGTGGCCAGGATATCGTACTCAGAAGCTTTTAGGAACTCCATTAAACTTAAGCCCATATCAACAGGTGCCTCCAGTGGGGTTATTGATCCGTCTGGATTCTGAACGCTTACAGTGATGTTATTTTCTTCCATATTAGAATTCTGATACACCGTTAACGGTAGTGTATTTCATGGTATATTTAATGCCTGGATTCATGTATTGGTATGCACTGTGGCTCATTAAAGCCGCTTCGTGGAAACCACATAAAATCAGTTTAAGTTTGTTTTTGTAGGTATTGATATCGCCAATAGCATAGATGCCCGGGATGTTTGTAGAATAATCATCAGTATTTACCTCAATAGCACTTTTGCTGATGTTTAATCCCCATTGCTCAATAGGACCTAACTTAGGGCTCAAGCCGAACAAAGGAATCAGATGATCTGCTTCAACGTTGGTAACCTCCATAGAACGGTTGTGAATAATTTCAACGTTCTCCAGTTTGCCAGTTCCGGAAACTGCATTTAAGTTACTGTTCAGGATCAGGTTGATTTTACCGCTGTCTGCAAGCGCCATCACCTTGTTTACTGAATCCGGTGCACCTCTGAAGCTTTCACTTCTGTGAACCAATGTAAGCTGATCTACCACATCTGCCAGGTAAATGGTCCAGTCAAGCGCCGAATCGCCACCACCTGCAATCACCATCTTCTGGTCACGGTATTTCTCCGGATCAAGGATCATGTAATTCACACCTTTACCGTTCTCAAACTGCTCTAGTCCGGAAACCGCAGGTTTACGAGGCTCAAAACAGCCAAGACCACCAGCAATAACCACAACTTTAGCTTCAATAACGGTACCCATGTTCGTGGTTAAAACGAAATCACGCTCGCCACGTTTCTCCAGGCCTTCTATCCGCTCGCCCAAGGTAAAACCAGGGTGGAAAGGTTTAGCTTGTTCCATCAGATTATCAATCAGTTCCTGTGCAAGTACTGTCGGATATCCGGGAATGTCATATATAGGTTTTTTAGGATATATCTCTGAAAGTTGTCCGCCTACCTGAGGTAAATAATCTATCAGGTGACAACGCATTTTTAGTAAACCTGCTTCAAATATCGCGAATAGACCAACCGGTCCGGCGCCAACGATGGCTATATCTGTAGAAATCATGTATTTAAATTTGCTGCGAATTTACAAAATTTGTTTGTAATGATTCTTAATTGTCAACAAATGCTTCAAATCTGACTATATTTGTCGCAATTGATGACAAAGAAAATATATTTCGCTTCCGATTTCCACCTCGGATCACCCAATCACCAGCAAAGCAGGATGCGTGAAGACCGCATTATACGCTGGTTGAACTTCATAGAACCGACATGTTCTGAATTGTTCCTGATGGGTGATGTATTCGACTTCTGGTTTGAGTATAAAATGGTAATTCCTAAAGGTTATGCCCGTTTACAGGGTAAACTTGCCATGATGACTGATGCCGGCATCAAGATCTACTTTTTTAAGGGCAACCATGATATGTGGGTTCATGACTATTTCAGTACCGAACTCGGCATGCAGATCATCAGCGACGAGCTAGAGATGGAGCGAAATGGGAAGAAATTCTACCTTCATCATGGTGATGGCTTAGGTCCCGGGGATCATAAATATAAATTCCTGCGTAAGGTGTTTCGCAACCCCGTTTGCCAATGGTTATTTTCATTGGTACCCCCAAGGATCGGAATAGGTATTGCAAATGCCTGGTCAGATAGCAGCCGCACCAAGAAAGTACATGCCTTTACCATTCCTGAAGATGAATGGCTTTTTACCCATGCTTCCGAGCAGCTGCAAAAGAAATACTACGATTACTTCATTTTCGGCCACCGCCATCTTCCGCTTGATCTCAAGGTTGGAAGCAACAGCCGCTATGTGAATACCGGAGAGTGGATGAACTACAACTCGTATGCGGTGTTTGATGGCAACGAGCTCGCCCTGAAATATTTTGAAAAGGAATATTAAGCTAAAAACCTTATTTTTGCATTCCAAACTTAATACCTGACCCGGAATATCCTATTGAAGTTCAGGTAATTTAATTTCTAAAAACATATGTTAGAAAAATTAGAAGCTATAAAGCTGCGCTGGGAAGATGTAGAAGAGCAGTTAAGCAATCCTGATACGATGCAGGATATGAAGCGCTTTGCCCAGCTTAATAAAGAATATAAAGACCTTACCAAGATTGTAGACGAGTACAAAGTTTACAAGAATGTAATGAGTAATATCGAAGCTAACAAAGAGATCCTGAGCAACGAAAAAGATGCGGAGTTACGGGAGATGGCTAAAGAAGAATTGGACCTGCTTTTGAAGCAACAGGAAGAGTTGGAAGAGAAAGTACGTTTAATGCTTATCCCTAAAGACCCTGAAGATTCCAAGAATGCCGTGTTTGAGATCCGTGGCGGTACCGGTGGTGATGAAGCGGCCTTATTCGCTGGCGATCTATACCGTATGTACACCCGTTATTTCGAGCAGAAGCGTTGGAAAGTGGAAGTGGTTGATGTTACCGAAGGTACTGCCGGAGGTTACAAGGAGGTTATCCTGAAAGTGTCTGGCGAAGATGTATATGGCCAGTTGAAATATGAATCAGGTGTACACCGCGTGCAACGTGTTCCTGAAACCGAAACACAGGGTAGGGTGCATACCTCTGCAGCTTCCGTGGCTGTATTGCCGGAAGCTGAGGAGATCGACTTCTATTTGAACCCTGCAGATATCGAGCTACAGACATCCCGTTCAGGTGGTGCCGGTGGACAGAACGTGAACAAGGTAGAGACCAAAGTACAGCTTACGCACAAGCCGAGTGGTATTGTTGTCGTTTGTCAGCAGGAGCGTTCTCAATTGGGTAACCGGGAGATCGCGATGGAGATGCTTAGAAGTAAGCTATATGACATTGAAGTTCAGAAAAAGAACGGTGACATTGCTGCCAGAAGAAAGACAATGGTATCCACTGGTGACCGCTCTGCAAAGATCAGAACTTACAATTATCCGCAGGGTAGGGTTACTGATCACCGTATCGGATTAACACTTTACAACCTGAATGCTGTGATGGACGGTGGTGTTCAGGAACTCATCGATGCACTTCAGTTTGCTGAAAATGCTGAAAAGATGAAAGAAGGTGCGGTAATCTAATTTTTTCTGTACTGATCATGAAGTACTTACGTGTACCTTCTGATTTTTATCAAATAAATGTTGCAAACTCAGATGTTTGATCTATATTTGCATTCCCGAAAGGGACAAACGGACCGGTAGTTCAGCTGGTTAGAATGCCGCCCTGTCACGGCGGAGGTCGCGGGTTCGAGTCCCGTCCGGTCCGCAGAAAGCCACTCCAACGAGTGGCTTTTTTGTTTTATTGCTTTTTTCCTTAATCTCTTTGAATAAAGCGTTATTTATTTATATTTGCACTCCCAATGGGAAACGGACCGGTAGTTCAGCTGGTTAGAATGCCGCCCTGTCACGGCGGAGGTCGCGGGTTCGAGTCCCGTCCGGTCCGCTAAATACCAAATCCTTCAGATCACAGGACCTGAAGGGTTTTTTGTTTTATACCTTTTCCGTTAATAGATCAGTTTATATCCCGCACCCCTGATACTCATCAGCTGTACGCTGGATTCATCTTTAAGCATCTTTCGTAAATGCGACATAAACACGTCCATACTACAGGCATTATAAAAGCTATCATCACCCCAGATTTCCATCAGCGGAACCTGTCGCGGCAGCAGCGTATTCCGATGCTGTATCAGCAATTCAGAAGGTTATTGGCAACAGGAAAAATCAGCTTACCTGTCCAGCAGTTATAATTTCAACATCATCTCTTATTATGCAACCTTGAAGCATGCCTTTACCATAGACCAAAAAAGTGCTTTGAAAGCCGAACTCAGCGGAACTTTCACAGGTGCAGGTTTACAGGGCATTTACCGTGCAAGCCATAATTCGTCTATAGATGCCGGGATAAAGATGAATGTACTACATGGAACGGGTATGGTACGCTTGTCAGCAACTGACATTTTTGATACTTACAACAACAACATCAGCATAAATTACCTGCCTAAAATACCTAGTTCTCCATTTTCATGAAAAGATTGTTTATGGATTCTGAATAGGTCGGGTGCGCAAAAACACAATATTTTAGAACATCGTAGGTTATACCCCCCATCATGGCCATCTGCAATACCGTCATGATCTCACCACCTTCTTCACCCAGAATAGCGGCACCGATTATTTGTCTGGTATCTGCATCCACTACCGCCTTCATGAGACCACGCGTTTCTCCGTTTTCCAGCGCACGTGCCACCTGCTTCATGGGCAACTTTGCCACCTTGATGTTATAACCTTGCTCCAGTGCCTGCTTTTCTGACAAACCAATCCGTCCAAGCTGTGGATCGGTGAACATGCAATATGGCAGTGGCCGTTCCTTCGTGCTGTAAGCACCGTCTTCAAAAAGATTTCGATAGACGATCGTATAGTCATTATATGAAATATGGGTAAAAGCTGGACCTCCATTTACATCGCCTAAGGCATAAATACCCTTAATATTGGTCTCCAATTTATCGTCAACTTGAATAAAGCCTTTTTCGGTCAACTGAATGCCCGATACCTGTGGTGCCAAAACCTCAGTTGAAGGCTTCCGTCCGGTTGCCACTAGAATGTGTGAGCAGATAATTTCTTGCTGGCCGCCGTTCAACGCTATTGTAGCCTTAATGTGGCCATGCTCAGTTTCAAACTTTATCGCTTGGGCATTGGTACGTACGTCCAATCCTTCGTCTAATAATATCTTCGTTAGCTCCTCAGCGATATCTTCGTCCTCTTTGGCCATGATTCTTGGCCCACGTTCCAAAACAGACACGCGACTTCCAAATCGATGAAACATTTGCGCAAACTCCAAGGCAATGTAATTTCCGCCAATCACCAACAGATGATCCGGTACTTCTTCCAGATCTAATATGGTTGTCGAGGTGTAATACCCTACCTCCTGCAAGCCCTCAATAGCTGGGATAACCGGGGTCGTGCCAGTGTTGACAAAGATCAGCTCCGCAGTTAAATCCACCTGAGTACCATCATTTAGCTTAACATGGAGTGTTTTTTCTCCCGTAAACGTGGCTTCCCCAAAAAATAGATCTAGGTTTTCGCTTTGTTCCATTGCAGTCTGGCTGCCCTGGCGCCAGCTTAGGATAATCTCATCCTTACGCTGTTTGATCTTCTTCATGTCGACAGTATAGCCGTCAACATGCACACCCAGCGCATCGGAATGTGCAGCATGGTATGCTGCTTTGGCCGAAGCAATCATTGTTTTTGTAGGTGTACAGCCGTCGTTCACACAAGTGCCGCCAACGTAACGTCTTTCGATGATTGCCGTTTTCTTGCCCGCTTTGGCAAGTTGCTTACATAATGGTGACCCCGCCTGTCCCGAGCCGATCACAATAGCATCGTAGTGTTTCATATCATTAGCAAACTTGTCTTTTCACCGCTAATCGGCTTAGCTTCAATTTAGGGATAATTCCATTAATATAATCCGACCAGGACATATCCCTGAATATTTAAAAAAGCCATTTTCTTCGCCTGACTTTAACTTAGGTGAAAAAACCGCATAAAAAGGCAGGTTAACTTTGATTATAATAAATATTAGAACATCATATCATGACAACAAAAAATCAATCAAATGTGAGCATCTCCAGCCAGGCTGTGGAAATTGCTACAGCATTACGCAAACTTTACTTTACCCGTGTGCTATTTTCCATCATTTGGATAGCCTTGGTCATCACAGTAGCTAAGACGAATGATACCCTGGCTACAATCCTGTTTATCATTTACCCGGCATGGGATGTTCTGGCAACTCTATTTGATGTCAAAGCAAATCCACCCACTGCAAACAAAAGCCCGCAGTATGTAAACATAGGCATTGGTGTCCTTACTACCATTGCAGTGATGATTGCCCTGCAAACTGGCATTCCCGAAGCGTTGATGGTATTCGGCGTATGGGCTATTCTCACAGGCTTAATCCAATTGATCCTGGGCATTCGCCGGCGTAAACATTTTGAAGGACAATGGCCGATGATCATCAGTGGCGCTCAATCTATGTTGGCCGGGGGATTCATCATCGCGACTGCGCATAATCCAAATCAAGGCGTCGCATCATTAGCTGGTTACGCTGCATTTGGCGCATTCTATTTTGCGTTAGCGGCCCTCCGTTTAGGCAACACAATCAGGAACGCAGCTTCTATTGCGTAAAGGCAAGTACCACCAGGCCCATCTGGCTAAAGCAATTGCTTTGCTGTTTTAGTTCAAGAAAACGAAGGTTAGAGAATGGACAACCTACATGTCTGTAAAAGCTGAGCATGATCTTTTCCTTATCAGTGGGCTGATGCTAATGGATTACCTGAAATGTACTTAGCTGAAAAGTCGGGAGCCGGCTGGTTTTCTCTCTTTCTTAGATTAATGTCACATTTGACTTAGGTGAGAACTTTGCTGATTTCTAATGCCGTATTTTGGTGTGTCAGACGTTAACATCGTAACGAATGCATTCATCGTCTAAACACCATGTCATGAATGAGAAAGATGAAATATCATCGACATATCTGCGAAACTTCGCTGGACTAACCGAACTGGACATCGCCGAAAGCCGGCCTTTCTGGAAGCCACGTAAAATCGCTAAGGGAGACTTTTTCAATATGCAGAGTATGGTCTGCAATGATCTGGGCTTAGTTGTAAAAGGAATATTCCGTATTTACTACAGTGATCCGGAGACCGGAGAAGAAAAAAACCTTTTCTTCTTTTCAGAAAACCAATTTGTTGTTTCCTTTAGAAGTTTCATTTCCCAAAATCCCTGCTGGTATTTTATCGAAGCGATGGAAGATTCTGAGGTCATTTTTATTTCATACAAAGATCTCAATGGCTTGTATGAACGAAATCTGAATTGGGGCAAGTTCGGCCGGCTGCTGGCGGAAACATTTTTTGCCTACGCACAATCACGTACCGAGGAGTTCCTGTTCTTTTCACATGAGAAGAGGTTTTTAAGGTTGATGGAAGAACACCCGAATATTGTCGAACGCATCCCCGCTTACCATATCTCTTCCTTTTTGGGTATTACTAATCCTTCGCTAAGCCGGATCAGAAAAAGATTAAAAGAAAGTCAGGCACATTAACCATTTGCTATGCTGGTGGCCCGCTAGAAGCGCAGGCTAGCATTTGATAGAAAATAAATGAACGGCTAAGGAGCGCTTACACGCTGGCTCAACAGTATTGCGGTGTGATTTAAGTCACAGCAAAAACGTGTGGGACATCACCGTTATTCCATTTCGTTTAAAGGAACTTTGGAACATTCAGTTCCTGCATGTGCAGGGACATAATTTAAACGATTCAATGGAAAAACGCATCATTAATCCTTGGAAATGGCAAGATGAACGGCATTATGTGCAAGGTGTGGAAGTTAAAGCAGTTCAAAGTACACTTTATTGCGCAGGGCAGGCTGCGGTACATGCAGATGGAACATCAAGTTCAGCTGATATGAAAACACAACTGCAACTTGCCATACAGAACCTGGAGCAGGTAATTAACGAGGCTGGCTACGAGACCAAAAACATCGTCCGACTCAACGTTTATACAACATCTCATGAGGAATTCTTCCCTTGTTTTGAATACTTTGGTGAATGGATTGCCAACAATAGTATTAAGCAGGCTGCTACCTTTGTTGAAGTCAAAACACTTTTTGAAACCCTGAAGGTAGAACTGGAAGCAACAGTTGTGAAGTAGGACTACTCCCTTACGATAAGCTTAAACTTTACTCGGTGCTACGCCATACATCTTCTTAAACGCGAACGAGAAATGGGAGAGGTCTTCAAAACCCACATCAACATAAACCTCCTTCGGGGCGACACCTTTTTCTTTGATTAGAAAATAGGCTTCTTTCAACCGTTTCTCCTGTAGCCATTGGCCGGGTCTGCTGGAAAAGATCTTTTCAAAGTCCCGCTTAAAAGTTGAAAGGCTTCTTCCGGTGAGGTATGCGAAGCGTTCCAGCGATACATTGAATCGAAAGTTTTTGTTCATATACGCTTCCAGGTCCAACTTGCCTGGTTCCGAAAAATCGAACAGCACGTCTTTCAACGCCGGTCTTACCTTTAGCAATAGGAAAACCAGTTCTTTTACTTTTATGGTTCGCAGCATTGCATTTTCAGTGCTCAGCAGTTGGTCATAAGGTTCCAGGGAGCGCAGGTAACTTCGTAGTAGCTCATGTGCTGGTATGGAAATTACTGCAGGCGTCTGCATGTGTTTTGCTGTTTCATACTTGTATGCCAGACTTAGTTCTTTCAAGGTTTGCTGATCCATAAAAACTGACAGGTTTTTGTATTCCCCAGCTGCTCCGGGCTGCTTCGTAAATTTAAGCAGGCTGTTTCTTCTGGTTAACCGAAAGCTATCCTCCTGGAAAATATATTGGCGATCACCGTCTGTCATCAACAATGTTCCGCTAATCTGAAAGCTGAACACATGATTTGGAATGAATTGCTCCCCATCACGTACCCTTCTGCTATAACAGGAGTACGTGATGGGATTCAATTCTTGGTGATCGTGGCTGCTACTCATAGATGTTTAACTGTCTGCGTCAGTGGATAAAGTTACGGACAACCATTGTTTATATTCCGCTTCGCGCGCAGCATTTTCCTGGTTAAATACAGCTACGGCATCGCTGCCTAACACCAGATGCACCGGCGGCTCAGGGTTCTCGGCCATGTCAATGATCACCTGTGCAACTTTAACGGGATCACTTTTTGGTACGAATCCGCCGTTTTTAAACGCTTCAACCCGGGTGTCAACAGTGGATTCATAGCCTTCAACTGCTGCAGCAAAGCGCATAGAACTTCCGGCCCAGTTCGTCTGGATCCCACCAGGTTCGATCGCTGTTACCTTAATGCCATGTGGAGCAACTTCCTTCGCTAGTGCCTCGCTGAATCCAGACAGTCCAAATTTGGCGCTTTGATAAATGGATAAGCCAATGCTGGTGATGCGTCCCCCGATGGAACTGATATTTAGGATTCTGCCCGATTTTTGTGCTCTCATGTACGGCAATACGGCTCTGCAGAGCTCTACAGGGCCCAGCAAATTTGCTTCGTATTGACTGCGTACCTGCTCCTGTGAAAAGGCTTCTGCCGCCCCGGTGATTCCAAATCCCGCATTGTTAACCAGTACATCAATGCGTCCAAGACGTTCGATCGATTCTTTGATCACCTGTTCCATTTGCTGTCGATTGGTGACATCCAGTGCTAAGGAAAGGATCTGATCACCATATTTCGACTTTAAATCTTGATTTTTCTCCGGGTTCCGTGCTGTTGCCACTACAATATTCCCCTGCTGTAATACTGCTTCTGTCAGGTGACGTCCCAATCCGCTGGAACTACCTGTTATAAACCATACTTTTTTCATGTCTTAACCTTTAAGTTGATCACAAAAGTATGGCTTGGCGCTGCCTTGCAGTTTGTTCTAGCGTTCAGCTTTACTTTGTTGATAAGTTCAGATTGCCAGCGGATGATTATTTTGAACCGGCATACTGATCCAGGAACCTGGCTATTGTTGCGGGCATATCTGTATTCAGATAATCTACACCCATCTTTATAAAGGTCTCCCAACAGGTTTTGGTATCGGGATTCCCCCAAAAGCGGATTGGTTTACCTACATGATGCACCGAGTCTACAAAGTTTTTCAGCTTCAACGAATCCGACGCGGGCAAAGGGCTTTTGCCTTTCCACTTGCTGAAGTCCTGAAAGTTCGTGCTGAAAAAGGCAACCCGCTTGAGTTGTTCCTCGGTATACAACGTGCCCCGCTTCCCATCGAAGTAGAAGATGTTATCAAAATCATTGAACCTGGCCGGGGGAGGTGTATCGCCGGTAATCACAAGCTTCACGGCGTTTGGATCTTTCTGGACATCAAAGTATGCGCTAATGGGCTTTAATTTTGCTTCCAGGCATTTCAGTGCAGGCATTCCGCTTGTTTTCAGGTCAATCATCAGTTGCAAGCCATTCCCGTTCTGATAGGCTTTATGATTACCGTTACGTTTTATTTGTTTCAGTAAAGGTTCGAGGTATAGGCTTTCAATTGTCTTCTTCCGGTCGATCTCTTCTTCTTTATGTGCTACATAGAGCTCATCGCCGACCTGAAAGACATCAATTTCCATGGATGCAAGCCCATTGTTGTAGGCTGTATGAAAAGGATGTTGCTGCTCGTAATCGTTATGGGAGTGTACATTTTTACCCACTTCGTATCGTTGTGCAAACACTGGTGCCGTGCAGCCAGCCAAAAGCAAACAGTAAAATACTTTTCTTAACCAATGTTTATTGTTCATAGGTCCACATGTATGATTGCGCTGAAACTTAATACTTTATTATTTTTGGATTACAAAGCCATTAAGATGGTTATCCAGTCCATTTAATTTGCTGGCAGGATCAAAAACCAGCTTGCTTTTGTACCATGCCTTTGTAATCGTCAAAGAGCCCGGTTTACTTTGCCACTGAATTTTCACCGTATCGATCACAGACTCATTTAGCTGTATAATCGAGGTAGACTCACCGGTGATAACCTCTTTATCCTGATGCGTGATATCGCCTTTGTCATTAAGATTGAAACCGACATGCAAACGGGGGATTCCTTCTTTTATCACCGACATGCCCGCTGGGCTATCGCTGTTGTAGTTGTATACGAATTTTTTTTGCCCTGCAATGATGTGGAACAGCTTCATGTCTTTAGTTGAGTAATGTCCCGGTGTGGTTTCATCCAGTAGGTTCTGGCCCTCAGCGTTCTTGTAGACAATGTTGAGCGTTCCCTGCACGTTCATGCAACAACTGCCTGGATTATCTTTGGCGCAGGAACTAAGCAAGAAGAGTAGGCTACCGTAAATAAGTTTTTTCATTGATGTTGATCGCGTTTAGTTCAGTATGAAGTCCTAAGATACTTATCTGAACGTAAATACCAGCTTAACAAAGCTGAAAGATGAGGTGTAAAGGGCAAGATTAACCGATCAGCACCATCAACCTGCGCTGCCGATATGCATAGCTTGTGCCGATGGTTGCGCAAGATCTAAATAGGCGTTCGCTGCGCTGACAATCTCCGCAGGAAAACCCGTAACTTCTAAAAGCCTGATGGCGTTCCGGGTCTTTAGTACCCCCTGTTTTAATTTATAATCGAATAAATAGCCGTCATCACCTACAAATTCTTCAAAATGGTATAAGCTGTACGCCGGACTAAGCAGATCTGCCAGCTCCAGATCATGCGTTGAAACTAAAACAAGGTTATTGCCTTTAATCAGGTATTCGAGCACACCCTTTGCTCCGGCAATCCGCTCCATGGTATTTGTCCCTTTAAAGAGTTCATCCATAACAAAGAGGTTGTACCCATTGCTGTCTTGCGCCTGCTGCACGAAATATTGGATTGCATCCAGTTCTTCCTTATAATAGCTTTTACCTTCCATCAGGTTGTCCTGGATACCAATAGAGGTGTAAACATTTAAAAAGGACGACTGATACCGGTTTTCACAGACTGTATATATGGTTTGAGCCAGAATCGCATTGATGGCGATGGTCCTGATAAAAGTGGTCTTACCCGACATGTTTGAACCTGTGATTAGGATGCCTTTTGTATTGGTGACAAGGTTGTTAGTGACGCAGGGGTCAATCAGGGGGTGAAATGCATCTTTGATTACGAGCTGCACTCTACTGTTGTCAAATTCTGGCGTACAATAATGGGGTAGTCCGGCACGATAGGAAGCAATAGATTGATAGCTATCAAGTTGAGCGATATACTTATATAGGGTATGAATTTCCGTCGTTGCGCTACGGGAAATCTTCAGGCATCTATCCAGCAAATTGATTTCAACCAGAAATGTGATTTTAAGGTATTCCAAAAACAGCCATAAGAATGCAGAAAATTCATTCTGACCTGATTTTTCTGACTGAAGTAAGAACTGATACCGTCCGAAAGCAGCTAACTTATTACATGCCGCTAGAACTTCTTTGTCTTGAAAGTGCTTGTTGATTTTACTTATTCTTAAGGCACAAGCCCGTAAGGCTGGGATCTGGGAGAAAGGGGAAATAAAAAATTCTACCCTCGACTTATTACGATAGTGGAAGAGCAGGTTAACAAAAAAACTTAGCGCCAGCAGTAGTGCATAGGCCTTACTGACCCAGATGCACAATGCGATAATCAGTAATGGTAGCAAGCTAAGTACGGTAAGCAGCCATTTATTTAGTCCGGCTTCAAGTTTCCAGTTAAATATGATATTAGGGATGGAATAACTAAGCTGTTCACTTACCCGCAGTAATGCGATTTGTGCTGCTAACCTACTTTCTTCCTGATTCTGGAAAAAGTTGATTCGGGTATTTCGAGCTTCAAGTTTCTCCTGTGCTGCAATTGGACGCTGAAGCATTGCATATAGGTATTGCTGGCCAATCTTCGTTTTACAGCGATCCAGTTTTTCAAATACGGCATTTATGTTTAAGTCTGCTATTCGCTTTTTACTACTGGGATCCAGGTTTTGAAGCGCTTGTAGATGATCATTGTAGGCTCCAATGCGTTCCATGTCACGAAAACACTGGTCTTCTTTGCCCCAGTCTGCCAGCAGTTCCTGTTTAAGTTGCTGTAATTTGCGCAACCGATAAGCCCGATAGATATAATGAACCGCAAGGATGCTGAGTAAAATAAAGATTGCGCCCGGCAGTAGTAGACCGCTAATCCACATACTTTTTTCGTTTGATCTGCTTTGCAGGGATGGCTCTTGTTGCTTTTAGAAGCAGTGCTTTAATCATGTGTACTCTTGTTTTATAAGGCGCGCGGCTGCTTACAAGCATAAAGATATTAAAATTGAAAGCTTCGACGCCAGTGCTTGATGCAATTTTTCTTAGGGACTTGGAGGATCTGGCTTTGTAGCTGAGGTACTTGTGCTGCGAACAGCTTTGGTTCTTGAGCGGCTCTTGTTCGCCTCTTGACCGCGTATTGTTCGCCTATTGTTCGCCTCCAGGCGAAGAAAAGGCGTTTAAGAGGCGCTGGAAACCCCTTTTAGAGCTTTTTAAGGTGCAATTTTGTTCTTTTGGTGCGCAGATTATGCTTTCAGGCTTTTGAAAGTCAGATGTAATCTAGAACTCGATACCTATTATATACATGCTCAATCAAGCTTGGTATAGATTAAAGCAGTCTCAGCTAAAGGTTGGTAATTCTGAACATGGAAGCGGGTAGGGGATCTTTCATGCTACAGCTATACAACACTTTGCTGTAACACTAAAATGTGCTGGTAAAATGGAGTCTCTGGCAATAAAGGATTGCTAAACAGCGTTTTGAGATTTGTTGTAAACGGCAGGATCGCAAGGGTTGATCTAAGGATAAGCCTGCTTAGAAAGAGAGGTGTTAACCTGCCGGTTTACCTTATTGTACAAGCTACACGAAGCACTGTGAAAAGCTGTGCAAATAATTTGCCTTGTCTCACAGCATCTTAGCGGGTTTAAACAAGATATTTCTACATATTGTTTTGCAGCGATGAATTTTTCTTCTACATTTGCACTCCGCTTCGGAGGAAGGGAAACAGTGAAAAGGATAAAGAAGAAAGATTTGAAAGGCTGAAAAGGAGTAAGATAATGTCTCTTTTTGCGTTTACCGGAAACGGCAAACGAGTTCCCTAAACCGGAACAAACAAAAAGAAAAAATTTAAAAATAAATTCTTGACAATATCAAAATCATTACTACCTTTGCAGTCCCAACAAACAGGGAGCCACTTAACGGATGTTAAACAAGGCAAATAACAAAGATTGAAACAGAGCAAATAGTTAAACAGACCAGACGAAAAAGACTGGGAAACACAAGCTAGGCGATCTGCAACATATAAAGGCAAACCGAGAGGAGATGCCGAAAAGTTCATTAAAGAGATGTCATTTTATAAAAACGCAGCGAGGTAAACAAGTACGGTTTCAA
>NZ_JCAJXC010000023.1:0-74274 GCF_059278965.1 Pedobacter sp. NEAU-ZC8
GCAGCAGTTTATCAGATCTCCCCGGGTAAGAACGCAAACTTTCTCTCCATATACCTGTCGAATATACAGCGGGATGTTTCGGATAGTTTTGGGCTTTATTTTGTTGTGCAAACTCACCCACATCCAACTGCCTGATTCGCTTCCTGTTCGTCAGGCCAGAGATTTACCGCCGGCTTCCTTCAGATTCCTCCTCGCGAAGGACACCCTTGCCTTAGGTTAACGCTTCCCACTATCAAGGCGCGTTCGGGACTTTCACCCTATAGTTTGCGCCCGTGCCGGGCGCACACAAAAAAAGCGTCCCGGAATCCGGAACGCTTTTTCTTATCTTGTAATAAAGATTACTCAGCTACTACTGCGAAAGGAACTTTAACTTTCACTTCTTTGTGTAAGTTTAAGTTAGCAACATAGTCACCAACAAATTTAGGTTCAGTTTCAAAAGTAATACGGCGACGGTCAACATCAAAACCTTGTTGTTTCAATGCGTCAGCAATCATAATGGTGTTAACTGCACCAAAGATTTTACCAGACTCACCAGCTTTAGCACCGATAGACAATTTAACATCAGTTAAACGTGTAGCGATCTCTTCAGCATCTTTCTTAATTTTATCTTGTTTGAAAGCAGCTTGTTTCAAGTTTTCAGCCAATACTTTTTTCGCAGAAGGTGTAGCCAATTGAGCAAATCCTTGAGGAATTAAGTAGTTACGACCAAAACCTGGCTTTACATTCACGATATCATCTTTCTCCCCTAGGGATTTGATATCTTGTTTTAAAATAATTTCCATGTTCAGCGCTTATTTTAATTGGTCAGCAACGAAAGGTAACAAACCAATGTGACGAGAACGTTTTACCGCCTGAGCCACTTTACGTTGGAATTTCAATGAAGTACCGGTTAAACGGCGTGGTAAAATTTTACCTTGGTCATTGATGAATTTCAACAAGAAGTTTGCGTCTTTGTAATCAATATATTTAATACCATTCTTTTTGAAACGGCAATATTTCTTTCTGTTATCGTCCACTTTAGGAGCGGTAACATACTGTATTTTTTGATCTTTCGCCATTATACTGCAGCCTCCTGTTTAGGTTTTTTGTTAAAAGCACCACTGCGTTTCTTCTCGTTGTATGCAACCGCGTGACGGTCCAATCTAACGGTTAAGAAACGTAGAACACGCTCATCGCGTTTTAGTTCTAATTCCAATTTGTTAATTAATTCACCTGACGCTTTGTACTCCGTTAGGTGGAAATGTCCGCTTGCTTTTTTTGCAATCGGATACGCTAATTTTCTCAAACCCCAACTATCCTCTTGGATAATCTCGGCTCCGCTGTCAGCGATGATTTTGCTAAATTTCGCAATTGCTTCTTTAGCTACTTCTTCTGACAACAACGGGGTTAGAACGATAACAGTTTCGTACTGATTCATTGTTATTTAATTATTTAGTTTATCCCGCATCGACTACGGGGATGCAAACTTAAGAATAATATTCTTTTAAACAAACTGTCAGACTGCATTTATGTATATGATAATCACCTTGTTGCTTTAAAAATTAGTGCTTCCCTAAATTTACCCGTAGTTTTGCGGCACAATCAAGCTTATGGAATACAGCAACAAGAGAAAAATCGTCGCACTTAAGCAGAAAGCAAATCATACCCTCAGCTTCAATCCTTTCGTTTTCAGTCGGATGTTCTGGCTTTGGATCCTGCTTGGTGCGCTAGGTGGCGTCACTGCAGGTGCTTACTGGCTCGTGCTCGAAGAAATGATTCACCTGTTATCAAAAGTTGAAGGCCTCTGGATCATTCCCTTGATGACCTTGGCGGGACTACTCGCCGGTATAGTAATTAAAAAGCTTGGCGACCCCGGTGAGATCGATCTGATCGTAGACAACATCCGCTTCAAGGGCGGACAGCTGAACGCGAAGAACAATCCTTCCATGATCATGTCTTCCCTGCTTTGTATTTCCAGCGGAGGAAGTTTAGGTCCCGAAGCACCTTTGGTGCAAGTCTCCGGTTCCATCGGCACCTGGGTAGCGCGGAAATTCAAGATGAAAGGTGAAGATATGCGTTCCCTGACCATCGCCGGTATGGCTGCAGCATTTACTGCGCTCTTCGGTTCGCCACTCGGCGGAAGTCTTTTTGCCATCGAAATCCTGCATCATAAACACGTCAGCCAATACTATCAAGCGATGATCCCAGCCATTGTCGCCAGCTGCGCAAGTTTCGTTGTCTTCCTGCTGATCACCGGTACCCCCATCGGACCGACCTGGAACTTCCCTCCCTACGTGGAAACGAACTTATCCGACCTGATGTATGCTGTTGCCTACGCCATGATTGCCACCGCAGTAGGTTGGCTATTTATCTATATGGTAAAACAGTTCAAATCCGTTTTCAAGAGCTTTCCTGTTCCCATTTACGTTAAGCTGGCCATCGGCGGACTAATTCTGGGCATCATTGGCTATCAGTTGCCAATCACGCGCTATTTCGGTCATGATGAAATATCAGAACTTTTGGTCTCCGACCTGAGCCTGACCATGCTTTTCGCAATCATTCTTGGAAAATTGCTGGCCATTTCCATTACCATGACTTCGGGCTGGCGTGGTGGATTTATCATTCCATTGTTTTTTGTAGGCACCACACTTGGGTTGATCCTGCACCGGTTCTTCCCGGATCAGAATATTGCTTTGATGATGGTGTGCTGTATTGCGGCAATTAATGCTTGTGTAACCCGCACGCCGATCAGCGTCATTGTTCTGCTGGCTACCATGACGGGTTTCCACTATTTTGTACCGATTATGTTTGCGAGCCTTACGGGATTTTTCCTGGCACCAAAAACACCACTGATCAATGCACAGTTCGGGGAAGCAAAGCCAACAGCAGCCTAGCCGCACACAACAGGCTAAGGCTGAATTATTTACCCCAGGCATGATTGATGAATCTACGACAAGGGCGCTCAAGCCAACGGTAAGAGATGTAAGAAATCACTATCAGCAGCACCAGATAAATCAAGCAATAAAATATGCCGCTGAAAAGTTCAATGTTCTGTCTTCCACGACCTACACCTACCGTCCCGGGAAGCTGATAGCCATGCGAAAAGGGCTCCTGTAAAAAAATCTGCATCAGATAAATGGAATAAGAAATATCACCTAAGAACTGCATCACCCGGCTATTGAAGAAGGTTGCGATCTTCCCGGTATTTGCAGCGATGCTGAGCACGAGCAGCGCAAAAAGTGATACGGTAACACCGTCATTTAAGGCATAATGCAGCGAAAGACCAATGCCAAGCATCAGTAATATGGAAACGAAATCACCGGAAAAGGCTTTCTTGAAGGACTGCAATCCGTAAACCAGATAAACGAGCATGCCGGTAACGAAACCCGCAATGCCGCGGATATAGCCATAATCAAACGTGGTATTCAGATTGTGAGGCACCGGAATGGCGGGGTTTATCGGATTTTTCCGTGGCAGCACATACATGATCGAATAGTAGGCTGCAACAACAAACACCGCCAACAACAGCACGGCAATCAAGCGCTTCCTATTCAGAAACAGTGCTAGGAAAGGAAATAACAGGTAGGCGGCAAATTCGGCACTGATGCTCCAGGAAGGAATGTTCCAGGAATAGATCTTGGTAAATCCAAAGGAATGCAGCAGCAGGATGTTCGGCAGAATGTCTGATGGTTGTTCCAAAAGGATCGGGGGATTGCCCCAGTTGGTTAGATACCGAACAATCACTACCAGCAGTAGCGTTGAAAACAGATGCAATGGATACACTCTAGCAAAACGCGCTACAAAAAACTTCTTCAAAGAATCACCTTGAACACGCGCCGTAAAATCCTTGCTGTACACATGCAGCATGATAAATCCGCTCATGATAAAAAACAAGTCAACCATAAGGTAGCATTTCTCAAAGAACATAGACTGCGCAGCGGGAACAAAGCGGGCTGCAGCCATTTCAAAATGAAACACCGCCACCAGCAATGCCGCGATGCCACGCAATGCGGTTAAGGAAGAAAGATATTCTACTTTGTGATCCTTGATCTGAACAGATTGGTCATTAATGGACGTTGATGAGGTATCGGCATCGGAAAGAAGCGCAGCTTGATTCATACAGGTGTTATTCAATTTTAAACTACAATATTTACCGCAGCTAACTTGCGGTACTATTTTTTATAAATACAATCAGATCAAAATGCTTTGCCATTGCCAATTTCACATAAGCTGGTGTGGCTGTTGAACCAATCATACGCATGTTTAAGGGCTGTTCAAAGAATGTCTTTAATGCTGGCATTTGCTCACTGGCGTTTAGATTCAGAAAGAAGTTTTCATACTTCAGTTGTTCAAAATAATACTCGTAGATCTTTCGGAAGTCTGGCTTTGGATAATGAACAGCTTGAAGCTTATTTCTCCCTTGATCCTTTACGCTAACCAGCACATCACCCGCACTAAAGTCCGTAGCAATAACATAGTAATCATGTGCTTCCGCCAGATATTGTCCCATTTTCTTGATACGGAACAGCGGCGCTTTGGAAACATGGCCATTATGTGCCCAAACAATCAACTTCTTGTTCTTTGTTTGCTCCAGCATCCAGTTGGCATTTCGCGCCATCGCTTCATCACGAACACCTGCGTATGTTGTACCAAAGTGCTCTATCGCATCTGATAGCATATCCAGGTAATGGCTAAACACCGCTGGCGACAGGGCATTTAAGCGCTGCACTGCCCGAAAAGATGGAAAGGATGCTTTTAAGTTTGAGATGTCGCTTTTTGTCAATGCGTAATAATCCGTACGCGCAAACTTCTGAAGGATTTGTTTGTCCGCAGCTGAAAGATCAGGTGCTGCAGCCAATATCTTTGCGGAAATGCTATAAAACCCTCTTAGCTCCAACCCATAAAGATGAACGCGGTCAGCGGCAGACTTATCCATGTTATAGCTTCTGAGCCAGGACAACATCTCCTTGGTATGATCATTCAAAGGAAAGCCGCCAGCAACCTTGATGGTATCCGCGACATGATTGATGTAATTATCCAGGTGTTCAACGGCTATAAAGTCGCTTTCAAAACCGATCGCTTTGAAACTATGCTTCGTTACCAAATAACGGATCAGCCTGTCCTTGTATTTGAAGACTTCCGCGGTACCATGCGTTACCTCCCCTAATCCAATTACATTTTTTGAAGCGATGACTTCATCCAAAAAGTTCAAGTCTGAAAAGCTACCCTCAGGCTCAAGCGTCTCAACTGGCCTGATCACACGATTTAACGCCTCGAGGATGCCGGCATCCTGCTGCTGCGCATAGCTATTGGAATGGCTCAGCAACAAAGCAAAAGCCGCAAGTATCCACAATTTAGGTAATCTCATTTAGGACGGGTGTTAACAGTTCTGTTAACACTAAAGTAAGGGCAGCGAAATTGTAGGGCAATTGAAAACATTATTAAACATCATTTAACAACTTCGTACCCGGCTTCCGTTAGCTTTAACGTTAGCGATGAGCCATCAAATTTTCCTTTATGCTCCTTACTCCTAACCATAAGCGATTGAAGATTCTTAATTTTCAAAGTCTGCGCTGTGGCATCATAAACGATCTCATCTGCAATCACGGCAACATCTTTCGACATAATCTTTGCATCACCAAAAAGCGATACAACCTTCCTGTCCGCAGAATACTTTGTGGAATCTCTTGCGAAAGATTTAATCAGGGGCTGGGGATCCTCCGCAACATTAACCAGAATGTTTGTGGAGCCAGTGCTTTGTGCAGCATGCGCTGATACACTTAATAATGCAAGAATGGGGATAGCAAGGAGCATACGGTTACTTTTCATATGTTGAGCTGTTAAAAACTGATGCTTCAAGATACAACTATTTCGACAGATGCTTAAGCAGATAGCCCATTCTGGCGTAATATTTTTAATACAGCTCTGGACGTTTGCGCATCACACTAATCCTGCATGATCATGATATATTTCTGCTGAATGCTCGATGTAGGCACGAGCGGTTTAATCGCCTCCGCAACTGCGACCGGATAATCGGTTTCCAGGATATCGATTCCTTGCGAGAAAGCATCCCTGTAATTGGCAGCACGCCTTGCCGGTTCGCGCAGCCTGTCGTAAGAAGAAGCAGCCGACATCATACACATCACCCCTTCCGCATGCAGCAACTCGTAGAGCTTTCTATTTTCCGCTTTATTTAGCGGCCCTACATAGGCTACGATATTCTTCCATGGAATTCCAGCGGCCACATAGGCATCGAATACGGTTTTGGAATTGATATGAGCGGTCATCATTCTTTCCGGGTTATCATTGTAGTAAAACTTAGCTTCTTTGGGGTTGGAAACACTTACCAGAACGGCTTCATTACCACATTCCCTTAAGATCTTCGCGGTCATGGCAAGCGGCACATCCTTTTTGTCCAGGTTGAGCACCGTCTTTCCGCTACTCCATTCAAGTGCTTCCACAAGTGTAGGTATCCGGTAAGCGGTAAGGTTGCCTTCAATATCGATCAACTTCAGCTGTTTGAGCGCTTCATAGGTATAATCAGAGACGCGCCCGGTACCTGTCGTTGTCCGCTCCAGTGTTTCATCGTGCAGGAGTACCACAACGCTGTCTTTAGTGAGCCGCGGATCCACTTCGTATATGGCCGGCGTATAACGCAGCGTATGCTCAAAAAGGGCGATGGAATTTTCAGGATAACCCTTCATCATACCACCCCGGTGGCCACTGATGATCGGGCGGTCTTCACCCGAATACCGGAAGAACTCCTGGAGTTCCCTGGCATTGCGGATATTTAAACGGTGATTCGTCTGCGGCGTATTTTTCGCACAAGAGGTACATAGCGTCAATAGGAAAGCAAGGCCATATACATACTGCTGCGTTTTCATGCTAAGCAATTTACAAGATAAAGATAACAGATATTCCAGGCATTAAAAAAGCCGCAAGGCTGTGCCCGCGGCTTTTCTTTTAAGAGCGCACGCTTTTAGTTATGGCTGATCTGATGAACACTGATGTCGTCAGCATTCGATCCGGCCACGTAAACGGTGTAGATCTTATCCGGTGCAAATGCACTTAGATCAAAGTTGCCCAGATTTGTGGTTTGCCCAGCTGCAAATACTTGTAAAGACAATACCCCTGGACCGACAGTTACCCAGTCGCTCGCTTTATCATGTTCAAGATTTACAACCAGGTTGTCACCATTTGCCCGGCGGATGTCCACATTTGCAGGTGCAGCGTCGCTTAAGTGCACAAAACGTACTTTAGCTTGTCCGCTGGTTGGCGCAGCCAGGTTGTCCTCAAACGCCCTAACCCTTGCATTCTGACCGTCGCCGGCTAAAAACACACTGTAGTTTCTGCCGTTAACCAGATCGATCTCCTCAGATGCGTATTCAGTATCAGAGCCGTCATTTTTAAAAATGGCGCGCAGGTTATTGCCAGAGTTCGTCGCGATGTACTCTGTATTTTGTCCGAAGGTTAAGCCTGACCTTACCGTATTCCCTGCAAGCTGGAAGGTTTGCGCTGAAGACCCGGTTGATGCATTTACCACAATCACATTGGCTGATCCAACCTCATCAACGTCATCCTTCTTACAAGATGTAATTAAAGTCGCAAATAACAACAATGACGTCCCCGCTAATACATTTTTTAAGATTGATGTTCTTTTCATAACTTCAAATTTTAAGTTCAAAAATTTAGTAGATGTTTGTACTGCTGATTTTACAAGAAGCAAACCAAAAACTACCGGAACAGAAAATAATGATGTTAAAAAATCAAGCCTGCTTAGTGCCTGACGGGGAATCTTAACAATTCATAAACATTCGAAACCGTGCAAAAAAATGTGAAGCAGGTGTTCCCATTTTTAGACATTTCTGTCTGCATTAAGGCACAAATTAATCTTTATTCAATGAGATAGGAACATTCAATCCCCATACAGAAACTGCCTTTCCCTGATATTTGGCTGGCAATAGCTGAATGCCTTCAAAGACCATGTTAACATGTTGACCCTGGCCTTCATTACTGAGAATTACATCTCCTGTTAAGCGACCGTCATCCAAAAACATTAATGTCACAAAAAGCTTCCTGCTCTTGCCAAGCCGCTTTTTAATTTCAGTCGACTGCATAATTTCTTTAGCGATCTGGTCCTGTAAAACAAAACTTAGCGCCCCAGCTGATCTAAACAGATTTTCTGGCCCTTTACTGATCAAAACCTTTGGTAAGGTATCTACATCATCCAAATACATCGTATCTGCATAAGCAATAGGTTGCCCGAGTTCTTTAAGTAGTTCAGCAGCATTTCGGTCATGCAGTTTAACGCCCTGCTGAAAAATTTCAAAAGCTTTATTTTGATTTCCAAGTTCGTAATTTACCACGCCGAAATTGAACAACGCATCTTTATGCAGCGGGTTGAACTGTAGCACTTGCTGGAAAAGTTGCATTGCTTGAGCTTTGTCTTGCTGCTCGTAGCAGTGTAAGGCTGCTTGATATAAGCTATCTGTTTTCGAACTGTTTTGGGCATAGGCGGCATCCAGGCAAAGGAAGCACAGCAGCGTTAATAGGATTGATTTAAACATGTGAGCGTCTTTCGAGCAAAGTACGAATAAATTATTCTGAGTCCAGTAACCTATTTTGGATTCCTGGTACGTTTTCCGCGGTAGCTTCGCTTCCAAAGCTTGTACCAGTGTTTGTTGTGCGGATACTTCCGGTGTGGGGTCGCATTGTTGAACACTATGGCCACCAGCAGCAGGATCAAGACGCCGGTTAGCACCGGACTGAACACATACATAAAGCCTAAAGCATGTATTTTTTCTGAACCAATATTCGCGATCAATGCGGTTGCGCCACCCGGCGGATGCAAAGTTTTGGTGATCTGCATGGCAACAATGGACAGTGATACCGACAAAGCGGAGCTCAGCCAGAGCTCGTTCGGAATGAGCTTGTACACGCAAACGCCTACAAAGGCACAGACCACATGGCCACCAATCAGATTTCTGGGTTGCGCCAGCGGACTGTTGATGATCCCATAGATCAGCACGGAACTGGCGCCAAAGGAACCAATGATAAACAGGTTGTCGTGAACGGTGAGGTACTCGCTATGGATGAACCCAATGAGCGCAATGCCAACAAAAGAGCCCAGGAAGGTCCAGAAATGTTCGCGGTAGTCGATCAGGGTCTCTTTATAAAATATGTATTTCGCGGTACGATACCGCCGTCTGAATCTTTGTTTCATGCCTGAAGGGTGGATCTAAAGCGCAAATGTCGCAATTAAGTGAAAATACAGCGTGTATAACTCAAACCGGAATAACAACTCCAAGTATATAAGCAGTTTAGAGTTAACAGCTAAACACCTACAGCTATACTAGGACAAGACAAGGATAAGACAGCTTTGGGGTCGACCCACCCTCAAGCCGCCCTCAACCCGGCCTTGACCCGCCCTTGAGCCGGCTCTAGGCGGCTCGACCCCGGCTTAACCAGGGCTCAACCATGTCTCAACTACAGCGCAGCAGGGCTTGGAAACGTTTGCTGCTGGCATTATTTTCCAACATATTCCCCATGGCATGCAAAAATTATCTAATTTCGTGGCGATGGAAAATTTCATTGTTTCTGCCCGTAAATATCGCCCAGCTACTTTCGAAACCGTAGTTGGACAAAACCATATTACCGGTACGCTGAAAAATGCCATCAGGAATAACCAGCTTGCCCAGGCTTTTCTTTTCTGCGGTCCCCGTGGTGTCGGAAAAACCACTTGCGCAAGGATCCTGGCAAAAACCATCAACTGCACCAACATCACCCCCGATCAGGAGGCCTGTGGTGTTTGTGAGTCCTGCGTTTCTTTTCAAACCGGACATTCTTTTAACTTCCATGAACTCGATGCTGCTTCTAATAACTCGGTAGATGATATTAGAAGTTTAATTGAACAGGTTCGTATTCCACCGCAAGCCGGCAAGTATAAGATCTACATCATCGATGAGGTGCACATGCTTTCGGCAAACGCCTTTAACGCATTCCTGAAAACCCTGGAAGAACCACCTTCCTATGCGATTTTCATTCTGGCCACGACAGAAAAGCATAAGATCCTGCCAACCATCCTTTCCCGTTGTCAGATCTTCGATTTCAACCGGATCCAGGTAGATGATATTGCGGGTTTATTGAATAAGATCGCGCAACGCGAACAGATCAACGTCGAAGCAGACGGACTGCATATCATTGCGCAGAAAGCCGACGGCGGTTTGCGTGATGCGCTATCCATGTTCGACCAGATTGTTAGTTATACCAACAAGAACCTGACTTATAAATCGGTTATTGATAACCTCAACATTCTGGATTATGACTATTATTTCCGCTTAACGGATTACCTGATCAATGCCGACGTGAGCAATGCACTAGTGCTTTTCGATGAAATCCTGAACAATGGGTTCGATGGAAATAATTTCATTAACGGACTGGCAACGCATTTAAGAAATCTGCTTGTGGCTAAAGACCCAATGACAGTTAAATTGCTGGAAGTAAGTGAAAACATTAAACAGAAATATCTAAGTCAAAGTCAACAGATCCAGGTATCCTTCATTCTTACCAGTTTGAACCTGGCCAATCAATGTGACCTCAGCTATAAGAACAGCAAGAATCAACGACTGCAGGTCGAGCTGGCCCTGATCAAGATGTGTCACATCCCATCTGTACTGCAACTGGCCCAATTGCCGAAGAATGGTACTGAAGCGTTAACTGACACAGATCAGCTTAAAAAAAAAACTAGTGTAACGCCGCCAGCGCCGACCAGCGTTGCAGTTGAAAAGGCTTACAGTAACGATCAAAAGCCAGTAGCTCAGACCTTTAAAGAACCTGAACCCGTAGCAAAGCCGGCGGCAGAAAAAACAGAAACACCGATTAAGCTAAAACCGGAAAGCGGCAGCATGTCCATCAAGCTGAATGGCAATATAGGTTCTGGGGGCACGCTGATCCCTTCATTAACGGCATTGGAAAACCTTGCTGCTGGCGTGGATGATAAGGAGCCGAAATATATTGTTGGTGACGATAAGGAAGCTTTCAGCTATGAACAGCTCTTAGCATTATGGGAGGAATACACCAAAAAGGCTTTTGATGCACATAAGATCAATTTCTTCACGATCCTGAAAAGTAATCCACCGAAGCTGGAGAGCCCTACACAGATTAAGGTCGCTATAGAAAATAGTGCGCAGGAAAGCATCCTGCAAAGTGAAATGGTGGAGTTTTTAAACTTTTTAAGATCCAGGTTAAAGAACTTTGATCTGACCATCGTTACCGAAAAGGTGGAACGGAAAATTCAGAACCGCTTATACACCAGTACCGAGAAATACCAATACCTGCTTGGCAAAAACCCGAAACTGGAAGAAATGCGCAGGCGCTTTAACCTGGATATCAATCCTTAGCCCTTAGGGCATTGGAGGGGCATCATTTATGGGGTAACCTTCTTCATCCAGATCCGGACGGTCATCTTCAGGGGTTTTCGATAAGAACTCGTCTTCAGGATCAAGCTCCACAATATCACCATCATCGATGCGCATACCAAGATCATCTAAGGCACCTTCAAGGCGCTCATCTTTGGCCGCATATTCATCGCCAATGTGCGGGTTAGCCTCATCGTAAGTGGAATTAAAATCTTCGCCCGTTGGCGCACTGGTATCATAAGGTAGCGGATGATCATATTCATCATCATCACCCTTTACATCCAGGGTAAAGCTGTTGGCGTCTTTATCGTAAGCCAGGTTTTCAAAGTCTTTTACTTCACCCAGATCTGAAAGGTGTAATTTATCTTTAGAGCTTAAATCACTTCCGGGAATATTTTCTTCATTTGTGTTCATATCTCAGGTTTTTATCATAATAACCTGCTCAAATCTTTAATTGTTTTTAGATTTATATCTTTGTAAAATCTATCGAACTTAAAATTGAACCCGTATATGTCTGTACAAAAAATTAAAGTAACCCAGCCGGTTGTAGAGCTTGATGGTGATGAGATGACCCGCATCATCTGGAAATTTATCAAAGATAAACTGATCTTACCTTACTTAGATCTAGATATTAAATACTACGACTTAGGTGTAGAATACCGCGATCAAACAGATGATCAGGTAACCGTTGATGCTGCAGAAGCCATTAAAAAATATGGTGTAGGTATTAAGTGTGCAACCATCACACCTGATGAGCAACGTGTGGAAGAATTCGGCTTAAAGCAAATGTGGAAATCACCAAACGGAACCATCCGTAATATCCTTGATGGTACTGTTTTCCGTGAGCCAATTGTAATGAGCAATGTTCCGCGTTTGGTTCCAAACTGGACCGCTCCTATTTGCATCGGTCGTCACGCTTTTGGTGATCAATACCGTGCAACGGATCTAGTAACTAAAGGTAAAGGTAAGTTAACCCTGACTTTCACTCCTGAAGATGGTGGCGAAGTACAGTCGTTTGACGTTTACAACTTTAAAGGTGATGGTGTTGCTTTAGCAATGTACAATACAGATGAAAGTATCCGTGGTTTCGCTCATGCTTGTTTCAACCAGGCATTGATGAAAAAATGGCCTTTATATCTTTCTACTAAAAATACCATTCTTAAAAAATACGATGGTCGCTTCAAAGATATCTTCGAAGAGATCTATCAGAATGACTACAAGCAAAAATTTGATGAAGCTGGTATCACTTATGAGCACCGCTTAATTGATGACATGGTTGCTTCTGCATTGAAGTGGAACGGTAACTTTGTTTGGGCTTGTAAAAACTATGATGGTGACGTTCAGTCTGATACCGTAGCACAAGGATTTGGTTCATTAGGTTTAATGACCTCTACATTGGTTACACCAGATGGAAAAACCATGGAAGCTGAAGCAGCTCACGGTACGGTTACCCGTCACTACCGTGATCACCAGGCTGGAAAACCAACTTCTACCAACCCAATTGCGTCGATCTTCGCCTGGACAAGAGGTTTAGAATTCCGTGGCCAGTTGGATGGCAACCAGGAGTTGATCAACTTCTGCCATACTTTAGAGCAGGTTTGTATCGAAACTGTAGAAAGTGGAAAAATGACTAAAGATTTAGCGGTTTGTATCCACGGTAACAAAGTTGAGCATGGTAAAGACTACTTATACACGGAGGAGTTCTTAGCTGCTATCGACGAAAACTTAAAAGCAAAATTAGGCTAGTCCTTCTTTTAAATACATTAAAGCCGTTTCTTTAACCAGGAACGGCTTTTTTTTGACCTAATTTCCTGCTTCGATCCGAAAATCAACTGCGCATCTAAATGCGCTGTTTTGCCGGGCTCGAAAACATCTGGATTTAAAGCTTGTTTTATTTGAAACGAACATAAATGAAAAATATCTCCAAGGCCTTAGCCCTACTACCGCTTGGACTGGTAGCGATATCGGGCACCAACATCGCTGTCGCGCAGACAGACCAGGTTAAAACCAAATCCAATCAGACCTTAAACCTTCCTGCACCGAACCCGGAAGCCTCTAAAAATCGCTTCAGCAAAGTTATCGGCTGGCCGGAAGGTAAGACCCCGGTGGCACCGGCAGGTTTCACCGTAACTAAATTCGCGGGCAACATTAAGAGTCCACGTAACCTCTATGTGCTTCCCAATGGGGACGTACTTGCCGTACTATCCAATTCCGAGCGCTCTACCAAGGAGCAGATCGCCAATGTGATATCGGGTAAAGCAAAGTCGGAACAAGGCGGTGAAAGTGCAAACGCCATCATCCTGTACCGCGATAGCAACAAGGATGGAAAACCGGATTTACAAAGCTTGTTCTTATCCGGCCTGAATCAGCCGTATGGCGTGTTGGTTATTGGCAACACCCTATATGTAGCCAATACAGACGGTGTGGTTACCTATCCTTATAAAACGGGGGCCACCAAGATCACTGGCAAAGGTAAGAAGATCGTTGACCTGCCTGCGGGTGGCTATAACAATCACTGGACACGGAACCTGATTGCAAACGAAGACAATTCGAAGATCTATGTCAGTGTTGGATCCGGCAGTAATGTTGGTGAAAACGGGATGGAACATGAAGTGAAAAGAGCCAATATATTAGAGATCAATCCCGATGGTTCCGGAGAGATCATCTATGCAGCAGGCTTAAGAAACCCTGTAGGCATGGCCTGGGCACCAGGAACGAAAAAGCTGTGGACTGCTGTAAATGAGCGCGACAAGCTGGGTGATGATCTGGTTCCGGATTATGTGACCAGCGTGAAAAAAGGCGGCTTTTATGGCTGGCCATATGCCTACTTCGGGCAACATGAAGATCCGCGGATGGCTGGCAAAAGACCAGATCTGGTGAAGGCTACACTCGTGCCGGATATTGCGGTGGGATCCCATACTGCTTCACTTGGACTGGCATTTTATAATGGCAAAAAATTCCCTGCGAAATACCAGGGTGGTATGTTCATTGGACAGCATGGTTCCTGGAACAGGTCGGAATTGTCCGGCTATAAAGTACCTTTTATCCCATTTAAGAATGGTGAACAAGCAGGGCCAATGGAAGATTTCCTGACAGGCTTCATTGCGGATCTTGAAAAAGCGGAAGTGTACGGCAGACCTGTGGGTATTGCTGAGATGAAGGACGGCTCTATCCTGGTGGCAGATGATGTGAGTAATACAATATGGAGGGTGGCAGCGAAATAATGAAGCAATTTACGACCTCCATTTTATTACTGCTTTCTTTAAGTGCAGCGGCCCAGGTTAACCCAGACAGCAGCAGAACATTGAAAGAAGTTGTTATCCATCCTTATTTTTCGACGCAACCGCTATTACGCGCTACAGGCTCCATTGGTGTTGTGGATCAGCACATTCTTGGCAGGCAGCCTTCCATCTCGCTTATTCCGGCGGTAAATACCACACCTGGCGTACGGATGGAAGAACGATCTCCCGGCAGTTACCGCTTGTCCATCCGTGGTAGTTTATTGCGCTCCCCTTTTGGGATTCGTAATGTAAAGCTCTACTTCGATGAATTTCCGTTAACGGATGCCGGTGGCAACAGTTACCTGAATGCTTTGGACGTAAATGCCCTGGGGCAACTGCAGATCCTTAAAGGTCCGCAAAGCAGTGTCTATGGTGCCAACTCTGGCGGTGTGGTGCTGATCAATCCAGAGACACCATCCACAGGACCTGCAGCTAACCTTCGTGTGGAAGGCGGATCCTTCGGCATGTTTCATGAGAACGCTTCCGTAAGCAATAGCTGGAAGAACTATGACCTGGGTATCAGCCAGGGTTACCAGCGCAGCGATGGCTATCGTGATCACAGTGCCATGAAGCGCAATTACCTGCAGCTGACGCAGAAGCTGCGTTATGCAGACAATGCAAATCTAAAGTCGCTGTTCTTCTATTCAGATCTGAGTTATCAGACACCGGGTGGCTTAAATGCCGCGCAGTTTGAAGCCAATCCACGTGGGTCCAGACCGGCAGCAGGTGCCATCCGGTCCGCGGCGGAGCAGCAAGCAGGGATCTACAGTAAAATGCTCTTCGGCGGGATATCCAACGAATGGAACTTTGCACCCGGTTTCCGTCATGTAGCAGCCGTTTATGGCGCCTACATCGATTTCAAAAACCCTTTCATTACCAATTATGAACAACGCTTTGAATCTACATTGGGCCTGCGCACTTTCGTAGAATACAAGCAGGAAGTCCAGGATCTAAAATACAGTTTCAACCTGGGTGTTGAAAGCACGGGTACCTCTTCGGACATCAATAACTACGACAACAACTATGGTACCCCGGCGGCGGTGCAGTCGAAAGATAAACTCCGTGCAGCATCCAACTTCGCGTTCTTACACGCTAATTTTGACTTCAAGGACAAGTGGCTGCTGGAACTTTCTGCCAGTGCCAACCTCTACAAGTATGATTATGAAAGCCTTGCGCCTGTAGCCGTAGCGGAGCGAACCAACGAGCTGGATGTACAATTTATGCCGCGTGTGGCACTCTCCTACCTGATCAATGATGATTTTGCCTGGAGGGGCTCCGTAAGTAAAGGCTACTCGCCGCCAACCATTGCGGAGATCCGGGCTTCAGACCAGGTGATCAATGTAGACCTGCAACCCGAATCGGGTTGGAACTACGAAACTGGTTTCACGCTGCACAGCAGGGATCAACGGGTAAGTGTTGATCTGACCGGTTTTTACTACCGCCTGAACAATGCTATTGTACGACGATTGAATGAGGATGATACGGAGTTCTTTGTCAATGCTGGTGGTACCAATCAGTACGGTTTGGAAACCTCGCTGAGTGCATGGCTACTGCCTTACGCCGAAAGCCGCTTTGTACGCGGTCTGCAGCTTCGCAGCGCCTATACACTGAGCAAATTCCGCTTTAGAGATTACCTGGACCGCACAGCAGATTACTCTGGCAACAGGCTTACCGGTGTGCCTAAGGGAAGTATCGTCAGTAGCGTAGACATGCAGTTCCCAAAAGGATTTTACTTCTTCCTGCAGCATAACTTTACGTCGCGCATTCCGCTGAATGATGCAAACTCGGTTTTCGCGGATAAGTATCATCTGGTACAAAGCAAGATTGGCTGGAGAACGTTGAAGTTTAACAAGGCCATACTGGAGATCTATGCAGGTGTAGATAACCTCTTTAATGAGAAATACAGTTTAGGCAATGACCTGAATGCTGCTGGGAACAGGTATTTTAATCCCGCTGCAACCAGGAACTTTTATGGTGGCGTAGCCTACCGATTTAATAAATAAACAGCTGCTGCGCTAAGTTGCTGAACTTCGATTGTTATTGCAATGTTTGTAAAAGGCTCCTGTTGATGCAGGAGCCTTTCTTATTTTATAAGGAGCAATCTAATTTTATAACGAGCAATTTGATCCTTATTTATTGATCCCTTCAAGCGCAAACAGGAAAGCGTAATTGAGCGCAACATCCTTCAGGTAATCAAACCTTCCGGAAGCACCACCATGTCCGAAATCCATATTGGTCTTGAGCAACAGGACATTCTGATCGGTTTTGGTTGCCCGCAACTTGGCCACCCATTTTGCAGGCTCAAAGTATTGTACCTGACTGTCGTGCAGACCCGTGGTCACCAGCATGTTTGGGTAAGTTTTCGGTTCAATGTTTTCATAGGGAGAATAGCTTTTCATGTAATCATAAGCTTCCTTTTTTTTAGGATTGCCCCATTCATCGAACTCATTCGTGGTTAAGGGAATACTTTCATCCAACATGGTGTTCACCACATCTACAAAAGGTACCTGCGCAATGATCCCTTTCCAGAGGTCTGGTGCCATGTTAACGACGGCCCCCATCAGGAGTCCTCCTGCGCTGCCACCCATTGCATACAGATGCCCCTTGGAAGTATACTTCTGATCAATCAGATACTCCCCGCAGCTGATGAAGTCGGTAAAGGTGTTCTGTTTTTTCATCAGCTTGCCGTCTTCATACCACTGGCGGCCGAGTTCCTGGCCACCGCGGATGTTGGCAATGGCATAGATAAAGCCACGGTTAAGCAGGCTGAGCACATTTCTGGAGAAAGCGGCGTCCATGTTGGCACCATACGAGCCATAACCATAAAGCAGCAATGGTGCCCTGCCGTCGCGTTTGGTGCTGTTCTTATACACTAATGCGATAGGCACCTTGGTACCATCTTTCGCGGTGGCAAAGATGCGCTCGGTTGTGTATTCTTTTGGTTCATAACCACCAACGATCTCCTGCCGCTTCATCAGTTTGCGTGCTTTCGTCTCCATGTTATAGTCGTACGTAGAAACTGGCGTGGTTAAAGAAGTATAGATAAAACGCAGTGTCTTGGAATCATATTCCGGGTTTTCGGCACTCTCCAGCAGGTAGGCAGGCTCCTTAAACTCTACGTCGTGTTCCTTGCCGTCACGCCGCTGAATGCGCAGCTGTACCAATCCGTTCTTACGCTCGGAAAGCACGATAAAGTCTTTAAACTCATCCACGTATTGCAACAAAACATCTTTTCGATGCGGTATGACTTCTTTCCAGTGTTCGCGACTGGTATTGTCCATCGCACATTCCATTAACCGGAAATTCTTAGCATCCAGATTAGTTCGGATCAAGAACTTATCGTCCAGGGCGATCACATCATAGAGCACATCTTTGATGCGGGGTTGGAAAAGCTTAAAGCTTTGGTCCGGTGTGGCGGCATCGATGTACCGGATTTCCGAGGACATCGTTGCGCCAGAATAAATGAAGATCTTCTGGTTGGACTTTGATTTATAAACTCCAATATAGTTACTTGGATCCTTTTCGTGATACACGACTTCATCCTGGCTCGCTTCCGCTCCAAGCTTATGTTTTTTCACCTTTTCGCTTAGTAGGGTTTCTATGTTTTTAGAGGTGTAGAAAAGTGTTTTATTGTCCGCTGCCCAGGTTGGGTCAGCTTCCGTATTCGGGATGGCATCTTTCAGGATCTCGCCGGTTTGAAGATCCTTGATATAGATGGTATACTGACGCCGGGATAGTTTATCAAGGCCGTATGCCAGATAACGGTTGTCTGGGCTTACGCTAAACCCAGCGGCAGAATAATAGGCTGAGCCTTTTGCCATTTCATCAATATCCAGCAGTATTTCTTCTTTGGCATCCAGGCTCCCCTTTTTACGGCAGTACTTGAAATATTGCTTGCCCTCTTCTGTCCGGGTGTAATAATAGAACCCATTCTTTAGCGCCGGCACACTCTCGTCCTTTTCCTTGATGCGGCCTTTAAGTTCTTTAAAAAGGGATTCCTGAAATTCCTTCGTACCATGCATCATGGTGTCCAGATACTTATTTTCCGCGGTAAGGTATTCGACCACCTTATTGCTGTCTGGTCCTTTTTTAAAGTAATCGATCATCCAGTAATAGTTATCGATTACGGTGTCGCCGTGTAGCGCTCTCGGCATCGGTTTCATTTCTGCTACAGGTGGAGCCGCCTCCGACCATTTGTAATTATTCATGTCTTTTTCAGTGCTGTTACAGGCCGCTGTTGCAATAAGCAGCAAAAAGCCTACAAGTTTCTTTTTCATCGAAGAAGAATTAGGTCCATACCTAAGTTACTGATTTACAATACCAAAAAGCTATTCGAAATGAGGCATTTAGGTGACAAATTTTAACATTCGCACCCGGTTCATTTTGAGATAACCTCTATGGCATTGACAATAATTTCGGTACTGAAGCGCTGTTCTCCTTTTTTATCCGTGTAAGTTTGGTTATTTAATTTGCCTTCTATACAAATCGCTGTACCTTTTGTGATACTGCCCTCAATAAGTTCAACTTTCCTGTTCCAGAACACCAGGTTGAACCATTGTGTTTTGTTTACGAAATCTCCGCTGGTGTTTTTGTAAGATTCATTTACGGCGAGACTGATCCGTCCCATTCTTTTGCTGCCAGGATAATCTACGATTACCGGATCTGTGCCTGTGAAACCTGCTAAGCGTACGCTGTTTTTTGAGTAGTCCATGATTTGAAGTTCTAAGTTAAAGGATCGCGATCATTTCCAATCGCCAGAACAAAGTTGAACAGCGCATCAAGGTTTAGTCGTAAAATAAACGGATACATACGTAAATAGCCGTTTAACAACGGCTATTTAGTAATAAAAACGGTCTTAGTAGAACGCTCTAGCGTGGCAGGTCTTAAATTTTAGCTTTGAAACCCAGGGTAAGCCAGGTACCTGGCATCGGCACAGCACCAGATTCGATGTACTGAACATCCAGCAAGTTTGCGCCATCGAGGTAGATCTGGTATCGCTTCAAGTTTGCCGCCAAACGTGCATCCAGCACCTGGTAGCTTTTATAGTTAATTCTTTCGTTGAACCTGGAAGTCAGGGTCAGGGAAAGCAGGTTGAAAGCCTGGGCATTTGCGGTCAGGCTAAGCTGATTTCTAACGCTTTCCAGTGCATATCTTGAGAATACGGCATCCGCAATGGTGGTTTTGAAACTCGGATCGAGGTTGGTGTAAGATGCACCAAGTCGCAGGCTGTTGAAGCTGGCATTTGCACCGAAGTTCATCAGGTAATCGCCGCTGATGGTGAAACCTTTGGTGGTTACATCACTGAAGTTACGGGGCTGCCATGGATCGGTTTGAACGGCTTTTACCCAATCAATGAAGTTGCTGATCTTCCGGTTGAAATAACTGGCATTGAAGGTGAATTTGGCATCCTGATACTTAATACCACCTTCCGCATATTTCGACTTCTCGGAAACGAGGTCTGCATTACCGATGTTTGTAGGCCCTTTGTAGTAGAGGTCCGTGTATGTTGGCAGGCGCTGTCCCGTGCCCAGGTTCATAAACACCTTCCAGTTGCCGTAGAAATTGTAACCGGCATCTATGCCGGGGAATGCTTGCCAGCCATAGTCGGAGTTATAGTTCACATAAGTACCAGCGTTGATCAACAGCCCAGTCAATGGCTCAAACTTGTACTCTGCAAAGGCGCCGCTATTGGTGCGGTCACGTTTACCCAGATTTGTACTGTTGATGTTCTCTGTTCGAAGCTCCAGTCCTAAACCGAAAGTACCAATGCCGGTTTCTATGGTATTGTTTAATTCAACATCCAGTACGCCGGTTTCATGGTGATTATGAAACCGGTCAGGCGTTTGTTTGATGTATAAGTAATCATCGATATTATAGCGATAGCTTACCCTTGGTGCGAAGGTCCAGTTGGGATTGATGTTGCGGGTGTAGGCTACAGAAGCCAGTGCAGTTTTCACCGTTTCTTCCGCTTCCAGATCTCCAGGTGCAGAATAGAAAGCATTTGCGCCGAAGTTATTGTGGATATACCCGGCATTCAGGTCCAGCTGGTCTGCTGCCGACAGGTTCAAACGCCCCTGATAGTACAACTTCTGGTTGTTAAAAGCGGTGTTGTAGCGATAACCATTGCTGGCTTCCTGACTCAGAGAAAACAGGTGACTGGATTTATCCAGTACAAGATCGCCACTCAGTTTTACGCCATAATTAGCGAAGGTTTCTCCATTTGAAGCATCCTTCTTGAAACTACTTCCGGTAAAAACATTTATTGCTGCACCAGTTTTTTCAGGTGTGCGGGTGATGATGTTGATGGCCCCTGTGATGGCGTTAAGACCATAGATACGCGATGCCGAGCCTCGTAATACTTCAATATGTTCAATATCGTCCATATTGATCGGCAGGTTCATCATGTTGTGCCCCGTTTGTGGGTCAGAGACTTTAACCCCGTTCAACAGGACCAAGGTCTGATCGAAGGTTCCGCCATCCATGCTGATGTCGGCCTGAGTGCCTGCTGGTCCGCGTTGGCGTACATCTACACCGGAAACAAAGCTCAGCAGCTCCGCAACGGATCGTACCGGCAGGCTTTTAATCTTTTCTTTGTCGATGATCCAGATGTTCCGGTTTTGACTGGAGAATGGAAGTTTAAGCCGGTTTTCATTGACTACAACTTCATTCAAGTGATTCACGCTATCTTTTGGAGCGTGCTGCGCATTGGCCAACATGGCGCTGCCAGTTAGCAGAAATGCGGCAAAGGAGAATTTCTTTAAGTACATCAATTTGCGATTGAGGCGGCAAATATAGTCGCTTTTAGCAGATGTGCACCATGAAAAAGAAAAGGACCTACCCGCTGAAAGTCAGTGCTTTCGGCTGGCAGATCCTTTTTTATGATTCTAATTCTAGCGATCTAGGCGGAATACACGTAGAATCTAGTATCGCGGATTGGCTGTCCCTTAATGTTCAGCGTCTCTCCTTTATGATCCCGGGTCGGCTTGATCACAAATGGATCAGTTCCATTTTTAATTGCCTCATAGGCCATATCCAGCTTACTAATATTCGTATCTGAAGCTACTTTCCATTTTTTATCCTGATACATGAAGTATGCAAAGAAGCTTTTGGAATTGCCTTTAAGTTTGTTATCCAACCGGATAGCAGCATGATTGGCTGTTTTAAATGGCTTTACCGCTTCTTCGTAGAAGGTTGAAAAATCCGGGTAAACAGGCTTGGTATTATTTGCAGACATAGTTCTTTTATATTCTTTTATTAAGACCACAAAAGTAGTCCTAATAAAAGATATATACACATTATTTATTGTTCCACTGGTCAGCAAGTAACTTGATGAAGTATCCACCAACTACACTTCTGGCCTGGAAGCCTACTTGTTTACCGTCTATTGTTTCATGCCAGTCGCTCAAAGGCACACGGCTAGGCGTTTCTGTGGCATACTTGTAAACCGGTTTAACAAACTTCAGGAAGTCGGCACGGTTATCTGTCAGGGTTGCTGTCCAAAGGATCCAGTCTGACTTGGTATAGCCTTTACGGCTGTCTAAAGGCAATCCGTAAGTGTTCTGTTTGGTCAGGTAGTAAGCGATTTCCTTAGTGTATACGTGTTTTGGAAATAGATTAAGCTTCAGCAGTTTGTCCCAGACCATATTATATTTCTGGCTCCAGGTATTTTTGTTATCAAACACCAAAGCGTAGTGATCGCCGCTATTTGCGAGTTTCTCCCACTTGTCGGCCATTTCAAGCGCTGCTGCCCTGTACTTTGCAGAAACATCTTTCATGCCCAGCTTTTCTGCCATCTGCGCGTATGCACCAAGAGCTACAATGGCTTTTACAGAAAGGTTGGTATTGTGCGCAAGGTGGCCGGCGAAGTCGTCGGTACACAATTGCTCTGCCGGGTCAAACCCTTCATTAAGGAGGTAATTACCCCAGGTCGTTAAGGTTTCCCAGTGTTTTTTGGCGTAAGCAATGTCTCCATCCGCTTTGACTACAGCAGCAGTAAGGATCAGCATGTTCCCTGCTTCTTCAACAGGCATATCTTCGCCATAGGTTTGACCATTTGCTAGTGGATAGGTACCAAGATCGTGTGCCGGAAAGGGCTTTTTCCATCTACCACTTTCGCTATAGTAGAAGATACCGTTCATCATACCTTTTAACAATTCCGGATTATAAACTAGGTATTGTGGTGCAGATGGATAGGTAATGTCTACGGTGTTGATGGAGCCATTACTGAAGTTCTCCTTAGACATGAACAGTAATTCGCCGTCTGGGGATCTCACAATCTTGTGCGCGGCCACGCTTTGACGGTAAGCGAGCTTGCATAGTTCGGCATATTCCATACCCCCGGCCTTCAGCGTTTTTGCTTCAAGGTCCTTGTCAAAAGCAATACTGCGCTTCATGATGTCTGGAAATTGAGCGGCGGCTAAGGCTAGCTGATCTACAAAGGTCACTTTGTCATTGGTTTTCCAGAGTGGCTTGAGGTTTTGTTTAAAATATTGGATCGGGTCTGAGTCATCATAACCTACCATCACGTATTTGCTTTGTGCGGTATTATTTACACTCGCAAACTCAAATTCGGTGCTCAAGTTTAAGGAAGGGCCCGATTTGATCAGTAGCTGTGTTGCTTTATAGTCCTGCGGGACGGCAACATAAACATAACCCCAGTCAATGCGGATATCGTCACCTTTCTTTTGCAATACCGGTTGCTCCACAGTACCAGCTTTCAGGAAGGAAAGTCCTTTTTCCTGCTGCGTCCATGCTTTTACGGTTTGTCCCGGGGTGTTCACCGCCAGGTCAGACGATGCCGTAAAATTGATCCTTACCTGGTGCGGTTTGCCATCATTCGCTTTCACGGTATAGTTGATGTAGCTGATCGGTCTTTCGGTTAGTTCCACATCATTCAGCAACAATGGAGAAAGGAAGGTGACGTTCAGATTTACATTGCCGGCGCGGAAGTCGTAGATGGTGCGGGTTGCTTCCACCTGTACATTGGTTTGCTCCGCAAGCGCGATACTTTCATCCTGTACAGGTTCGGTTACCAGGTCAGCATCAATGTGACGGCCCCCAGCAGTGTTCTTCACATGGATGGCCAGTTGGTTTTTTCCCTTTTTAAGGACGCCTTCGGGGATTGGCACATAAACATACTCATGTACCCAGCCTTCCTTGCGCATGATCTCTTTTCCATTCAGGAATACCACGATGTTGTCATCATGGTTGATCTTCAGGTACACCTTCTTTGATGGCACTGCAAGCACATCGAACACTTTGCGGAGGAAGATCTCATCACTTCTCCACTCCGTTTTGGCGAAGCTTTGGTCATCACCGAAGGGTGCGGCATCTTCTTTCCAGCTGGAGTCATCGTATGTGGCATCCATCCAGTTTCCGGCAGGTGCCGTTAGGGTGTAGCGGAATTTCGGCACCTCACCTTCCAGGCTGGATACGAGCGGCAGATAAGGTTTAACCTCCTGCCCCATGAAGCGGTAAAGTTTACCGTCAACGCTGATGGTGCCCTGCAATGCATGGGTTTTACCGGTCCAGTGCCGGGTGGGCGAGCCGTTGAGTTTATCGGTGAAAGACCATACACTGAAGTACGTGTTGTTGGTGAGCAGCGGGTAAGCGGGGGCTTCATGCTGTGCCTGCGTTTTGAAAAACAGGAAGCAGCAGAGTAGTAGTAGGGCGGTTTTTTTCATGATTATATATTGGTTACAGCTAAATTACGGATTTAAAGGAAGTTACCAACCCGGATTTTGCACCATCAGATCGTCCGCATTCACGTCGTTTGATGGGATCGGGAACAGGTAGTGTCTCTTGGTAAATACCCTGCTTTCAAATGGCACCACATTCAGGAATTCGGGCATGTTCTTGCTGATATCGAGCCCATAGATTGGCCCGTTATCGGTTTGCTCGGCAATTTTCCATCTTCGGGTATCGAAGAATCTAACATTCTCAAAGGCAAGTTCAGCGCGGCGTTCTTTACGGATGGCTTCACGCATGACATCTACACCAGCAGGTGCCGGAAGTTCGGCCGAGCCGTATTGTGGAACACCTGCGCGCTCACGAATCAGGTTCAGGTAACGGAGCACCTCCGCATTTCCAGGTTCAGCTTCATTTAACGCTTCGGCATAATCCAGGAAGATGTTTGCCAGGCGGATCAGGATAACCGGACGGTTGTTCTCATCCCATTTGCCGAGGCCCATTGCCTTTCTGACCACATAACCGGTTACGGTATAATCGTTACCACCGGTCGCTTTACCCGAGTTGCCGTTGTTAAAGAACTCGGTGATGATGGTACCGTTATTGGTGTTGAGCCACACACTTCCATTGTAGGTGATGTTCACATAAAAGCGGGGTTCGCGGTTTACCCATTGATTGTACGTGCTGGTTACAACCTCTGTACCCGGCGCTTTGAAGTCGCTGAAACCCGTAGGCTGATAGCCGGAAGCCGGATCATCGATGCTGCGCCCATTGGCGGTGAAGAAAGCATCCACCTGGTTTTGTGTTGCACCCAGGCCGCCGGAGCCGCGGGATTCGGAGTTTTTACCGCTGTGGTATGGGGTCATCTCATACTGGCGTGAGGATAACGATGATTCCGGGCGGGCGAAGATCACTTCCTTGTTCCAGGCTTCGAGAAATACATTCCGGCAGGATAAGTATGGGTCGAAGGCACCGCTGGCGTTGTTTACCCGGTACAAGTCGTATGTTCCCGGAACAAACTGGGTGATAAATGCTTTGTAGGCATCGGCAGCTACACGCCACTTGTTGACATCGTAAGTCTGCGAAACGAGTTGTTTACCATCCTTATTTACCAGCGAAGCCAGGTCAGTGTTGCCATTGTAAAGCGGACTTGCGGCAAGCAGGTAGGCCTGTGCACGGAAAGCCAGTGCAATGCCTTTAGTGATGCGGCCGTAGTTGTTGTCATTGCTCGGCACGACAGGTAAATCTGCAGCGGCCTGCTCAAGTTCAGTAGCGATATAGCTTACGCACTCATCCATGCTGCTCCTGGCAATGCGGACCTGTTCTGCCGGTGCATCCGGTTCAATTACATCTTCACCCAGGATCACAACAGGTCCGTACAGGCGGATCAGGTAATAATAATACATGGCGCGCAGCGCTTTTGCTTCTGCCTTGTATTGCACTTTAAGCTGCGGAGAGATATCCTGGTTAACTTTGTCAATGTTGGCGATGAAGAAACTTGCGGAGCGGATACCACGGTAGTAGTTGCGCCAGAAGTCGCCCACGAAACCGGAGTTGGCGTCCCAGTTGCCGATGTTCATGCTGTTGGTTTGCACGAAGCCCCATACGAATTCTGCTTCATCGGAAGCGCCGGTCCAGAGTCCGCCATTGCGGTCGCCACCCGGGTTGCGCTGTCCGAACTCGTCTGGTATTTGTGAATAGATGTTGTTCAGGAATTTCTCTGCGGTTGCGCGGTTTTCAAAGGTTTCCTCTAAGGTCAGGCGATCATTCGGCACCTGATCCAAAAAGCCTTTTTTGCAGGAGGTTGCACTGGTCAGGAGAGCGATTACCAGTATTGCGATATATTTTTTCATGTTCGTAGCGATTAGAATTTAACGTTAAGACCTAAAGACAAGGTGGCTGTAAGTGGATACTTTGATCCGTTGGCTCTGCCATCGATGTTTGTGTTTAGCTCAGGATCCCAGAGTTTGAAGTCACTGAAGGTTAGCAGGTTTGTACCGATCAGGTATACTGCGGCATTCTTCAGTCGCAATTTTGAGGAGAAGTTCTTCGGCAGGTTGTAACTTAACTGTGCACTCTTTAAGCGAAGGAAACTTACGTCTTTTACCCACCAGGAGCTTTCCTGAGTGTTGTTGAAGTTCTGATCTTCACCATAGGCCAGACGAGGATAGAACGCTTCTTGTCTTGGAGCTTCCGGTGTCCATCTGTCCGTTACATTGCTGTAAGCGTTCGAGAGCCCGCCGCCGCCATTGAATGGGAAAATACCGGAACCACCGAGCATAATGTCGGCTCCTGACACGCCCTGCATCAATGCACTTAGTGCGAAACCTTTGTAGGAAGCACTCAAGCCAAAGCCGTACACCTTGTTTGGAACATCTCCCCTGCCGATACGGGTTTTGTCGTAATCGTTGATCAGTCCGTCGCCGTTAAGATCGGCGTACTTGATGTCTCCAGGTCTAACCAGCTGCTTTGATCCCGGTGTTGCACTGGCATCGATCTCTGCCTGAGAGTCAAACAACTTCTCCGCAACATAACCGTAACGTGCGAGGATGTTGTTGCCGATGTGCGACATCCATGGGTACGGCTGGTTCGGGCGGTCGTCATTCAGTAGCTTATCTTTGGTATAGGTAAAGTTTCCTCTTAAGCCGATGTCTACCTGCCCAACGCGGAAGTTGTACTCTAAGGTGGCATCGAAACCTCGGTTGTCGACCTCTCCAAGATTTCCATAAGGGGAATTGGTTAAGCCGATATAAGCGGGAATAGATTGACGTTGCAGGAAGATCCCGGTGCGGTGTTCTTTGAATACGTCTACGATCAGGTAAAGGTTATCGTTCAAGGTACGGATCTCCATACCCAGATCCTGCTTTCTTGCTTCTGCCCATTTGATGGCTACGCCATAGTCGGTAACGTTGATACCACCGGTATTGTTGAAGTTTTTACCCAGCTGATAGCCGCGCGCGTTATCTGCAACCAGGGTAAGGTAAGCGAAGCGGCGCCCGTTAATCTTGCCGATACCGGTTACCCCGTCAGAGTAGCGGAACTTCAGGAACGAGATTGCCTTTTTCAAGGGCTCAAAGAACTTCTCGTTGGATGGAATCCAGCCCAGGCCGAAGGCGGGGAAAGAACCATACCTGTTTTCCGGCGCGAAGAGCTCTGATCCGTTATAACCGAAGTTCACTTCAGCGAAGTAACGGTCGTCATAGGAATACGTTGCCCTGGTGGCGATACCCACCATACGCTCGGGAATGGAGGTGGTAAAATCGCCGGCGAAAGGGTTAGAAGCGTCTTCGGTATAGCCGAGCATCAAGGCACCAACACGGTGTTTACCAAAGGCACGATCATAGTGCACCGCAGCTTCCGTGTAAAATTTACGGTTGCCACCCCTGTCTGGATTAAAGCTCAGGTAATTCCCTGAACTGGTATAGGTCTGGCGAAGGTTCAGTGTTCCATCAGGCAGATACGGTGAATTGGTACCTTCCACATTCTCCGGGAAGTAGGTGCTTTCCCGTTTGGAGCGTCTGATGTTGTTCCAGTTGTAACTGTCGAATGCGACCATTGCGGTTGCTGTCAGACCTTCGGTCAGCATGCCCAGGTCTTGGGTAAGTCGCAGATTGCTGTACAGCTGGTTCCGGAATTCAGTACGGTAGCCCCTGCGGGTGAGATCCGCATAAGGGTTACGGAATCCACCATTTGATGATTTTCCAGGAATGAAGTTCCCGGGATACATCACCGGATATTCTACGGAAGACACATCCAGTGCGGAGCGGAAGATGTCCTGGGTATTTTCTCCGGGATAATTACCGGTGGATGCATAACCCTGCAGTCCAAGGTCGAGCTTGGTGGTTGCGGTAAGCTTCAGGTTCAGGTTACTGGTGAAGTTGTAGCGTTTGAAGTCGAGCGAGGAATTGTACTGGGAGAGGTCATCGGTCTTTAAAAAACCTGTTTCATTGTAATAGGCCAGGGAAACATAATACTGTGCGTTGTCTACTCCCCCGCTGGCATTCAGGTTTGCACGTCTGTTGCGGCTGTAATCTTTGAACAATTCATCCATCCAGTTCACGTTTGGATACAGCAGTGGATCTACACCTGAAGCCGTTTTTCGGATGTAATCTTCTTCGTATTTGGCAGCTTGGCCACGACCAACGGTCGCTTCATTAGCCAGGTTCATATAGGTAATTCCGTCTGCCATTTCGGGTCTTCTGGTAAAGGTGCTTATCCCTTCGTTATAGTCGAACAGGATGCTTGGTTTGCCGACCTTACCTACTTTGGTGCGAACGATTACCACCCCGTTTGCGCCACGTACACCATACACGGCAGTTCCGGAGGCGTCCTTAAGTACGGTGAAGGACTCGATGTCTTCCGGGTCAATGTCGGAAATGGAACGTTCTACCCCATCTACCAGGATCAGTGGCGAACTGGAGTTACCACCGAAGGTGGCAATACCGCGGATCCAGATGTCGGCAGTGCTACGTCCAGGCTCACCGCTACGCTGCACGCCCACAACACCGGCAATCCGGCCTGCAAGGGACTGCGTCACGCTGGCCACGGGCTGCTTCAGTTCACCAGGGGACACGGTCGACTGTGCCCCGATCAGGGAAACCTTGCGCTGGGTACCAAAACCCACCACCGCAACTTCTTCAAGCTCATTGGCGTTTGGAACAAGCGTAACTTCAAAGGTCTTCTGCGAACCGACGGTGAGTTCTTTAGCATCAAAGCCGACATAAGTAAACACCAGGACGGCATTCTCATCAGGCACAGCAATACTGAAGCTACCATTGACGTCCGTTGCTACGGCTGTAAGACTTCCTTTTAGCTTTACGCCTGCGCCGGGGATCGGTTGTCCTTTGTCGTCACGGACTACCCCTCGAATAACGATCTGCACAGGCTTCACACTTGAAAAACCCTGCTTTTTAGAGAGAAAAATCGTTTTACCAACAATGTTGTAAGAAATGGAGTTTCCATTTAGGCAGGAACTTAATGCCTCTTCAAGTGATGCGTTTTGGACATTTACACTTACGTTTTCCGTGGCAGGATTGAAATCATTGCTCAGGAACACATAACCCGTCTGCTTTTTTATGGACGACAGCGCTTGTGCTAGCGGTTTATTGTTTTGCTTGATATTAATCTTTTGGCCCACTACAGCTGCGCTTGCATGTACCAGCGTGATCATGAGGATAAAAGTGGTTAATTTCATAATCAATAGGGTTTTTCGGCCAAGCCTGATGTAGGGCATGGCCATATGAAAAGCATTTATTTTCATCTTTTTGAGTTTGTTTCGGAGATGAAGCGATCTTGACCTTTCCGTTTATGGAAAGCTCGAGATGGTTTCATACTTTTGAATGGGTTTGGGTAAACGATAATTGTCAGATTATAATGTTCCGCTATCGGAATGGGTTTACTCAGATCTTTAGCCTGGCAATGGGTCCAAGCATTGTCAGGCTTTTTTTCTAAGCACCCGATGTGGTCAGGGGTGATATCGTGTCTGTGTTCTCATGTTCATACGGTTTATTTGGTTAGTATTTGGTTGTTTTATTTGTTGGAGATAATAACTTTCTTTCTGCCTTTGCCACTTTCCGGTGCTTCTACACGGAACTTAATCTGCGCAAGCTTTAAGAGCTTCAGGGCATCATTGGCGTCCATATCGCGATAGATCTCACCGGTGAAACGGTTCTTGGGCGCTGCCCCTTCATACGCCACATCGATATCGTACCAGCGGGAGAATTGCTGCATCACAGAATAGATATCCGCAGTTTCGAACTTGAACAGCCCGTTCTTCCAGGCCACGGCAGTACTGGTATCTACCGCCGAAACCCTTACGCCGGTGCCAGTGAGTGCCTGTTCACCAGGTTTTAATAACCGCTCGAAAGCTTCCGGACGGCGTACAACAACAGCACCTTCAAGCAAGGTGGTTGCAACCTGTGCTTCATCTGCGTAACTTCTCACATTGAAGTGCGTACCCAGCACTTCCACCTCCTGCCCTTTACTGCGCACGATAAAGGGAATGTGCATGTTCGTGTGTTGGAGCTTTGCGACTTCAAAGTAAGCTTCGCCTTGCAACTCTACCTTGCGTTGCTTCAGCCCGGCAAGGGTGATGGGGTATTTCAAGGAGGAGGCTGCATTCAGCCAAACTCGCGTACCGTCTGGCAACAGCACCCGGTACTGCCCGCCTGCGGGTGTAGATATTGTATTGTAGGCAGTGGCAGTTCCAGAATGCTGCTTTCCAGCGGGAGAGCTATTCCGTTCATATATCAACTGACCATCGGCAGTTCTTCTGATCTTAAGATCAGCCTGGGCAGCAATGATTTCATCTGATTGATCATCAAGTGGAACCTTGGTTCCATCGGCTAAAGTGAGGTAGGCTTTGTTCGTCCCCGGCTTTAGAGCACCATAGTAGGGCTTGAAGTGCTGAGACTGCTTGGTGTGATAGATGAAAAATGTGGAGATGGCCAGCATGATGATCACCATGGCTGCGGCAAGCATGGCTTTCCAGTAAGTGTGTGCAGGATATAACTTTGCAGTGTGCGGTACCTTCGGCTTCTGCGCTTCCAGGAGCCTGTCTGAATTGAAGATGTTGGTCAGGATCCGGCCTCTTTGCTCACTGTTAAGACTGGTGCTGTAGGTATTAGATTTCAGGTAATCATCCATGAGCTGGTTCAGCACCGGTTTAAGTTCATCCTGATCCACGAGCGACATGAATTCATTCAATTCAGGCGCGCTGAGTTCGGCATGAACATACCGTTCGAATAGTTCTCTGAGTTTGTATTCCGATGACATTACCTGTAAATATTTGGTTATTTACTGTTACTGACGCAGCAAACAATAGATCGGGGTAATGCGCTAAGCGATTTTTTGAAAGTTTTTTAGAACCTGCAGATCAGGAACAGGAAGATGGCGGTGTGCAGCGCTTGAAGATGCGTACGAATGGTCCTCAATGCCAGTTTCATGTGGCTGTGTACCGTGCCGGGAGAAATGTTCAGCTGCTGCGCTACCTCTTCATATTTCAGACCTTGCCCGTGGCAAAGCTCATAAACCTGCCGCCGCTGCTGTGGAAGTGATGCTACCGCATGCTGCAGCAGCTGGAAAGATTCATTGTATAACACCAGATCTTCCGCATTGCTGCCGTCGTTGAGCTCCAGGTGGGACTGGTCCAGCTCCACGAGCCGCTCCGTTGCGATCTTTCTTAAAGCAGAGTAACATTGATTTCGCGTGGCGCGATTGAGGTAGGCGCCTAAGTTTTCAATTTCCGGAAGTTGAGTACGTTTGACCCAGATGTTCATAAAGATGTTCTGAACAATCTCTTCTGCATATTCCTTGGAGCGTGTAAGGTGCAGCGCATATCCGTAAACCATAGACTGGTACTGCTCAAACAGAGTGGTGAAAGCATACTGATCTCCATCCGCTATCTTAGCGATGAGATCATTGTCATACAGGGCTGAATTTGGCTTGTCGAACATTTAAACTTTCTACAAAGATTAAATGTAGCAATATCAGATTCAAATTGTATAAAAATAAAGTGACAACATATTAATGCTGCCACTTAGATTCCATTTTCAAACGGTTCGTTCACTAAGATTCAATAGGAAGCTGTCTTGATTTTGGCTCTGTATGTTTCAGGGTTGTTTTCGTAAGATCAACGTTTTCTGCATCGCCCGCCAGTTTATTTGCGGCTTCCATGACCTGTGATCTTACATCTTCCACCACATGATCCTTGATTTCCACAGGCTTTTTAACAGCATCTTCGCCCAGCAGCCCTTTGATCCTTTTAGCGATAAGTTCGCGGTATTCTGAACCACTTTTTGTCGCAAATAAGGCAGCAACAACCGCACCTGCAGCAAGCCCGGTGATAAGCCCAATGGTCTTTAAGTTTGTATTTTCTCTGATTAATTTCATGGTTGATCGTTTTATAGAAGGAACAACCTCCAGGGAGAAAGTGTTTTAGAAATGTTCGTCTGCTGCCTCCAGCCTCGCTATTTCAGTGTCGCAGGATCTAAGGTCGCCGGACGTTCTTTGCCGTTATGGCAAGTGATACAACTTACCGGCAGGATGGCTTTGGGATTCTTTACATCCTTAACATGAAAAAACTTCTTGTTAATCTTGGCCGTCATTAACATCATCATACGTGCAGTTTCTTTCTCCGGCTTGGCGTCACTGGCAAAATCGAGTTTCCCTTTTTCCGTTTCACTCGCTGCGTGGCAGTAATTACACTTAACACCCAGTGATGTTTTAAATCCATCCATGACTGTTCCAAGGTCTTCCTTGCTGATATCCTTTGGCAGCACTTTTAGATTCTTGTATATTCTTTCCTGTGGCATCGGGATAAATGCACTCATTAATACAACAATGGATAATAGTAATCCGAGTGTGATGATCGCTTTCAGTTTCATAAGCATGAATGATTTTGAAATTAACACAATTTACTTACCTGTAATATGACAATTGTGTTAACATATTGTTTAAGAATATACTGCTTCTTTGTCTTCAAGATAATGTTTTTACCTCAATAAAGATTGTTTTAATTGATTAAGCGTTAGATTAGAACACAGGCAATTCAAACGCTTGTATAAACCTAGACTCCAGACAGATGAAAAAGTATTTTCTTATTGCCGCCTGCGCAACATTGCTTGCTGCATGTAATGGCAACTCCAGCACCAAGCAAGCTGCCGACAGCACCATTACTGCAGAAACCGCGGTAGCTGCCGCGGCAGAATCCAGAACCTGCTATGTGCGTTATGAAAATCAGGATAGTACGTACCTGGATCTGCACATCAAAGGAGATCAGGTAAGCGGTTTGCTGAACATCATTCCGCGGGAAAAAGATCGAAACACCGGTGCCGTAAGCGGGCTGGTAAAAGGCGATACCATCCTTCTGGATTATACCTTCCAATCAGAGGGCATGCAGTCGGTGCGTCAGGTAGCCTATCTGCAAAAGGACGGTAAACTGATAGAAGGTTTTGCCGAAGTGCAGGAGCAGGACGGCAGAGCAAGCTTCAAATCTTTAGGTGATCTGAAGTTTGATGGCAGCGTTGTGCTCGAACAATCGGCATGTAAGTAGGAAATTAACCCCTAGCGGTGATCTGGCAGCTGATTAAAACTGCTCGAAGCGCTCCCAGAAGCCATCAACAGGCAATTTGGCGAAGATGTTCACCGGTTCTTTCTTAACGGGATGCAGGAACTGCAGCCTTCGCGCATGCAGACAGATGCTGCCTTTTCTACTCCCCCGGGGATAGCCGTACTTGTTATCCCCCACAATCGGGCAGCCCATGGTCGCCAGTTGTACGCGGATCTGGTGCGAGCGTCCGGTTAAGGGGTCTACTTCCAGCAGGTAATAGCCCCCAAGCTCTGCAATCAGACGGTAGCTTAGTTCCGCCCGTTGGCTCCCTGCTACTTCATTCGGGTGTGCGGTAACCACATTCTTCTGTGTGTTTTTCACCAGCCAGTTGATCAATGTCCCTGAAGGCTTCGAAGGCTTGTTCCGCACCACCGCCCAATAGGTCTTCTTCACCTCGCGGTTTTTGAAGATGGCGTTCATCCTTTCCAGCGCTTTACTCGTCTTGGCAAACAGGATCACCCCACTTACCGGACGGTCCAGCCGGTGCACCACGCCCAGAAAAGCACTGTTTGGCTTATTGTATTTAGCTGCGAGGTAAACTTTAACTTTCTCGTCCAACGGCTGATCCCCTGTTTCATCCACCTGCACAATATCACCTGCCCGCTTATTGATCGCGATCAGGTGATTGTCTTCATAGAGCACGTCTTTATCTGTTATCGGCATGCTTATCAATTAGTATTGTTCTTTCTCGTTCGGAAAATCATTTGATTTTACATCCTTGATGTACTGCTGCGCAGCATTCAGTATACCATCATAAAGGTTCAGGTACTGGCGTAGGAAACGTGGACGGAAACCTTTGGTTAAACCGATCATGTCGTTCACCACAAGCACCTGACCATCGCAATGCGGGCCAGCACCAATCCCGATCACCGGAATATGCACGCTTTCAGAAACCTCTTTCGCAAGCTTCGCAGGGATCTTCTCTAGCACCACACTGAAGCAACCTGCTTCCTGTAACAACAGCGTATCCGCTTTAAGTTTCTCCGCCTCGGCTTCATCTTTAGCCCGTACGGTGTAAGTTCCGAACTTATAGATCGACTGCGGCGTTAAGCCCAGGTGCCCCATCACCGGAATCCCGGCAGTAATGATACGCTGAATAGATTCTACAACTTCAGCGCCGCCTTCAAGCTTCACCCCATGTGCACCAGATTCTTTCATGATGCGGATCGCGGAGTTCAAGGCTTCCTTGGAATTGCCCTGATAGCTACCGAAAGGTAAATCCACCACTACGAAAGCCCTGTTGGCACCACGTACCACACTCTGCGCGTGATAGATCATCTGGTCCAAAGTAATCGGCAGTGTGGTCTCATGTCCGGCCATCACATTTGAAGCAGAATCACCAACCAATAAAACGTCTAATCCGGCATCATCCAGGATCGTTGCCATGGAATAATCATAAGCGGTTAACATGGAGATTTTCTCCCCACGTGCTTTCATTTCCTGAAGGATGTGTGTGGTTATCCGTTTTACTTCTTTATGCTGAGACATATGTGTTGTTTTTACAACAAAATTAGGTTTAATTAGCCATAAAACCTATCTTTGCAGTCGAAAATGAAGGGGTTAAATCACTGCATATTTCTGAACCAACTAAGCGCCAACCCTGTCGCAAATCCCACGTTTTTCTTTTTTTTCCACATAACTTCTGATCATAAATTATGACTAACTACACCAAGTTACCTGCAATTTTGCTTTTAGCCGATGGCACTGTATATCACGGAAAAGCAGCAGGAAAAATAGGAACCACAACAGGTGAAATCTGCTTCAACACCGGAATGACCGGTTACCAGGAGATTTTTACAGATCCTTCCTATTTCGGACAGATTATGGTGACCACCAATGCACACATTGGTAACTATGGTATTCACAAAGCGGAAATTGAATCTGATTCCATTAAGATCGCCGGGCTCGTTTGTAAGAACTTTAACATCGGCTATAGCCGTAAAGAAGCTTCTGAGTCTATTCAGGATTATTTCCAAAACGAAAACATCGTAGGTATCTCTGATATCGATACCCGCGCTTTGGTGAAACACATCAGAGACAGAGGGGTGATGAATGCGATCATTTCATCTGAAATCCTGGACATCGACCAGCTGAAAGAAAGATTAAACGCAGTGCCAGCAATGGACGGTTTGGAACTATCTTCTCAGGTTTCTACAGACAAACCTTATTTCTACGGTTCTCCGGATGCAAAATATAAAGTTGCTGCGGTTGACTTTGGTATCAAGAAAAACACCCTTCGTAACTTCGACGATAGAGATCTTTATGTACAGGTATACCCTGCTAAAACCTCTTTCGCTGAAATGGAAGCCTGGGGTGCTGATGCATACTTTATCTCTAACGGCCCTGGTGATCCATCAGCAATGCCTTACGCCATCGAAATGGTAAAGGAGATCTTAGCGGCTGATAAACCATTGTTCGGGATCTGCTTAGGTCACCAGTTATTGGCACAAGCAAACGGCATCAAAACCATGAAGATGTTCACCGGACACCGCGGATTAAACCACCCGGTTAAAAACGTGATCACCGAAAGATGTGAGATCACTTCTCAAAACCACGGCTTCGGTGTTGTACCGGAAGATGTAAGAAGTTCTGATAAAGTTGAAATTACCCACGTGAACCTGAACGACCAGTCGATCGAAGGTATCCGTGTTAAAGGTAAAAAAGCATTCTCCGTACAGTATCACCCGGAGTCTTCACCTGGCCCGCACGATTCCCGTTATTTGTTCGATGATTTCGTGGGCCTAATTACTGGCGAGGTAAGCTGGTAGTCATGGACAGCGCTAAGGCGATAATCAGCGTTAAAAACCTGGTTAAAAAGTACGGCGACTTCACCGCCCTGAAGGGCATTACCTTTGACGTTCAGGAAAACGAGATATTTGGATTACTCGGCCCCAATGGGGCCGGGAAAACCACTACCCTCGAGATCATAGAAACCTTGCGCGATAAAACCTCGGGCGAGGTACGGGTGAATGGTTACGATGTAGATAAACATGCCGGACAGATCAAGCAGATCATTGGCGTGCAGCTGCAGGCGGCAGGCTATTACCCAAACTTAAACCTTCTGGAACTTATCGAGCTCTTCGCAGGTTTATATGGCGTAAATACCAAGCCAATGGATATGCTCGCGAAGGTTAACCTGCAAGACAAGGCCAAAGCCAAGTACAAGGAACTTTCCGGTGGACAGAAGCAACGGTTTTCCATTGCAACAACCTTAATCAATTCACCAAAGATTGTTTTTCTTGATGAACCCACCACCGGACTGGATCCCCAAGCCCGGCGCAATCTCTGGGACCTGATTATCGACATCAGAAATCAAGGCACCACCGTGGTACTCACCACGCACTATATGGACGAAGCAGAGCAACTCTGCGACCGCGTAGCCTTCGTGGAGCGCGGCGAGATCATTGCCCTGGACACCCCGGATCAGTTAATTGACAACCTGGTGAACAGCGGCTTTGAACGTAAAAAAGAAGTTAAAAAGGCCAACCTGGAAGATGTATTCATCAATCTTACCGGTAAGGCATGGCGCGAAGGATAAAAAATGCAGCAATCATACAATCATACTAAAGCGACTCTGGCGCTGGCGAAAGCTAGTTTCCGTTCCATTATGCGCAGTCCTTCTGCAGTTGTTTTTACCCTTGCTTTCCCCCTGATCTTTATTCTGATCTTCGGCTTCTTAAGCGGCAGCGGTCCCAAGATAAGCCTTGGCGTAGCACCAGGCTCCGACCTGCACAACCCGGTGATCACCGCCCTGGAGCAAATCCAGGTGGTAAAGCTGGTACGGGATAAGAACACTGAAGAGCTGAATAACAGCCTTGAAAAAGGAAACATTGATGGGGTCATCAACATCCAGAAAAACCCTGCAGATACCCCGGCTTATACCGCCAACATTCAATATACCTCTGCTTCAAGAGATAAGGGAAGCATACTAAAATCATTACTGACCAACGCTCTTTACGAGCTCAACACCAAAAACCTGAAACCCAGTGTGGCGGTTTTGAGAGAGAGCACCATACATGGCAGAACCTACCGGGTAATCGACTTCATCCTTCCTGGTCAGCTGGGCTTTTCCCTGCTCAGTACCGGCGTGTTCGGCACGGCCTTCGTATTTTTTAGCTTACGACAAACCCTTGTGATCAAAAGGTTTTTTGCCACACCAGTACGACGCTCCAGCATTGTGTTCGGTGAAGGTATTGCCAGGATCGGCTTTGCGCTGCTTGGCGCCGTGTTTATCATTCTGGTTGGTCACTTCTTCTTCCACTTTACGCTGATCAACGGTGTGGTCACCGTGCTCAACATGCTGCTGCTCGCAGTCTTAGGTTTAATTGTGTTCATGGGCTTCGGCTTCGTAGTCTCTGGTATTGCCAAAAGCGAAAGCACCATACCGCCGATCTCGAACATCGTAACCCTGCCGCAGTTCCTGCTATCAGGCACCTTCTTCCCGATTGATAATTTTCCGGAATGGCTGCAACCAATCAGCAGAGCCCTGCCCCTCACCTACCTGAATGATGCCATGCGCAAAATCGCTTTCGAAGGCTATAACCTTTGGGATGTTAAATTTGAGATGATGATCCTGGTGATCTGGGGAATTCTGATCTACTCCGTTGCCGTTAAAGTCTTTAGGTGGGAATAAAATATCGCCCTGCAAACCTATTATTTTATTATTTGTTTAACTTTGAATACTGCTTGGTAATTGTAAACTTTACACTAAGCGAAAAACAAAACATAAAATAATATAAAAATGAGTTTAATAATCGATGTTCATGCAAGGCAAATCCTTGATTCAAGGGGAAATCCTACGGTAGAAGTTGAAGTAATTACAGAAAATGGCAACATGGGCCGTGCTGCTGTGCCGTCTGGCGCAAGTACTGGTAAACATGAAGCTGTTGAACTAAGGGATGGTGATAACAATGCCTACATGGGCAAAGGTGTATTAAAAGCAGTTGAAAACGTAAATACTAAAATTGCTGAAGCCCTTCGCGGTGTTGATGTTTTCGAACAAAACATGATCGACAAAGCGATGATCGAGCTTGACGGTTCTGAGAACAAAGGCAATTTAGGTGCAAATGCAATCCTTGGTGTTTCTTTAGCGGTTGCTAAAGCTGCAGCGCAGGAAAGCAGACAACCGTTATACCGCTACATCGGTGGTGTAAATGCAAACACCCTGCCTGTTCCGATGATGAACATCCTGAACGGTGGTGCACACGCGGATAACAAAATTGACTTCCAGGAATTCATGATCATGCCTTTAGGTGCAAGCAGCTTCTCTGAAGCATTGCAAATGGGTACTCAGGTTTTCCATAACCTTAAAACTGTACTTAAGAAAAAAGGCTATTCCACCAACGTAGGTGATGAAGGTGGTTTCGCACCAAACATCGGTTCTAACGTTGAAGCTATTGAAACGGTACTTACAGCGATCGAAGCTTCTGGTTACACGCCAGGAAAAGACATCTGGATCGCTATGGATGCTGCCGCTTCTGAAATGTACGATTCAAGCTCTAAAACTTACAACTTCCACAAATCATCAGGGGAGAAATTAACTTCTGAAGAGATGGTGAATTACTGGGTTGACTGGGCAAGTAAATATCCAATCATCTCTATTGAGGATGGTTTAGATGAAGACGACTGGGCAGCATGGGAATCTTTAACCCGCGCAATCGGTGATAAAGTACAGCTTGTAGGTGATGACTTGTTCGTTACCAACGTTAAGCGTCTTCAACAAGGTATCGAGAAGAACATTGCAAACTCTATCCTGGTAAAAGTAAACCAGATCGGTTCATTAACCGAAACCATTAATGCAGTAAGCTTAGCACAAAACAGTGGTTATACTTCCGTAATGAGCCACAGAAGCGGTGAAACTGAAGATGTAACCATCGCTGACTTAGCAGTAGCTTTAAACTGCGGACAGATCAAAACTGGTTCAGCGTCACGTTCTGACAGGATCGCTAAATACAACCAATTACTTCGTATTGAAGAAGAACTTGGTTCTGCAGCACGTTTCTTGGGAAGAGACTTCAAATTCTTAAAAAAATAATATAAAGTATATACCGGCAGCGTATAAGGCTGCTGAAATACACTTAAGCGCTTGATCGGAATCGAGATCAAGCAAGAAATAAACGGTCATTACAGCTCCTGTAACGGCCGTTTTTCGTTAATCAATTTCCCTGCAGATTCTTCTTTGTAAATAAATCCACTTCGCTCCGCTTTTCTTTTATATTTGTATCAATGAAAAGGATCATTGAACTCTTCCGGAACAAGTATTTCCTCTGCGCTTTCGCCTTTGCAGTATGGATGTTGTTTTTCGACAGGAATGATATGTTATCGCAATACGAATACAGCTCTGAAGTAAGCAAGCTAAAAGAAGAAAAGGCTTTCTATGAAAAAGAAACCAACCAGGTAAAGAAAGACCTTCGTGAGCTTACCACCAACCTGAAGATGGCAGAGAAATTTGCCCGTGAAAAGTACTTCATGAAGAAAGACAATGAAGATGTCTTTGTAATTGTGAAAGACACCCCTAAAGAATAAAGCCCTTCCCGATCAGCTAATAGCCAAACTTTGGCAGTGCAAGCTTGTAGCGCACCACAATGATCCGCAACACGAAGATAAAACCAATCACCGCCACTTTCGCGAAGTCGGGCTTCATATGCAACTCCAGCAGTCCGAAGTACAAAACTCCTCCCAGAATACACGCAGTAGCGTAAATCTCCTGCCGGAAGATCAATGGGATCGCATTTAAGAGCGTATCTCTGATGATACCACCAAAGCAGCCGGTAATCGTGCCCAGCGCAACACACATGCCCGGATCCAGTCCGAAGTTAATGCCCTTCTGCAAGCCCAGCATCGTAAATAAACCTAAACCCAAGGAGTCAAATATAAACAGGGTCACCTTGAAACGTTTGATGTTCTTCTTGAAGAATATGGTTAGCAGTGAAGTCACCAGGATCAACAGGCAGTAATTTACGTCCCGCATCCACTTCACCGGTGTATCGCCAAGCAGCAGGTCACGTACCGTACCACCGCCGATCGAGGTCACAAAAGCAATGATCAGCACACCGAAGGGATCGAGTCGCTTTTGCATGGCAGCAAACGATCCCGATATGGCGAAAGCAATGGTACCCAGGATTTCTATTGCGACGGAGGTTGTGATGGTCATTTCAGATGTTCAGGCTTTAAGCAACAATATATCCAGAATTTTCTGGTAAAAAAAGAACCCCACAGCAATTGCGGGGTTCAGCGTGTATTTCTTCAGCTGAATGATCCAGCTGCAATTAAGATGATCTATTTACAGCATACCGCCATCTACAGCGATCACTTGTCCGGTTACATACGAACTCATGTCTGATGCCAGGAAAACGCATACGTTTGCCACGTCTTCCACTTCACCGGCACGTTTCAAAGGAATACCCTCTTCCCAGCCTTTAACAACTTTTGGATCCAATACATCGGTCATTTCCGTACGGATGAAACCTGGAGCAACCACGTTGCTACGGATGTTCCGGGAGCCAAGTTCTTTAGCTACGGACTTAGAAAAGCCTATGATACCAGCTTTTGAAGCTGCGTAGTTCGCCTGACCGGCATTACCCTGTACACCAACTACAGAACTCATGTTGATGAACACACCTTTACGTGCTTTCATCATGATCTTAGAAGCCGCCTTGGTTACGTTGAACACAGACTTAAGATTTACATTGATCACATCATCGAAGTTCTCTTCGCTCATGCGCATCAGCAAACCATCTTTAGTGATCCCTGCATTGTTAACCACGATATCCAATGCCCCGAAATCAGCAACAATATCATTGATCAATTTTTCTGCTTCATCAAATTTTGAAGCATCAGAACGGTAACCTTTAACCTGGGTACCGAAGCTTTGCAATTCCTGCTCTAAAGCTTCACCTTTCTCAACAGACGATAAATAAGTGAAAGCTACTTTTGCTCCTTGTTCTGCAAATTTCTCTGCGATCTTACGACCAATTCCTTTAGAAGCACCAGTAATCAGTGCGGTTTTTCCTTCTAATAATTTCATTTATGCTTGGTTATTTATTTATCAATTAAACTACTGGCACCGGCTTGTATGTTGCAGGTTCCTGCTGACTCAAACAGTGGAAACTGCCAAGTCCCCAAATGATATCCGTAGAGTCGATCCCTACCACTTTACGGTCCGGGAAAACACTCTGGATGATTTCCAGTGCGCGCTGGTCGTTGGCATCCCGGAAAGTAGGTACCACAACCGCTTTATTCGCAATATAGAAGTTCGCGTAAGAAGCCGGCAAGCGGGTATCTTCATGGATCACTGGTGATGGCATCGGCAAAGTAACCACTTTCAGCGGTTTCCCGTTTAGCAGTTTCATCTGTTTTAGCGCTTCCAGGTTCTCCTGCAGCAGGTGGTAGTTCTCATCCTCCTCGTTTTCCTCCACAACGGTAAGTACCGTATCTTCATTTACAAATCGGGTGATGTCGTCAATGTGCCCATCCGTGTCGTCACCAACAATACCATCCCCTAACCAAAGGATCTGCTCCGCACCGTAGTATTCCATCAGGTATTGCTCAATCTGGAACTTGTTCAGGTGCGGATTACGATTTTCATTCAACAGACAAGCCGTAGTGGTCAAGATCGTACCTGCACCATTAAACTCCACAGATCCACCTTCCATGACGATGTCAGGGGTGTATAATGGTAACTTATAATGCTGCGCGATGGTTGTTGGAATCACATCATCCAGATCGAAAGGCGGATATTTACCGCCCCAGGCATTGTAGCCCCAGTCGATCACCGCCTTTTTCGAGCGATCTGCATTCAACAAGAACGCAGGACCATGGTCGCGGCACCAGGCATCATTTGTGGGATGCATGAAAAACTCCACATTGTTCAGATCGGCACCTACTTTCTGCAATTCTGCAATTGCGAATGCTTTGGTTTCCTCATCATTGATGTTGATACGCACTTTCTCCCCTTCTGCCACCACCTTGATGAATTCGCAGTAAGGACCGTAAATGGTCTCGATCTTTCCAGGCCAGGAAGCCTCTTTATGTGGCCAGCTTAACCAGGTCGCTTCATGTAGCTCCCACTCCGCCGGAAAGGCATAACCTGCCTTTTTCGGCGTATCGTTAAATAGACTCGTCATCTATGTACCTTTTAGTGATCTGTGCATAACTGTCAATTCTGCGGTCGCGAAGGAATGGCCAGTGTGTCCTGTAGCTGTCAGATCTGGATAGATCAAGCTCCACCACTTTCAATTCTTCTTCATCATGCGATGCTTTGTATAATAGAGTTCCGAAAGGATTGGACACAAAAGATCCACCCCAGAACTTAACGCCCGCTTCTTCACCTACACGGTTTACACTCACCACTGGAACGCCGTTTGCAATGGCATGTGAACGCTGAATGGTTTGCCATGCATTATACTGCTCCGTGTTGGTACCTTCATCCTGTGTAGTCGCCCAGCCAATTGCAGTGGGGTAAAACAGGAAGTCGGCACCCATAAGCGCAGTAAGTCGTGCAGCTTCAGGATACCATTGATCCCAGCAGATCAGCACCCCAATCTTCGCATATTTCGTTTTGAATACTTTATAACCTAGATCTCCAGGGGTGAAGTAAAACTTCTCGTAAAAACCTGGATCATCCGGGATGTGCATCTTGCGATACTTACCCAGGTATGCACCATCAGCATCCAGCACTGCGGTGGTATTATGGTAAAGACCTTCAGCTCTTTTCTCAAATAAAGAAGCTATAATCACTACATTCAATTCTGCAGCAACCACAGATAAAGCATCTGTTGAGGGACCAGGGATGGCCTCTGCCAACTGAAAATTATCATAATTTTCTTCATCGCAGAAATACAATGAGGTAAACAACTCCTGCAAACATACCACCTGGGCACCTTGCGCAGCAACCTCACGGATCTTTACGATCGCTTTATCTAAATTTTCCTGTTTATTACTGGTACAGCTCATCTGCACCAATCCAACTTGTACTTTAGCCATTCAATAAAATTTTGAAATGCAAAGTTATAGAAAATATTTTTGGGACTGCTCTATACTTAATTCAAGGCGCTAATTATACCGCATTATTACAAAAAGAAGCCGTAACTAACGCATTGTCATGTTGCATGGAGAAAATATTAGCGTATAGAACTTAGATACTCCAGCTGTAAGTCATGAAGGCATTTGACACACAAACAACCGTCATAAAGCTCCGCGATGTACTGAACTTCATTAATCGTAAGTTGGATGTTTGCGCACTGGCACTTGCTATAGGAATTTGCTTTGCACTCCATTCGGGCAGTACAACGTTCGCAGGAAATGATCTCGTGTTTAGACATGCTGATTTATCGACACCGTAGCCGGAATTTAAAAACAAAAAAAGGGAGCAGATGAACATCTACTCCCCGGTGAATTAACCACTAAATTATCTTAGCCAGAGCAGCTGATACAGCCCTCTTCCATGGTACAAACTGGACCTTCAATGATCTCCTCAGCACCTTCTGAAATCAATGCCGGAATAACGGGCTCCAGGTTTTTACCCGATTGATTCTCAATCGTGAATTTAACCGCTTGTGAAGCTGCCTGGGTACGCAGGTAATACATACCTGTTTTCAAGCCTTTTTTCCATGCATAGAAGTGCATTGAAGTCAACTTTGAAGTATTTGGTGCATTGATGAACAAGTTCAGTGACTGCGACTGACAGATGTAAGCACCGCGATCAGCAGCCATATCAATAATGCTGCGCATCTTGATCTCCCAAACGGTTTTGTAAAGATCTTTGATGTATTGCGGGATTTCTGCGATGTCCTGAATAGAACCGTTCGCAAGAATGATCCTGTCTTTCATTGCCGTATTCCAAAGTCCTAAAGCAACAAGGTCTTTAAGCAGGTGTTTGTTCACCACGATGAACTCGCCGCTCAACACCCTTCTGGTGTAAATGTTAGAAGTATATGGCTCGAAACATTCGTTGTTACCAAGGATCTGTGAAGTTGATGCCGTTGGCATTGGCGCAACCAATAAGCTGTTGCGGGCACCATGTTTAATAACCTTTTCACGTAAGCTTTCCCAATCCCAGCGACCGCTTTCCGGGCTAACATTCCAAAGATCAAACTGGAACTTGCCTTGTGATAATGGCGAGCCTTCAAAGGTTTCATAAGCACCATCTTTCGTTGCCAGATCGTTAGAAGCTGTCATAGCAGCGAAGTAGATCGTTTCAAAGATCTCTTTGTTCAGGATCCTTGCCTCTTCGCTTTCAAAAGGATAACGCATCAGGATGAAGGCATCTGCCAAGCCCTGAACCCCTAAGCCAATTGGTCTGTGACGAAGGTTCGAGTTTTTCGCCTCGTCTACAGGGTAGTAATTATTGTCGATGATCTTGTTCAGGTTCAATGTAGCCTGATAAGTAACATCATATAATTTCTGGTGATCAAATTCACCGTTGATTACAAATCTAGGTAATGCAAGTGAAGCAAGGTTACAAACCGCAACTTCATCTTTGGAGGTGTACTCGATGATCTCAGTACAAAGGTTGGAGCTTTTGATCGTTCCAAGGTTCTGCTGGTTAGATTTGCTGTTCGCAGCATCTTTATACAACAAGAATGGGTTACCAGTTTCAATTTGCGCATCAAGGATCGCAAACCATAGTTCCTGTGCCTTGATGGTTTTTCTTGCACGGCCTTCCTGCTCGTAACGTGCATATAACGCTTCGAACTCCGCGCCAAAGCAGTCGGCCAGACCTGGTGCTTCATGCGGACAGAATAAGCTCCACTCGCCATCTTCTTCCACACGACGCATGAACAAATCACTGATCCATAAAGCGTAGAACAGATCACGGGCACGCAATTCTTCTTTACCGTGGTTCTTACGAAGGTCAAGGAAAGAGAAGATATCCGCATGCCATGGCTCCAGGTAAATTGCGAAAGCACCTTTACGTTTACCTCCACCTTGATCTACATAGCGTGCCGTATCGTTGAAGACCTTCAACATCGGCACAATACCGTTGCTGGTGCCGTTTGTGCCACCGATATAGGAACCAGTAGCGCGAATGTTGTGGATGCTTAAGCCGATACCACCAGCACTCTGCGAAATCTTCGCTGTTTGCTTCAAGGTGTCATAGATACCTTCAATACTGTCGTCCTGCATCGTTAGCAGGAAGCATGAAGACATCTGAGGTTTCGGTGTACCCGCATTAAATAAGGTTGGTGTAGCGTGTGTAAACCAACGCTCACTCATCAGGTTGTAAGTTTTAATGGCACTGTCGATATCAGCTTTATGGATACCTACGGCAACACGCATGAATAAGTGTTGCGGACGTTCAACGATCTGTCCGTCAACTTTAAGCAGGTAAGATTTTTCCAGGGTTTTGAAACCGAAGTAGTCAAACCCAAAGTCGCGGTCATAAATGATCGTGCTATCCAAAATATCGGCATGCTCCTCGATAACCGCCCAAACATCATCCGCAATCAGCGATGCTGGTTTACCGTTTTTTGGATCCACATAATTATAAAGCATCTCCATCGTCTTTGAGAACGACTTGGTGGTGTTCTTATGCAGGTTAGACACCGCAATACGGGAAGCTAGTAATGCATAATCCGGGTGTTTGGTGGTCAACGACGCTGCCGTTTCTGCAGCAAGGCTGTCCAGCTCAGAGGTTGTTACACCATCATAAAGCCCTTCAATCACCTTTTTGGCAACATCAATAGGATCGACCAGCTCCGGATTGAAGCCATAACATAGCTTTTCAATTCTGGCGGTGATCTTGTCGAATTTCACCACTTCCTTGCGGCCATCTCTTTTTTGTACAAACATATCTTAAAGATTTTTGAGGCGACACCAAAATCCCACAAAGGGCCTAATTGTCGAACCGTGAATATTTATCTAATTTTTTAAAAGTCGTCATCCAGGGAGAAAGCAGATGCTTTATCCTCCGTAGAGGTCAACACACCACTTTTCTGGTAGTCACCCACACGTTTTTCGAAGAAGTTGGTTTTACCCTGCAGCGAAATCATTTCCATGAAATCAAAGGGGTTGGTTGCATTATAGATCTTGCTGTAACCCAACTCTACCAACCATCTGTCGGCAACAAACTCGATGTATTGAGACATCAGCTTCGCATTCATACCGATCAGTGCTACGGGTAATGCATCGGTAATAAATTCTTTTTCAATTTCCACGGCATCGCGGATGATGCCCTGTACAGCTTCTTCGCTCAATTTAGTCTGTAACATGCGGTATAATAAGCAGGCAAACTCGCAGTGCATACCCTCATCGCGGGAGATCAGCTCATTGCTAAAGGTTAAACCTGGCATCAAACCACGTTTTTTCAACCAGAAAATGGAACAGAAGCTACCGCTGAAGAAAATACCTTCGACGGCTGCAAATGCGACAAGGCGCTCGGCGAAGTTACCGCCATCGATCCAGCGTAGTGCCCATTCTGCTTTTTTCTTCACACAAGGCACCGTTTCAATCGCATGGAACAAACGATCCTTTTCTACCGGATCTTTAATATAGGTATCGATCAATAACGCATAGGTTTCAGAGTGGATGTTCTCCATCATAATCTGGAAACCATAGAAACAACGCGCCTCCGGAAGCTGCACCTCGCTCATGAAGTTTACGGCCAGGTTTTCGTTTACAATACCATCACTTGCTGCAAAAAATGCAAGTACGTGGGAGATAAAATGCCTTTCACCATCATTAAGACCATCCCAGTGTTTTTGGTCGTCAGACAGGTCAATCTCTTCTGCAGTCCAGAAGCTGGCCTCGGTCTTTTTGTACATTTCCCACAACTCCGGGTACTTAATAGGCAATAGAACAAAGCGATCCTTATTTTCTTTTAGTAATACTTCTTCTTGTTGCATATGTTTCTATTTTGGATGAGTAATTATTTAATTTTTTGAACACTGCCGTTCGTCTTTACAAAAACGCCCCTGAGCTGAGCCAGGCGACAGCTGAAATTTTCGCATTGAAGTTAATCTGCTAGATTTCAACAACTTGTTCAAGGTTCCTCACATCTACGATGTGCGGAATTTGTGTTAACAAATATAAACAGCCCCCCTTAGCTTAGCTCCGAATAGTTCTTAACAAGTGAGCAATTTTATCAACATTGCACACATAAAGTGACACATTTATTACGAGGAGAATTTGCTTAATCGAAGGTTTTGTACCCGGTAAGTTAAACATCACATCCATCATAAATTAAGCTAAACCCGCCCAGGATGTTGACCAAGCATCAGCAGGGTATCTTTAGGGGTTTGACCCGGCAACCGGCCGGTCGAGGCCGTATCGACCCCGGATTGAGGGCGGCTTGAGGGCGGTTCAACCTACAGGCAGTTAGATCGCCATCCGCAGCCTGAATCTAACATGGAACCAGCAAGCCTCACTGATGCTGAAGCAGGCCATAAAAGCAAATGCCGTTTGTGGAACACAAGCGGCAGCGGGAAATTGATTTAGTTCGACCAGAAGAATTGGTGTCGTGTTACTTTTTAACATAGGTAATCTCCACCCGGGCATCGCCTTTTTTCCAGATGCCTAGTTCTTTCGCAGCTTGTGCAGAGACATCAATGATATAGCGCTTGGTGAATGGCCCTCGGTCATTTACTTCCACATCTACAGTTTTACCATTTTTAAGATTTTTCACGGTAACGATGGTACCGAAGGGAAGGGTGCGGTGAGCTGCGGTAAGCTTATGTGCACGATACTTTTTACCGCTGGTGGTTTTTCGTCCTTCAAACCTGGACGAGTAGTAGGTTGCGAGTCCTGTTTTAGTCTTAATATTGGGATTTTTATCTTCTACCGGGCTACTAGCACCCGCCTGAAGAAAGAAGATCATACCTAGTAAAAGCAAACAATATCTCATATTTCTTTCTTTGATGAACTGCCAAATATAAGAAAACGAAGCGCTTATAAAAATTTTAGCCTCCTGACTAGTTTGCCCTCTATCCAGAGGAGCAAACTAACCAGGAGGCTTTAATAAACTTAAATCGCTGTTAATCTTTCAAGTTTGATGAACTTCCCAAACTTTTTATTTAACAGTTGTTCAGGTTAAAAAAATGAAAAATTTAGAGTGCTACTTTCACATCATACAGCTTTTTACTTTCTGATTTTAGCTTTTTCGGCTCTATTTTGATCACCTTTCTATCATAGGTAATGAAGCCATTCACCTCTCCTTCCACGTCAGTAGTTTGGGTATATACCGCAGCAGAAAGTCCCATTGGAATAAGCTCTGTCATGCGCTCAATGAAGGTTGTATACCGGGTGAACAGACTATCCGCAGATTTGAAGTTCTGGTAGCCCCAGTTATCACGTTCCTGCCACAGGTGACCGGTTAATGGTAAACCCAATCCCCCGAACTCCCCTAGTACCAGGATGCGTTTGGCACCAAACAGTTCCGGATCAGGCATCGCCGGACGTGGATAATTATGCAGATCGACAATATGCCCATCTTGCGTGAAATTACCGCCGCTGGCGCTGTTCACTAACCTCGAAGGATCTTTCTGAATCGTCCAATCGGTAATTTCTTTGGTTTTAAATTGTCCCCAGGCCTCGTTGAAAGGTACCCACACCACAATCGATGGGAAGTTATGAAGACTGGTCATGATCTTGTCCCATTCTTTTCGGTAGTAGCCTTCAGATTCCGGGGTTCTTTTCTGGTCTGTTGCCCTGTCGATCACACCCGGATGATTTTCCCAACCATTACCCAAGTCGCCGCTCGGCATATCCTGCCAAAGCAGGATACCATTTTTATCACAGTAGTTGTAATAACGTGCAGGTTCTACTTTGATGTGCTTACGGATCATGTTAAAGCCCATGTCTTTCAAACGGTCAATATCCCAGACCATCGCTGCTTCCGTTGGTGGCGTGTATAGACCATCAGGCCACCAGCCTTGATCCAGGGGGCCATATTGGAACAGGAACTTATTATTTAACAGCATGCGTTGGATGCCCGCCGCATCAGGTGCCATAGAGATCTTACGCATGGCGAAATAGCTATCTACCTGATCTAGGGCTTTGGAGCCACGTACCAGGGCAACTTTCAGGTCATACAAATAAGGATCATCGGGCGACCATAGATGCTGATCTTCCAGCTTCAGCACGGCAGTAGCATCCGCGGCAACCACCTGCTCGGCAACAACTTTACCGCCGGCCAGTGCCTGTACCCTGATCTGATCACCAGGTTTTGCAGCAGCAACCGCAGCACTTACGGTAAGGGTTTTCGCATCGATATCTGGTGTATGTTTCGTGCTTTCGATGTACGTCTCCGGCACTGCCTCGATCCATACCGTTTGCCAGATACCTGTGACCGGCGTATACCAGATGCCGTCCGGCTTGTTGATCTGTTTACCTCTAGGTTGAGGCCCGTCATCGGTGGGATCCCAAACACGTACCTTGATCTCCTGATTACCACTTCTGGTCAGCAGTTTCGTGATGTCGAAACTGAAAGGATCAAATCCGCCTTCATGTTTACCGGCACTTTTACCGTTTACAAATACTTCGGTTTGCCAATCTACCGCACCAAAGTGCAGCAACACCTTTTTGCCGCGCATATTTGTTGGTACGGTAATGTTGTGCTGATACCAGAGTACGCTGTCCTTGCCTACGCGGCGACCTACACCAGATAGTGCAGATTCCACTGCAAAGGGCACCAGGATCTTGCCTTCGTATTTAGTGGTGGCTTTCTGATTTTTTGGAACGATGGTATAGTTCCAAAGGCCATTGAGGTTTTTCCAATTGTTGTTTCGTACCAATTGGGGACGCGGATATTCCGGCAAAGGCGCATTTACATCGACCTGCTCTGCCCATGGCGTTACGATCCTTTCCCGGACAAGACTCCAGGATTTTTCCTGCGCCTGAACTGCAAATTGACTTAAAACGAGCAGTAAAAGTGAGATTCCTTTTTTCATTCAAATTGATTTTAGATGTATTATAGTTGGATTTTTAGGAGCGGTGAAAATATCATATCTTCCACTCCGGAGATTTTTAGTCCGATACGTGCAAACACATAGTTTTGTGTTGGCGTCATCGCAGGCACCGTGACAGACAGGCTTACATTTGCCGGGTCGGTGATCGCTGCCGCGCCGAGTTCGGTATTTGCGATGTTATCTGCTCTGGAAACAAACTGTGTTTTATTAATGAACAATGCCACATTTTCAATGAGCTTCGCATCCGCTCCGGTGATGATCTGATCAATGCGACAGCTGGCATTGATGGTAGTGCCACTAGCCGAGTAGCTTGCATTCCGTAGCAGGAAGTAAGGTGTTGCTTCAAGATCAAGGGTCTGGTTGCCACTCACAGTCACATTCAGCGTATCGCGGCCAGCACTTGAATTTTCCTGCCAGCGGAAGGGTCCCTGCCCGTTAGGGATGATCAGCTTATACTGCCCGTCGAACAACAGGTATGAAAAGGTGCCATCCTGCGCGAAGGTTGTGGCAATTGCACCCGACTTGCCGAAACCTGGTTGATACAATTCCAGCGGGACCTGATTAAACTCCAGCCCGATCTCTTCGCCGTTGTACATGATCCGGCCGCTCAAGGTCGATGCCGGCGCTTCATAATTGTCTTTTTTACAAGACTGAACCCCAAATGCGATGGCCAAAAGGATGATATAATGAATTTTAAACTTCATGACGTCTTAAATGTAAGTGTCTTATTGATTTGGTTGCTTAACAATTTTAGGATTTGCCGAAACAATGTCGTTACCTATGTTGGAGTAGTAGTTACCCAGCTGGAACCTGCTTGCGCCGGTTACCGGACTTGGCTTCACTTCGCGGAACAGCCATTTTCCATTGTTCGGATTCCCAGGATTGTAGTATTTGTATGGCCACAAACCAAAAGGCTGTGTGTTTTTCTTGGTAGCGGAACCAATGTTGCTGGTAAGCTGGCTCACCGTCATCTGGCTGCCATCCCATACCACATGGGCAAGCCGCCAGCGCTTCATGTCGAACAAAGTATGACCTTCGAACACCAGCTCCACCCGACGTTCATGCACGATCCTGTCGAAGGTAATTTCGGTTAGCGGCGTGGTGAGCCCCGCACGCTGCCGCACCCGGTTCAGGTAATCGGCCGCTAAGCTGGTCTGACCCAACTCGAAAGCGGCCTCGGCAGCGTTTAAAAGCACCTCTGCGAAGCGGTAGCGGATGAACGCAACATCACTTCGGCGGCCCCTTCTACCCGATCCTTCTTGAGGATCCAGATATTTGCGGATGTAGAAGCCAGTCTGGCTTCTGAATTCCTGCCCATTTACCGGACCATCTTTTCCGACCACCTGCACAGGAACGGTTGTTCCAGGAAGTGGCACCAGGCGACTGGCATCATCACTGCTGAGGATGCTTCCATCAGCAAGCAGGTAACCCGCCCAGATGTCTACCCGTTTTCCTTTGAAGAGCCCATTTGGCAGCAGCACTGTTCCCGCAAGACGTGCATCCCGGCCCGCGAAAATATCCAGCTGATTGGTGTAATAAATTGGGTTACCATTGGCATCCCGGGTTGCCAGCGGTGCATAGGTATTATCCAAACGTTCAAAAGCCTCTACAATGTTAAGTGAAGGGTTCAAACGTCCTGCATCAAGGCCTTCATCCGAGATGGAGAAAGGCTGATTGTTTGTCGTAAAGTTGTGCACCCGACCGGTATTCACTTTAAAATCTTCAATAAAGATCGGTTCGGTATTCACACTGCTTTTATCCAGGAAAAGTTGCGCATAATTATCAGACAAGTCAGGTAAGACACGATATAACTGGTAGCCACCAGCGCTTCCACTAATGATCTCTTCAGCGGCCCGTAATGCCTTGGTATAATAATCATTAGCAAGGTTCGCAGGAATGCCAACCTCTCCGCCCGGCAAAGCGACCTGCGGTGTTGTGGCGCCGTATTTAGCTATCGACGCTGCGTATAACGCTGCGCGGCATTCCATGGCTAAAGCAGCACCTTTGCTGGCCCTTGATTTCACGTTCACATCTGCTGGGAGCAGGGATTTGATCTCCTCAGCTTCGCTGATTACAAAATCATAGATCTCCGATTCTTTTGATCTTGGTGTCTGCAGGTTGGTTACATTACCGCTATAGTCATACACCAAAGAGGTGGTGATCAGCGGCACTCCACCCATGCGTTTCACCAGTTCAAAATAGTAGTTTGCCCTTAAGAAGCGGCCCTCTGCAATAAAGCGCACTTTGTCGGCTTCAGAAAGTTTGGTCGCTGCCGTAGCCCGCTCAATGAACAGGTTCAGGTCACGGATATAACCATAATCCCAGCTCGACCATTCTCCATAGCCCCAGCTTGTCCTTTGCACAATGTCGTAAGCGCCATTTTCCGAAGGAAAAGCCTCACTGAAATCAACAAAGCTGTCCCAGCCATCATCCAGGCTTGAAAAATCCTGTTGCCGGTTGTACAAGTCTCCCAAGACCGACAGCACGAGTGCAGGGTCGGAGAAAGCGGTTTCTTCAGGAATAATCTGCTTTGGCGGCACATCAAGAAATTCGCTGTCTTTTTTACAGCCTGCAACCAACAGCACTGCGAGCATTATCGTAACATATATCTTCTTCATGGTAATTCGATTTGTGGGGCTTAAAAGGTGAGGTTTAAACCAACATTAACAACTTTATTCTGTGGAAATTGAAGACCGTTGTCGTCTGTTGTTTCCGGATCAACGTTGTAAGAGCTTAAGTTATCGATTGAAAACAAGTTGTACCCATTCAGATATACCCGGGCACGTTTAACCTTGATCTTCTCGAGAATCGATTGTGGCAGCGAATAGCCAAGCTCTATCGTCCTGGCACGCAAGTACCGTACATTGTGCAACCAGAATGTGGAATTTGAGCCGTAGTTACTGTGGCTGGTTCCTGGATTCATCCGGTTTGCAGGATACTTACCCTGGATCCATTCGCTATTGAGATCGAAAGGATCAGCGCGATGCCAGCGGTCTTCGAATATCGAGTTCAGGTTACCATTGTTCTGGAATGCCCAACGTGTTTCCCAGTTCTGGAACCAGGTATACCCTGCACCACCAGAAAAATCAGCATGGAAGTCGAAAGACTTGTAAGACGCGCCAATGCTGAAGCCGAAATTCACGTTCGGTTGCCTGCCGTAGCCAAAGCCTACAGGTCGCTCATCGTACTGGTCGATCTTGCCATCACCATTCTGATCCTTGTAAATCAAGTCACCCGGCAATAGCGTACGGTTGCCCCTACCATCCACATTCACGGGATAGTTATTGATCTGTTCCTGGGAAGAGAACTGCCCGGCAATCTCGTAACCCCAGTCAATATTCGCAAACCTGTTTTCCGAGGAGTTGCGGTACTGATCCCAGGAGTTAAAGAAAATCGGATTGTATGAGTTCAGGTTCTTCAAGCGGGTGTAGGAAATGTTTCCGCCGATATTGTAAGTTAGCTCTCCGATCTTGTTGGTATAGTTCAACGATAACTCCTCTCCATACTGTGCATCAGAATTCACGTTTTCCTGCGGCAGGCTATATCCAATTTCTATTGGCACGATCAGGTCATTCTTATTGCCCAGCAAGCCGGTTCTTTTACGGTAGAAATAATCAATGGTACCCGTTAGCTTATTATTAAACAATGCAAAGTCGGCCCCGACGTTAAAGGACTTACTTTTAAGCCAGGAAACTCTGGTTACCGGAATGCCCTTGTCTCTGGAAACAATCACCGCATTTCCATCGATGATGGCTGTACCTTGGTTGTAATTATAGCCCGGCAGATAAGCGTAAGCGGCAACAATAGGCTGGTTGGGATCATTCGGGTTTCGGTCATCCCCCAGGATACCGTAAGATCCTCTGAATTTCAGGTCACTTAAGATCTTGCTATCGCCAAGCAGCTTTTTCATGAAGTTCTCTTCCGTGATCCGCCATCCTGCAGAGACACCCGGAAAGTAGCCTACCCGGTTTTCCGGCGCAAACAGGTAGGAGGCATCCCGCCTGGCGGAAGCTTCGAGGAAGTACCTGTTGGCAAAGTTGTAGGTAATCCGTCCGATGTAGCCGATCCTGGTTTCTGCATCATCCCGGTCATTGTAGGTATCTGCTGTAGGAAAATAGATCAGCGGTAAATTGTTTGAAATTGGCGAGGAGTGGATGTAGTTGCCCAGGTGTTTAAGCTCGATCCTTTCATTCACCAGGGTTGCGCCTACGGTGTGTTGACCAAAGGTGTTTTGATAGTTGATCTGCGCCTGGAAAGTTGTTGCAAACTCTTTACGTTGCTCACGCTCGCGGTATGGGTTATTACTACCGCCGGTGATGTCATAGGTGTCTGTTTCCGGGCGATAGGTGTAAGTGTTATAGGTATATTCATGGTTATTAAGCAGGTAATCTGCAAAATAGTAGGAATACACTGCCCGGGCAGTAAGCCCTTTCACCCCGGGGATCTGGTATTCCGCGTTGAAATTGGTCTGTAGTACACGCCAGTCGTTCCGGTAGGTTCCGGAGAGCCTCTTGTTCAGGAAAGCGTAATTCGATTCCGTGTGGCCAATATCGTTCAGGTACAGCGGGTTGTCGTTTGCATACGGACGTTCAAGTGGGGAGTTGCGCAGTACGGCAAATCTGGCCAGGAAGTAATCATCGACACCAGGTACACCAGGGTTTTCCCTAGTTTCGATCCGACCGTTAATATTTACGCCAACTTTTAGGCCGTTGGCCACCGTGGCACTAACGTTCGATTGAATGTTAGTACGTTGAAATTCATATTCCTCTCCTAAAACGGAGTTCTGATAAAGATTTGTCGCAGATACATAATAGTTCAACTTATCCGTGCCGCCGGTAAAGTTCACGTTCAGGGAGTTCTGAGGCGCATTGTTATTACTCTTCAGCACATATTCCCGCCAGTCGAAACTGCGGTAAGCCGGGTCGGTGCCAGCCTGATATTTTGCCAGTTCCTCTTGAGTGATACTGGTGTTACCATTGGAATTCATTTCCGCTTCCGCTTTGTAACGCATGTAATCATATGAGGTACGTACAACATCAGGAAAGCGCGACCAGTTCTGGAAACCCGCATAGGCATCCACATTGATGCGACTGTCCCCTTTAGCACCTTTTTTGGTCGTAACCACGATCACCCCATTTGCAGCACGTACACCGTAGATTGCCGCTGATGCGTCTTTCAATACGGAGATCGATTCGATATCATTTGGTGCGAGGTTGTTGAACTGCCCTTCATCCTGTTGGATCCCGTCAATGACATACAGCGGGCGGCCCATGTTACGCACCTGGATGCTCGCGCTGGCACCCGGCCGGCCTTCAGACATCCGGAAAGTGACACCTGGGATCTTACCTGCAAGGGAGGTACTTACGGTAGCACCACCGTGTACCCGTTCGATATCCTTACTGGTTACCGAGGAGATTGCCCCGGTGATGGACTCCCGCTTCTGGGTACCGAAGCCGGTTACCACCACTTCTTCAAGCTTCTGATTGTCTTCGGCAAGGGTTACCGTTAAACTGGAGCGACCATTCAGTGGAACCTCCTGGGTGATGAAACCGACATAGCCGAACTGCAAGGTTGCATTTCTATTGGCTACGGCGACCTGGAACTTGCCATCTCCATCCGTTGTTGCACCAACTGTGGTACCCTTTACTTTCACGGTTACGCCAGCAAGGGGGACACCTTTGTCGTCGGCCACGGTACCAGTGATGGTGCTGTTTTGTGCCAGCGTCGGTAAGGAGAAAAGAAGGATTGAGAAACAGCACAAAAGTGTCGTAAGAGTACGCCACTCTAAGCTTATGCTCCTGCCATAAGCGTGTAAACGTCTTTTCATAAGGTTAGCTATTTGGTTTAAACATGCTGCATGCAGCATGCGGTTACTCAAATATGGCGCTTTTGAAAAGCTCGTCGTTTACAGAATTGTCTCATTAATTCCTCAAATCGTCTCAAAATTTCTGCACTATTCCCTATTTTGAGTAAACAACCACATCATATCTTTGATATATTTGAGAAAGCCTAACCAATTGAACCGCATTCTCTTAATCATTGCATTTGCCTGTACATACCTGTATGGATATGGCCAGCCGTACTATTTCAAACACTACCAGGTGGAGAACGGCTTGTCGAACAATACGGTGTATACCTCCATTCAGGACGACAAAGGTTTTATGTGGTTTGGAACCAAGGATGGTCTGAACCGTTTCGATGGTTATACTTTCAAAACTTACCGCAACGACCCAAATGACCCGAAAAGTCTTGGCAATAACCTGATCTATTCTTTATATAGCAGCCGGGGCCAGCTGTTTGTGGGTACAGGCAATGGTATTTATCGATTTCATGCCGCTGATGAAAGCTTTGTGATGCTGAACCATACCAAGGGCATCCGGGCGTTCAACATACAACAGGATCACCGGGGCAACCTGTGGATCATAGCTGCAAATGGCTTGAGCAGATTGTCTAAAGACAACAAAACGATCCGGAGATTTAAGGATAACAAGGTTGATTATACCTTTATTTACCCAGCCGAGGACGGCAGCATCTGGCTCGGCGCCAGTGATGGCATCCTCAGGCGCTATGACCAAGGCGCAGACAAGATCAGTATGGTTCAAAACCTGAGTACCGCCGGGATCCGCGAAGCCGCTGCCATCTCGACCATACGGAAGACCGACGATGGGAAACTGCTGGTCGGCACCACCACCCAGGGTTTAAAGCTATTTGACCCGAATAATAGCAAGGTGACCGATGTCATTAGCTTCAACCCGGACAAGACTAATATTTATGTCAGAGATATCCTCCGGAATACGAATCAGGAATACTGGATTGCGACCGAATCCGGCGTATACATTTACCATCACAATACGGGCAGGATCACCCACCTGGAAAAACAGAACAACAACAGATATGCTTTGGCGGACAATGCCGTTTATACCCTTTGTAGGGATAATCAGGGTGGGATCTGGCTGGGCAGCTATTTCGGAGGCATCTCCTACTACTCCGCACAATATTCCATTTTCAGCAAACACTTTCCGCAGCAGCAGGAAAATTCGATCAGCGGAAATGCGGTGCGCGAAATACAAAAAGATCAATATGGCAGGCTATGGATCGGAACTGAAGATGCAGGATTGAACAAGTACGAGATCAACACCGGACGATTCAGCAACTACCGCCCAGATGGGAAAAAAAAGAGCATCGTGCATTCGAATATTCACGGGTTGATGGCTGATGGCGATAAGCTTTGGATTGGAACCTTTCATCACGGCATAGATGTGATGGACCTGAGCACCGGAAAGGTCATCAAACACTATAATGCGGGAAAAAATGGCTTGACCAGCGACTTTGTGATGGCTTTTCAGCGCAGCAGAAAAGGTGATATGCTGGTGGCCTCTACAAATGGATTGTTCCGCTACCGGGCCATGGATGATTATTTTGAACGGTATGAAGCGGTGCCACCTGTGTCATACAGCTCCGTTTTGGAAGCGAGTGATGGCACGATATGGATCGGCAGCTTCGATGAGGGCTTATTTAAGATGAGCGGGGCCGGGCGGCTTCTAAAACACTACCGTCAAGAGCAGGACCCTGCGAATGGACTGAGCAATAATACCGTCACCTCCATTTTCGAAGACACAGATAAAAATATATGGATCACCACTGAAGGGGGTGGCTTGCTTAAGTATAAAAAAGATGACGATACTTTCCTGAGATATACCGTCAAAAATGGTTTCCCGACAAATTTTCTCTTCCGGATTGAGGAGGATCAAGACCACACTTTCTGGATCAGCAGCAGCAGAGGTTTGATCAATTTCAACCCGAAAACACGATATGTAAAAACCTATACCAAATCTGATGGATTGCTGACCAACCAGTTTAACTACAGCTCTTCTTTTAAGGACGCAGACGGCCGGATCTATTTTGGCAGCTTAAAAGGCCTGATCAGCTTTGATCCTCAGGCTTTGAAAAACAAGGTGTTCGACCCTCCAATCTTCATCACTAATTTTCATGTGCAGCATACCGGCACAAATGACAGCCAGGAAAGCTATCCTTTTGACCACTCCATCATTTCATCCAAGGAGATCACCTTGCAATACGATCAATCGTCATTTAACATTGATGTGGCTGCCCTCAGCTTCTTTGCACCGGAAATGACTGAATATGCCTACCGGATGACAGGGTTATATGATGATTGGGAGCATTTAAGAAGTAACAGGAAGATCTACTTCACCAAGCTAGAGCCTGGCACTTATAATTTTCAGGTCAGGGCACTTGTACATGGCAGTACGAAATGGAGTAAAAACGAAGCGAATTTAAGAATTATCATCCTTCCGCCGTTATGGAGAAGCGGCTGGGCGTACCTGCTCTATGCGGTGGTCGGGGCATTGACGGTATGGCTGCTGATCCGCTACTTTGACCGCAGGCTAAAAACAAAGAACCATATCCGACGAAAGATCTTTGAGAATGAAAAAGAAAAGGAAATTTACCAGGCCAAGATCGAGTTCTTCACCATGGTTTCCCATGAGATCCGTACACCGCTGACGCTAATAAAAGGTCCTATGGAAAAACTGCTGAAGCAAGCGCGCGAAGTTCCATCGATGGAAAAAAACCTGAACATTTTGAACCGAAATACCGAACGACTGCTTAATCTCACGAACCAGTTACTGGACTTCAGAAAAACCGAGATCAGCGGTTATTCACTGAACTATGTTCGGGCAAATATCCCGGAGATCATCCGGGAGGTTGCGCAGAACTTTGAAGCACTCGCTGAACACAAGCACATCACGTTGAGATTGCGTCTTCCTGGGGAACCTTTGTACGCCTATGTTGATATAGAGGCCTTTTATAAGATCATCTTTAGCCTGCTGGATAATGCTTTTAAATATGGGAAGACCATCGTTGCTGTTGGCCTGGAGGGTCAGCCCAGGGCCGACCATTCCTTCAGGATCGCGGTAAAGAGCGATGGAGATATCATACCTCCAGCGGCAGCGGAAAAGATATTTGAACCTTTCTACCGGGTGAAGGAAAGCAAATCGCTACCGGGTACGGGCATCGGATTATCCATTTCAAGAGCGCTTACCGAACTACATCAGGGCACACTGGTGTTGGATCAGCATAACACAGGTTATAACACTTTCATACTAAAACTCCCAATACACCACGCTATCGAGTTTAATCTTCAGGAAAAATGGAAAAAACACTTACCCTCAACACCGATCAGCAGCAACGAGACATCAGACCAGCCATTTTAATCGTCGATGACAACCCTGACATCCTGGACTTCATCTCTGATGACCTCTCGGCGTATTATACTCCCCTAACCGCGACAACAGGTCTGGAAGCGCTGGACATACTTGAACGGGAGGTGATCGCCCTTGTGGTCACAGACATCATGATGCCGGGGATGGACGGCTTTGAACTTTGTGAGAAGATCAAATCGAACATCAATCATTGCCATGTGCCGGTTGTGCTGCTCACCTCTAAAACGAATGTTCAATCCAAAATCGAGGGGCTGGAGCTGGGTGCGGATGCCTATGTGGAAAAACCATTTTCCCCGGACTTCCTGCTGGCGCAAATCTCTTCCTTATTGAAAAACCGGAATACCTTAAAGACGTACTTTTCCAGCTCACCTTTGGTTCACATCAACAGCATTGCACATTCCAGGGCGGATGAAATTTTCTTGCAGCGACTGCAGGCGACCATCCTGAAGCACATTGCCAATCCGGCACTGGATGTAGATTTGATCGCGGATGAAATGAACATCAGCAGACCTACCCTATACCGGAAGATCAAGTTGATTTCAGACCTGTCTCCGAATGAACTCATCAATGTTACGCGACTAAAAAAAGCGGCAGAACTGTTAAGCGAAGGCAGTTTGAAAGTTTATGAAATTTCAGAACAGGTAGGTTATAGCTCACAGACACACTTCGGCAGGAACTTCGCTAAACAGTTTGGTATGTCACCTACAGAATATATTCACCAGCAAAAAAGAATGTGATGACAATTGAATTGCAGCAAATTCTTAACATTGCTTTCGGAAAAACAGCTGAAAAACGCGGTTGAACATTAAACCTAGACATGACATATAAATTTGAAAAAGCATCAATAGATCAGGCGGAGGAAATCTGGGCGATTTTAAGTGAGGCCATTGTTCGAAGAAGATCGGATGGAAGCAATCAATGGCAGGATGGATATCCAAACCTGGAGGTTGTAAAATCCGATATTGCAAATGGCTACGGCTATGTGGTCAGGGCTGAGCAAGGGATCGCTGGCTATTGTGCCATCCTGATCAACAATGAGCTGGCATATGAAGACATCGAAGGCGCCTGGCTGAGTGCAGGAGATTTTGTGGTCTTCCACCGCGTGGCTGTGGCGAAGCAATACCTGGGTAAGGGCATCGCCAGATTGATGCTTGGCTTTATTGACGAGTATGCTTTAAAAAACAACATCTTCAGTGTGCGGGCAGACACCAATTTTGACAATGCGGCAATGCTCGCCTTGTTCGAGAAAACGGGCTATCAATACTGCGGGGAGGTATATTTCAGAGGCAGCCCACGTAAAGCATTTGAGAAACTGCTTCCTGAAGCAAATTTGTAGTTTTAATTAGAGGATAATGGAGACCTTAGAAATACGAAAAGCTACTGCAGAAGATCTGCTGTTGCTGCAAGATATCGGCCGTCGGACTTTTCTGCATACTTTCTCTTCAAGCAACACGGAAGAAAGTATGCTTAAATATTTAGCTGAAGGCTTTTCAGCTAAAAAACTTCATGCCGAGCTTCTAAACAAAGATTCACAATTCTACTTCGCAATGCTCGGGGAAGATGTAGTTGGTTATCTGAAGCTGAATACCGGTCGGGCACAAACCGAACTCAAGGAAGGAGCCGGACTAGAAATTGAACGAATCTATGTTTTAGAGGCCTACCATGGCAGAAGGGTTGGTCAGGCGCTGTATGACAAAGCTATTGAAGTTGCAAAAGCATTACACTCGGCGTATGTATGGTTGGGTGTTTGGGAGAAAAATGCCAGAGCAATTCGCTTTTACGAGAAGAATGGCTTTGTAGCGTTTGACAAACACCTGTTTAAACTTGGCGATGAAGAACAAACGGATATCATGATGAAAAAGGTGCTTTAGTGTTTTTACTTCTTTAAGGAAAGCAGGCCATTTACCAGTTCTTCATTAAATCTGCCAATGGTATTGTTTGTCAGCACCTCATGAATCTGGTCCCTAATGGCCTTGAATTGATGGTGTAAAGGACAGGGATTCACTTCCGAGCACTGCTTCAAACCCAAGGCACAGCCTACAAAAATACTGTTACCGTCTACTGCTTCCACAATGTCACTAAGTGGCCTGGAAAGCGCAACCTCAGTGATGTAAAAGCCTCCGTTCGGACCCTTTATAGAACTGATCAAGCCCTTGCGGCTAAGATCCTGAAGGATTTTAGCCAAGTAAAGCTCGGGTGAATCAATGCCCGCTGCGATGTCCCTTATCCCTACTTTATTTCCAGTAGTTGTTTTGTGCGCAATATAGAGCACTGCGCGAATAGCATACTCGCAGGTTTTTGAAAAAATAGCCATAATTCGTACGAGCGAAGATACAAAATTAATAAAAGACATTTTTATCTTTAATACAAAGTAGCTATGTTTGTATAAATAAAGACAAAAAGGTATTTTAATATAATTGAGTATGACAAACGAGCAAAAAGCACTTGTGCGCGGCACAGTACCTGTTCTCAGAGAACATGGTGTGGCCTTAACCACTTATTTTTACAACAGGATGCTCAGCCATAACCCGGAGTTGAAGAATGTGTTTAATAGTGCAAACCAACGTACGGGCGCGCAGCCTACAGCCTTGGCGATGTCAGTTTTGGCCTATGCTGAACACATTGATAATCCCGCAGTACTTTCGCAGGCTGTGAACCGGATCGCGCATAAACATGTGAGTCTTGACATCCGTCCGGAGCAATATGCGATTGTGGGGAAACATCTGCTAGCATCCATCTCTGAAGTACTTGGGGAGGCTGCAAGCTCAGAACTAATTGACGCCTGGGCAGCAGCGTATGGCGAATTAGCTGCGATCATGACCGGTGTAGAAGCAAGTTTATATAGTGAATCTGCAAACAAGGAAGGTGGCTGGAGCAGTTGGAGGCCCTTTGTAGTACAGAAGAAGGTAAAAGAATCTTCTGAAATTACTTCTTTTTACCTGTATCCCTCTGACGGCGGTAAAGTTGCAGATTTCCTACCGGGGCAATACATCACTGTTCGCTTATTTGTGCCTGAATTGAAAGTACTTCAACCACGTCAGTACAGTATTTCCTGTGCACCAAATGGAGCGTACTACCGGATTTCGGTTAAAAAAGAACGCGGCATTGATGAGCAACATGCAGGTTTTATTAGCAATATGCTGCATGACACCATCCATGAAGGCGCTGTTATAGAGGTGGCACCTCCTGCGGGGGATTTTACATTGGATCTGGAATCAGACAAGCCGGCGGTTTTCATTAGCGGCGGCGTGGGGCTAACCCCATTCATGAGCATGCTGGAGTATATGGTACAGTCGAAAAAGGACAGACCAATTACCTGGATTCATGGCAGCCGGGGTTTTGAAGTGCATGCTTTCAGAGACACCGTCACAGAATTAAGTGGCCAGCACAGTTCTATGAACATCCATACGTTTTATGATAAACTCGAAGATGAGAAGCAGGATAATTACTACGAAGGTTTTGTAGACCTCAGCCAGGTAAAAGATGCTATCGTCCCGGGTGCGGATTATTACATCTGCGGTCCTGGTGTATTCATTAAAAAGCATTTTGCATACTTGCGCGAGCAGGGAATAGATGCCAGTGCTATTCATTTTGAAGAATTTGGGCCGGCAATATTGGTCGTTGAATAACCTGAGGTTTCGATATTGCTGCCTGGCCTGAAAACTAACATTGATAGGGCTGGGCAGCTAAAGCCACTGGATATTTACTTACCGTATGTTTTTTCTAAAATAGCCATAATTGCCGCTTTAATCCGCTGCATACCTTCCGGTGTATTCAGATCAATTTCGCAGATCTTGCAGTCCGTTGATTTGGAATACAGCACCAGGTAGTAAATGCCTGCAACCAACAGCGCGGTGACTGCGCGCAGGTCAATATCTTTGCCTTTCAGTTCCTGATCTGCAAGGGCGAAGAAATGATGACCAACCTTTTCCCGTTCCTCAGAAACTTCCTTCATCAGTTTTGTGGACTGGCTGATCTGCCATAAGATGATCTTCTGCATCTCTTCATCTTTTAAAAAGTAATCCAGCTGATTTTGAAGCAGATTGTTGAGCATTTCCCGTGTACATCCCGCCTGATGTGCCTCTGAAATTTTATTGGCATCGAAAGTTCCAATCCAATAGTCATTACCACGAACGTAGGTTTCTATCAGGGTGTTTACTGAACCAAAATAAAGGGTGATCAACCTCCGGTCCAGCCCTGCTGCCCTGGATATATTGGTTGCAGTAAGCCCGGTGTACCCTTTTTCCCGGATAACAGCGCCTACAGCTTCAATTAATTTTTGCTTTGATCGTTCCTTGTCATTAACCTGACCTTGATACGGTTTCTTGTTCATCCTGCTTTGTGTGTTGACCTAAGATACATATAACGTATCAAATACGCCCGGGAGTGCTTTATCCGCAGGCCCCAAAAAATATTTGTTCCAAATTTCCCATGTATGGGAAAAGTTATATATCTTTAATTAACAGGAAGGTATGCAGGAACTCCGCTGAACAATTCATCATGAATTTAGCATCTGAATGAATATACAACGCTCAACTTCGAAGCAGCAACCGTAAAGGTTGCTGCTTTACTCCTCCTCTCCGCTATTCTTCATCTTCATCAATAAGGTATAAGCATTTTTGGTAACCATTCTGGTTGAACGATTAAGGCCAGGCGCTTCGATCTGCTGTTTGCCTTGCGACTGGTTACCCAAGCTCACCTTAGTCATCCTAAAATGATTGGCTCCGGTTTCCACAAATACGTAGTGGTTGTTCTGCCAGCGTACGATCGCATCTTCGTTAAGCGTCAGCGCCTTTTTGTTTTGTACTTCCACTTCAGCATTCATAAACATACCCGGCAATAAGGATGGGTCGAACTGCTCAAAGTGGCAGTGCACGGTAGCCATGCGGTCGGCATCGAGGTTCTTGCTGATCAGGATGATCTCAGCTTCATATTTTTTCTCTGGGTCATCATTCTTGTAGGCCAGTACGCGCTGTCCTATAGACAAGCTGTTGACATCCTGCTCAAATACGTTCAAAGCCAGGTGAATGTCTTTTGGATTGACGAGCTCAAACAGCACATCGGTTGGCGCGGTGTACTTACCAATATTAACATCTACTTTGGCTACAAATCCATCAATTGGAGATAAGATGTTTACGCTCTTGGAAATGTTCGATGCGGTAAGGCGGCGGGCGTTGATGCCGATCAGCTCCAGCTTTTCTGCAAGCGCCTGCATGTTTATACGTTGAGTTTCCATTTCTGCGCGACTCTGCTGAAAGACCTTGTCGCTTGCTGCCTTATTCACATTCAGTTCCTGATAACGGTTGTATTCATTGGTGGCAACATTCAAGCGCTCTTTCGCGGTCAGGTAATCTTGCTGCAGCTGGATGAACTGCATATCTTGCAGCACCCCAAGTACCTGGCCTTTTCTCACATGCATGCCGGGCAGCAGGTCCGTAGATTTAAGGTATCCCCCCAAAGGAAAGCTTACGCTTACGGTGCTCTGCGGCGGAACATCAATGCTGCCTTGTAAGCGAATGCTGCCGCTTAAGGCACTTTCGTCCGCGGTACCGACTTCGATAGCTGCGGTTTTCATCTGCTGGGCAGAAATATCCACCAACATGGTGTCTGTAGCTTCAGCAGCTTCCGCATTTTCTGCCGCTGGATCTGTTTTCGCCTCCCCACAGGCAATCAGGAATAATGGGATATAAAGGTATAAGAGGTATTTCTTCATTTGAGTGTGGCTATAGGTTGTTGATTTTCTGCGCTTGAATGACCGCTTGATTGTAGCTGTTCAGCATGTCTAAATATTCGCTTTTAATGTTAATGGCCTGGTCAACCAGGATCACCCATTGGAGGTAATTGATCTCTCCGCCGACAAATTGCTGGTCTGCTGTGGCGATGATCAGGTTGGCGTTTTCCAGCCCTGTCTGTTCGAAGTAGTCCAGGCTACCAGCATACTTTTTAACTTCCAGCAGTATCGCTGCCTGCGCTGTTTTGGTTTGTTGGAGCGCATAATCTTTGCGTTTTTGCGCCAGCTGCCAATCGACCTTTGCAGCGGATGTTCTTGCCGATTGTGCACCAAAAAACAGGGGCACGCTGATACCGGCATTCACATAGCTGAAGCGTTTGCTTGTCGGCACGTAGGTTTCTTGGCCATTGATGACCTGAGACCCTGCAATACTCTGATTGTTATAACCGATGAAAAAATCTGGCAGCAGTTTCGAGCGCTCAGTACGCCAGCGCCACCTTGCAGCTTCAGCATCGTGTTCGAGAACCTGCACCTGTAATATGCTTTCAGGTGATGCAATTGCCGCTGGCAGCATCAGGCGAACATCCTGCTGATCAACCTGCGGGATGAAGCCTTGCTCCTGGCCCAACCACAGGTTAAACCTGGTCTGGTTAATGTTCAGATCACCTTCCAGCATGCGCAGTTGATTAGCAATCTGCTGCCGGTGAGCGGAAGCTGACGTTTTTTCGAGGATATCTGTTTCTCCCACCTTGAAACGCAGGTTTGTTTTACTTTCGAAAAGCTGATAGATGCTATCTGCATAAAGTAACAGTTTACGCTTCTCCTGAAGATACACCAGCTGATAGTACAGGCTCCGTACATTGGTCTTAATGTCAAGTTCGGTCAGCTTACTTTGCAATTCCGCAACGAGATAGTTCTCCTGCAGACTGCGTTTCTGGTTTGTATATACGGAAGGAAAGCTGAAGGATTGTGTGAGCCCTAGTCGCATATCTTTCGTTGCGCTGTTGATTTGTCCATATTCTCCACTCAGCTCCGTTTTTGGGATGTCCCAACCGGTTTTCTGTCGCAGCTTTTCTGCCTGCGCGGTCAGCTGTGCCGTTTGTGCCTGCAGATTATGCTTTAAAGCGGTGTCGATCGCTGCTGGCAAGGAAATGCCTTTGGGAACATCCTGTGCAGCAACCTGACCTATGCTGAGCAAGACGAGCAGCAAGGTTGTTATGGTTGTATTCGGTTTCATTTTAATTTTGCCTTCAAATAAAAGATAGAGTGCCGGCAGCACAAACAGGGTAAGGAAGGTTGCGGTAATAAGTCCTCCGATCACCACAGTAGCCAGCGGTCTTTGTACTTCGGCACCCGCGCCATTGCTTAAAGCCATGGGCAGAAACCCCAGGGAGGCTACGGCGGCCGTCATGAGCACGGGGCGCAGGCGGTTTCTGGTGCCAGCTTTAATCAGCTCCAATGGATCGGTGATCCTGCCCTCCTTTTTGATGCGGTTGAATTCAGAGATCAGCACGATGCCGTTCAGTACTGCCACACCGAATAAGGCAATAAATCCTACACCTGCCGAGATGCTGAAGGGCATATCACGTAGCGAGAGTGCGAATACACCCCCAATGGCGGAAAGCGGAATTGCGGTATAGATCAATGCAGCTTCTTTGAGCGATTTAAAGGCAAAATAGAGCATACCGAAAATCAGGAGTAAAGCAACGGGAACGGCAATCATTAAACGTTGCTTCGCCTGTTGCAGGTTCTCGAAGGATCCACCATAGACAATGTTGTAGCCAGGCTCCAGTTTAACCTTTTGACCGATTTTTGCCTGCAGGTCTTCCACAACAGATTGCACGTCTCTACCCCGCACGTTGAAACCAACGGTGATCCTTCGTTTCGCATCTTCACGCTGGATCTGGTTTGGTCCTTCAACTTCATCCACCGAAGCGACCTGATATAAAGGGATCTGGTTTGCACCAGGGGTAACGATCATCAGGTTGCGTACATCCTCAATGTTTTTGCGATGCTCATTTCCAACCCGTACTACCAGGTCAAAGCTTTTCTCCCCTTCATAAACCTTTCCAGCCGCCGCGCCTGCAAAACCCGCATTTACCGTGCGATTGATATCGTTGATGTTTAAGCCGTATTTGGCAATTTCCGCACGATTGTACTTGATCACTACCTGAGGCATACCGGTTACCTTTTCCACATACCAATCTGCCGTACCCTCTACGGTTTTGCTGATTGCGCCGATCTGTTCCGCATAGCGGGACAGGGCATACAGATCTTCACCGAAAATCTTACAAACCACGTCCTGTTTGGAGCCGGTCATCAATTCGTTAAAGCGCATTTGCACCGGGTACTGGTAACTCTGCGTGACACCAGGAGCCGCCTCCTGCACCACAGCCGACATCTTGCTGGCCAATTCCGTGAAGCTGCTGGCACTGGTCCATTCTGCCTTTGGCTTAAGTACAATGATCATATCCCCACCTTCAATGGGCATAGGATCGGTGGGGATTTCTGCACTACCAATCCGGGATACGATCTTCTCCACTTCGGGGAAGTTCTTTTGCAGCACGCCACTGATCTGTTGAAAAGCGTTGATGGTAGTGCTCAGGTTAGTACCCACGAGCAAGCGGGTTTCCACAGCAAAATCACCCTCTTCCAGCTGCGGAATAAATTCACCGCCCATACGGGCGAACATCAGGACAGCAAGTGCAAACAGACCGAAAGCGAGACCGACAAGCAGCCTTTTGATTTGCAATGCGCGACTTAGCACCCGCATATACCAGTTCTCCAGCTTTTCCATCACTCGGTCGGACAGGTTGGGTTTATGCGATATTTTCTTACTGATGAACAGCGAACTGATCATCGGCACATAGGTCAGGGATAAAATGAATGCCCCAAGGATTGCAAAGGCAACGGTTTGTGCCATAGGCTTGAACATCTTGCCTTCAATACCGGTTAGTGACAGGATTGGCAAATAGACGATCAAGATGATGATCTGGCCGAAAACGGCGGCATTCATCATTCTGGAGGCCGAGCTAGCCACCTCTTCGTTCAGTTCATTTTGAGATATTTCATGGACACTGCTGTACTTCTTTGAGAAATGCATGTGATGCAGGATGGCTTCCACAATGATTACGGCACCATCGACGATCAATCCAAAATCTAGAGCCCCAAGGCTCATCAGGTTACCACTTACACCGAACAAGTTCATCATAATGATTGCAAAAAGCATAGAAAGTGGGATGACGGAGGCAACGATGAGTCCGGCGCGAAGGTTACCCAGGAAGAGTACGAGCACGAAGATGACGATCAGTGCTCCTTCAAGCAGGTTATGTTCTACCGTGCCGATAGCATTATCCACCATCTTGGTGCGATCCAGAAAGGGTTCAATGGTCAGCCCTTCGGGTAACATTTTCTGGATGCTTTCTACGCGGGCTTTCACGTTCTTGATGACATCAGAGGAGTTCTCGCCTTTGAGCATCATGACAATACCGCCGGCAACTTCCCCATTAGGGTCGTAATTCAGGGCGCCATAGCGGATAGCGGATCCCAACTGTACGGTTCCGATGTTTTTCACAAGTACCGGAGCTCCGTTTGCAGCGGTCCTGACGACTATGTTTTCAATATCTTCTATGGAACCGGCAAGACCTTCACTGCGGATATACATCACGGTAGGCCCTTTTTCAATATAGGCGCCGCCGGTGTTCTGGTTGTTGGTTTCCAATGCAGTGAAAACCTCTGCGATGGAGATACCAAAGGCTTTCAGTTGACTAGAATTAACCGCAACTTCGTATTGCTTCAGTTCGCCTCCGAAAGTTGAAACATCGGCAACACCTTTGGTGCCAAGCAGGTTCCTCCGGACGGTCCAATCCTGAATACTGCGGAGCTCGGCAAGGCTGAACTTGTCTTCGAAACCCGGATCAGGACGAAGGACATACTGGTAGATCTCACCAAGGCCGGTAGATGCCGGTGCAAGTTCGGGTGTGCTGGCGTTTTCATTTATCTCTACCTGCTGAAGCCGCTCGGTGACCTGCTGACGTGCCCAGTACACATCTACGCCGTCTTCAAAGACCACGGTGATCAACGAGAGCCCGAAGCGGGACATGCTTCTGCTTTCCTTGAGTTTCGGAATATTACTCAGCGCCTGTTCAATTGGGAAAGTGATCAGACGTTCCACATCCTGGGCACCCAGCGAGGGCGCAGAGGTTATAATTTGTACCTGATCGTTTGTGATGTCAGGTACCGCATCGATCGGTAAACGGGTAACTTCATAGACACCATAGATGGTCCACAGTGCAATGAAAATGCCGATCACCAGTTTGTTATGTACAGAGAACCGGATGATTTTATCAAGCATCATTTTGCTTTAAGAATGCAACAAATTGGCCGCGGCACACCGTTACAACGTGTAAGGGTACAAGGAGCCATTAACAATAAGTTTTACAATGATTTGCAGCAGTTAAGCACGTGGAGGACGGAATAGCGCGGAAAGCGCGGGATTTGTCCTATACCGCGGCAGGTACTCCGGATGGTCCAGGCGGATCAGGAACACCGCAGATTTAAGTTTGATACCAATTCTGGGCGGAAGAAAATGCACAGGAACATGGTTAAGCTCCAGTTTCTTAAAAGGGAGTTCCATGTCGCGACTGTTATCGTCATCATCCATGTCATCACCCCAGTAGTGCATGGAGAGAAACTCCATGAATTTGAGCTTTGAATTGCGTTGCTGGTGTTCGGCATAATGCTCGAACAGTATCGGCAGCTTTACAAACTCGTGTAACTCTGTCGTCTGTGCAAGCAAGGCCAATAGTATGGTAAATATCCAGACACGCTTCATTGCAAGCAAAGCTATGAAAATTCGGCTGGTTTGCAGTGTAGTAGCCGTCTTCATGTGGATTGTAGCAAAGATTTTAGATTCTCAGATCTTCAAAGTGTTAAGTTGTTGAGGACCAAACAGACCGCTATCCCTTAAAGATTAATTAAGATTTATTCTAAATAGTTTGGATTGTCAGCAAAAAGTATCTTTCTTTGGGCAATTAAGAATTAATCCAAATAAGAAAAATGAATCACTTTACCCGAATCTTGACAGTGATACTGTTTTTAGGTTCTTCCGTTCAAGCACAAGCGCAGCGAAACAGCAGCATTAAAGGGAAGGTTGTCACCGCCGATGGATATCCGGCAGTAGCGGTTTCCGTAAGCCTCAAAGGTGAGGCGATCTCGACACAGAGTAACGTTGATGGTCTGTATCAGTTCACGAAGCTGAAGCCCGGCAGCTACCTGGTGGTGGTTTCTGCATTGGGATTGAAATCTGACGAGAAGACGATCAATCTTGGGAATAATGATGATCAGGTTGCGGACTTCAGGTTATCTGAAAAGTCAGATCAGTTGAAGGAAGTTGTGATTGGTGGTAAAGTGAAACGATATAAGGTGGATGTGCCTTCCACATCGCTCCGTTTAAATGCGCCGCTATTAGAGATTCCGCAAAATATCCAGATCGTAAGCGGCCAGACGCTGGCCGACCAGCAGGTGATCAGCATGAGCGATGCACTGGTAAGGAACGTAAGTGGTGCAACCCGGGTGGAGCACTGGGGTGATATGTACACCAACATTACCATGCGTGGTTCACAGATCCAGGCCATGCGCAATGGCTTTAACTTCGTGACTTCATTTTGGGGGCCACTAACTGAGGACATGAGCTTTGTAGACCATGTGGAGTTTGTAAAAGGTCCCGCAGGATTTATGTTGGGTAATGGTGACCCTAGCGGGATGTATAATGTGGTGACCAAAAAACCGACGGGAAGCAATCGCGGCGAGGTTTCGTTTACTGCAGGCAGCTATGACCTGTACAGGACCGCTGTAGATTTAGACAGAAGATTGACGGATGACGGCAAGCTGTTATTCCGCTTCAATGCGGCGGTGCAGAACAAAGGTTCATTCAGACCATTTGAGCATAACGACCGCTACACCATTGCGCCTACGGTGAGTTACCAGATCACCAATACCACAAAAATCACTGCAGAATATGCTTACCAAAACGCAAAAATGACCGAGGTGGGTTCTTACTACCTCTTCTCCCCTAATGGTTATGCTACCCTTCCGAGGGACTTCACTTTGACCCAACCGGGTGTGGATCCGACGAGAATGAATGACCACAGCGCTTTTGTTAATTTGCAACACAACTTCAGCGATACCTGGAAGGCTACTGCTCAGGTGGCTTATTCGAAATATCTGCAAACCGGGAACAGCTCCTGGCCCTCCAGCGTGTTCGCAGATGGCACGCTGATCCGGAACGTGGGTATCTGGGATGCTGAGGCGACCATGAAGCTTGCACAATTTTTCGTAAACGGCAAAATCAAAACCGGCGGCATTACACACAACATCTTAACAGGATTTGATGGAGGTAAGAAAAACTACTATGCAGACTGGGGACAATCGCATGATCTGGATCTGCCATCTGCACCATTTGATGTCAATAACCCCAACTATGGTTTCCCAGGGAATGGCTATGCTAATTTTGACAGAAGTCTTAGCGTTAAAGAACGCGCAATTGCAGGCGGCGGTGTTTTCGATCAGGATTATACCAGCTTCTACCTGCAGGATGAGCTTGCTTTTTTTGACAACAAAGCCCGTTTAACACTTGCTGGAAGATACTCGAAGGTAAGCCAATCTACTTTTGGTGGCGAGCCTAATAAAGCGGAACGTTTTACACCGCGCATTGGTCTAAGTGTTTCCCTGGATAAAAATGCTTCGGTGTATGGCGTGTACGACCAGGCTTTTATCCCGCAGACCGGTTTTCTTCGTAATGGCACCAAAATCGATCCGATTACTGGTAGCAATTACGAGTTAGGGATTAAAAAAGACTGGATGAACGGTAAATGGAATACTACAGTATCGGTGTACCGGATTCGTAAACAGAACGAGCTAACAAGTGATCCAAGAAATGCAGCAGGCGAAAACTTTAGCATTGTTGTTGGCGAAAAAAGAGCGCAAGGGGTCGAGTTTGACTTGAAAGGTGAACTTGCGAAAGGCTTAAGCCTGATCGCGAACTATGCCTACACGGATGGCAAGGTTACTGAAGTTGCTGAAGGCGTAACCAGCATGTTTGTGGGCCAGGTTGTGCCTGGATTCGCTAAACATACCTCCAATGCCTGGTTAAGCTACACCATCCAAAGCGGTGCCCTTAAGGGAACTGGCATTTCTTCTGGATTCACGCACCTTGCAGGTCGTGCAACCAACACCTATAACGCCGAGCAGCGCGAGCAGAACTTACCGAACTATTTCAAACTGGATGCGGGGCTCTTCTGGGAAGGTCATGGTTTAAGAATTACTGGAAATGTGTTTAACGTTTTGGATAAATACCTGTATTCGGGTAGTTATTATTCAAACTATTGGAATGCGCCTGATTACAACCAGCCGGCTTACTCCTGGCAGGCAGAGGCGCCAAGAAATTACAGAGTTAGTGTCGCTTATAAATTCTAGATGGTAAAGAACAAAAAAAACCTGAGACATTGGATCGGACAAATACATTTATGGCTCGGACTTACGTCCGGCGTATTTGTATGTTTTCTGGGCATCACCGGCTGCATTCTTGCTTTTCAGATTGAAATTGAAAATGCCACGCAGTCCTATCGCTTTGTGGAAGTGCAGAATAAGCCCTTATTAAGGCCTTCACAAATACAGCAGATCACCGACAAGGTACTCCCGAATAAGGAAGCGCACAGCGTAGGCTATCAGGATGGGAAGTCTGCAATTGTGACCTACTATTCCCTGACGGACACCTATTTCTGGACCGTATTTGTAAATCCCTACACGGGTGAGGTCTTGAAGGTTAAGGATATGTCCAAAGATTTCTTCAGGCAGGTGATCAACGGTCACTACTACCTTTGGCTGCCCCCGGATATCGGCCAGCCGATACTAACCACTGCCACCATGATGTTTGCTTTCCTGCTGATTTCAGGCTTGGTGCTTTGGTGGCCTAAAAACCGTGCGGCAAGTAAAAAGCGTTTTACCGTCAAATGGAATGCAAAATGGCGCCGGGTAAACTACGACCTCCATAACGTGGTTGGATTCTATTTAACCTGGATCATGATCTTCCTGGCATTAACGGGTATGGTGATGGGCTTCCAGTGGTTCGCTAAATCTACTTACTGGCTGGCTTCAGGTGGAAAAGAGATGATCCCATTCACTGAAAGTGTTTCCAAGAGTGCGACCAACCCCGAGCTGGTTGCCTTGGCGAAAGGTAAAGCCCCTGCCCAGGACATTCTTTGGGCAAAAGCAAGGGCTGAAAGACCGGGCTTCAAAGGAAATATGGATGTGCACCCGCCACACGCGAAGGATGCCGCCATAGAGCTTGCGATAAATCCGGAACCCGGTACTTACTGGAAAGCAGACTATTTGTTCTATGACCAGTACACCCTGGAAGAGATGAAGGTGGACCATATGTTTGGCAAATTTGATGAAGCCAGCACCGCGGACAAGATTGCCCGGATGAACTTTGATTTGCATGTAGGTGCCGTACTTGGACTACCAGGAAAGATCATGGCATTCTGTGGCAGTTTGGTCGCTGCAAGCTTGCCGATCACCGGATTTTTAATCTGGAGGGGTAGGAAAAAGAAGAGCAGGGCGAAACTTCAGCTCGCCGCAGCATTATAAACGAACCGCATAACAGAAGAGCCTGTATCATAAATCATGATCAGGCTCTTTTTCGTATATCGAGATTTTTATGAATAATATTTAAGCGTTCTATTTTAATTTCAAGTGCCCTTTACTTGCTTTAAAGGTCTGTTTTTCTTATTTTTAAGTATAAAACATACCAGGAAATGGCAGTAAAAAGACCTACTTTCAGGCCCTATCACCAGAATCAGTTGGTGATGCTTCCCCCGAGTTTGGACGACTTAATTTCTGCGGATCACTCTGTTAGGGTTGTC